>CAYYJM010000024.1:17250-38406 GCA_964471755.1 uncultured Alcaligenaceae bacterium
GCCGGTCAACATCGGCCACGAACTTCACCGCCTGGAACTGCGCACCGGCCAGCCGCAGAGCGCCCTGCCGCGTCTGCTGCGGGCCGAGCCGTTCGATTTGTCCAGCGGTCGAGTTCTGGGCAATTCCGTCTTTCTCCTCGAAGGAACCGACCTGGTCGCACGAAGTACCCTGGACGCCGCCGTGCGCTGGCGTCAGCCGCTGCCGGTCGGCCCGGCGACCCATCGATGCGACCTCGTCGGCGACGAGGTTCTGGTTATGCCGGCGGCCGTTCGGGTGGAAGGGACGGAATTCCATTGTCTCTTCGGCACTCTAGAATGGAAGATGAAGTATCCGCCGACCGCTGGCTTCGGGACGCCGACCTCGATTCTGCGTCTGGATGCGACGACGGGGAACCCGGCCCGGCTGGAGATTCCGTTTCGCTCGGCTCCCCGGTTCACCTGGAGCTGGCGACCGGGCTTGCGGCCGTATCTGCGACCGCAGTTCACCCCGTTCCGGGGGGCGGAAGCGGGCGAGATGCATCTGTTGCCCACGCTCGACGGCTGGCGGTTGGTGCTGGGGGCGCGCTGCTGGAACCTGAAATAGGCCCCGGTCCACCGGGGACGATGCGGGTCGGGCCGAAATGGGGACGCCATGAACGTGCGATGTGGGAACTGTGGTTTGCTGGTCCAGGTCCCGGCGGGTGGTCGCCGACTGTGTGGCTGCGGGAACTGGCTCTCGGCTGACGAGCCACAACGTGTCCAGCCGATCGATCTCGACCCGGTCGAGGTCGAGGAATCGGCCGAGGTCAGCAAGGAAAACTGGCCGCGCATCGAGGGCGATACCTCGGCCATCGAACGTCTCAACGATGGCTACCGTCGGGTCCGCAAGGAACTCGCCAAGGTGATCGTCGGCCAGGAGCGCGTCATTGAGGAGTTGCTGATCTCGATCTTCGCTCGGGGGCACTGTCTGCTGGTGGGCGTGCCCGGCCTGGCCAAGACGCTCATGATCCGCGCGCTCGGCGACGCCCTGAGTCTGAGCTTCTCGCGCATTCAGTTCACGCCCGATCTGATGCCGTCGGACATCACCGGCACCGAGGTTCTCCAGGAGGACCGGACGACCGGGCAGCGTCTGTTCAAGTTCCTGCACGGGCCGATCTTCGCCAACATCGTCCTGGCCGACGAGATCAACCGGACGCCGCCCAAGACGCAGGCCGCCCTGCTGGAGGCGATGCAGGAACGTCAGGTGACCGTCGGCGGCACCCGGCACCGGCTGCCCGACCCGTTCTTCGTCCTGGCGACGCAGAATCCGATCGAGCAGGAGGGCACCTATCCGCTGCCCGAGGCGCAGCAGGATCGCTTCATGTTCAACATCCTCGTCGATTATCCCGAGGAGGAGGAGGAGTTCAAGATCGTCGAGACGACGACTTCGCCGACGCAGGCTCAGGTCGAGCGCGTTCTGTCGGCGACGGACATCCAGGAGATGCAGGACATCGTCCGCAAGGTGCCGGTCGCGCCGTACGTCATCCGTTACGCGATGAAGTTCACCCGCCTGACGCGAAAGGGGAGTCGGGTCGGCAGCGGGGCGACGCGGAAGGAGGCGGAGATACCGGAGTTCATCCGTGAGTACGTCACCTGGGGAGCTGGTCCGCGCGCGACGCAGTTTCTGATCCTGGCGGCCAAGGCCCGGGCCGTGCTGCATGGTCGCTACTATGTCTCGTGCGAGGACGTGCGTTCGGTGGCCGCCCCGGTGCTGCGGCATCGGATCATCACGAACTTCAACGCCGAGGCCGAGGGCATCAAGCCGGACGACATCGTCCAGCGCCTGGCGGCGATGATTCCGCGCGATCCGAACGAACGGTTGGAGGGCCAGACTCCGGCGAAGATCTGACGGAGCCCAAAGTATGGCCGGGGACATTCATCGCATCGGCGGCGCGAACGTGGAGAACCTGCGGCTGAAAGCCCGCGAGTTGCAGCTTGATCCACCGGGCATCTCCGTTATCCAGACCGATACTCCTGAGGAGGCGGCGTTTCAGATGCGGCAGACGTTTCCGACCATCGATGCGATTCAGGAGGCGTCTCACCGAATTGGCTCGGCATCGATCGCGGCGATCCGCGCTGTCGGGTTTGACGTGATCGCGGTGCCGTCGCGGAATCTTCCCAACCATTATCGGATCATCCACCCGGACGGCGCGGCCGGTTTTACCGACGAGAACCTGGCCCGACTCGCCGAGACGTTCACGGAAACGGAAGTGGAGTGAGCCATGATCGAGGCCGTGCTTCTAAACCGCAACCAGGTCATGGTCGGTCGGCTTCACCTGCGGGAAGAGGTCGATGGGCGCTATCTCGGCACCGTCGATCTCGAACCGATGCCCGCCGAACTCCGACAGCTCTTCGAGGAGTTCGAGTCCCTGGTTTCCGATCAGATCTTCAACCTCGCCGACGAGGTTCAGGATCGGATCGACACGTTCGGGCTACAGGTCGGCTTCACCGATGGCCCGACGGTGCCGGTGCGGGACGTGCAGATCTCGCCCAGCAATGGTAGAGTGGTACTCCGCCTGTCGGCCCCGATTCCACAGCCGACACCGGAGAGGTGAACGCATGGCACAGACACCCGACCCGCGTACCGACGACGCCCGAAAGTACCTCGACCCGGTCGCCCTCGCCTCGGTGCGCGGCCTGGAACTCCAGGCTCGTCTCATCGTCGAGGGCTATCTCTCCGGCCTGCACAAGAGCCCCTACCACGGCTTCTCCGTCGAGTTCGCCCAGCACCGCGAATACGTTCCGGGCGACGATCTCAAGCACCTCGACTGGAAGGTCTACAGCCGCACCGGCCGATTCTATCTCAAGCAGTACGAGGAAGAGACGAACCTCGCCCTCTGGCTCCTCGTCGATACCAGCGAGTCGATGACCTACGGCTCGGGCAAGGTCCGCAAGTTCGACTACGCCGCCATGGCCGCCGCCGCCCTCGCCTACCTGACCCTCCATCAGCAGGACTCCGTCGGCGTCGTCACCTACGACGACGCCGTCCGTCAGTTCCTTCGCCCGTCGAGCCAGTCGTCGCACCTGAAACAGGTCGTCGCCCTGCTCAACAAGGGCCCCGGCAAGGGCCGTACGAAGCTCGCACCGATCTTCCACGACCTGGCCGAGCGCATCTCGCGGCGTGGCATCGTCGTCGTCCTGAGTGATCTGTTCGACGATCCCGAGGATCTGCTGGCGGGCCTGCGTCACCTGCGCTTCAAGCGTCACGAGGCGGTCGTCATGCAGGTACTGGACCGGGCCGAGGTCGAGTTTCCGTTCCAGGATTCGACCCTGTTCCGCGGCCTGGAACAGGAGCCCGAGCTGCTCACCGATCCGCGGGCCCTCCGCGAGGGCTACCTCGAACAGATGCGGGCCCATGCCGAGGCGATCCAGCGCGGTTGCCTGATGCAGAACGTCGATTTCCTGCAACTGCGGACGGATCAATCCCTGGGTGTGGTCCTGGCCGGCTACCTGGCCAGCCGACTGGCCCGTTCGCACTCGTAAGCGGAGCGAGGATTTCGCGATGACCTGGCTGTTCGCAACCATGCTTCCGCTGGCCGTCCTCTTCGAGACGTGGTGGTCTGCTGCCGCCGTCACCGGCGGAGCCGTCTCCATTCCCATCATCATCCACCTGCTCAATCGACGGCGCTTCAAGATCGTCGAGTGGGCGGCCATGCGCTTCCTGCTGACGGCCCAGAAGAAGAACACCCGCAAGCTGCGCATCGAACAACTGCTGCTGCTCCTGTGCCGCTGCCTGGTCATCGCCCTGCTCGCCCTGGCCATGATGGCCGTCACGCCCTGGGCCGAGGCCGGCTGGCGCTGGGCCTTCCCCGATGCGGTCGTCGGCATCCAGGCCAGTTCCGTCCGCACGCACAAGATCCTCGTCATCGACGGCTCGTTCAGCATGGATCTCAAGCAGGGCGAGCAAACCTGCTTCGCCCGGGCCCTGGAGATGGCCCGCAAGGTCGTTCGCGAGAGCCCCGGCGGCGACGCCTTCAGCGTCGTCCTGATGGCCAACCCGCCCCGTCGCATCGTCGGCGAGCCGTCGGAGGATGCACGCCGGGTCATCGGCGAGATCGACAAACTGCGTCTGCCGCACGGCACGGCCGATGTCGCCGCCACGCTCAGCAGCGTCGCCGGCCTGCTCGCCTCGTCGCCGGGCAAGTTCGCCGCCCGCGAGGTCTATTTCTTCACCGATCTGCAAAAATCGACCTGGCTCGCTCCGCAGGCGACCACCCTGACCGGCACCCTGGAGAAGATCCGCAACGGCCCCCGAGGGCACAGTTCGCTCTACTTCGTCAACGTCAGCACCGCCGAGGGGCCGACCGGCAACCTGGCCGTCACGAACCTGACCCTGGGCGACGAGCTGGCCACCACGGGGCGGATCACCACCATCAAGGCGACCCTGCACAACCACGGCACCGACGCCGATGACAAGGTCGTCGCCCTCCTCGTCGGCAAGGTCCAGGGCGGCTCCGATGGCAAACCCCTGGTGATGAACGAGATCCAGCGGAGCAAGGTTCGCGTCGAACGCAATCAGGAGACGCCGGTCGCCTTCACCTACAAGTTCCCCGAACCGGGCGACTACGTCCTGCAAATCAAGGTTCTCGGCCGACTCGTGGACGACCGGATCGCTCCGGGCGACAACCTCGCCCTGGACGACGTTCGCACCGTCGTCGTCACGGTCAAGAAACATCTCCGCGTCCTGCTCATCAACGGCAAGCCGATCGGCGAACCGTTCGATCAGTCCGCCGAATGGGTTCGCCTCGCACTCAACCCCTTCGGCGAGCAGACGCCGAACCTTGGCCTGATGGAGCCGGTGGTGCTTTCGCCGGATCGGTTCGCCGACGGCGAGAAGGGCGATCTGTCGTCTTTCGACTGCGTCTTCCTCTGCGATCTACCGTCGCTGAGGCCGACGGAGGGGCGGCGGCTGACCCAGTTCGTTCGCGGTGGCGGCGGCGTCATCTTCGCTCTCGGCCCGCAGGTGCAGGTCAACGAGTACAACCGCGTCCTGTTCCGCCAGGAGAACAACCCCGTCGCGGCCCTGCTGCCGGCGAGCCTGCTCAGTCTCCAGAAGGTCGATGCGGACTCCCCCTTCCGGTTCCGCTTCCACCGTGAGGCGGACAGCGATCAGCAGCCGCCGATCAGCGCCTTCCGGGCGGCGAACGATCAGGCCAGCCTGCTCGCTCCGCGCTTCCAGGCCTTCTTCCAGGTGCGTGAGCCGTCCGCCGGCATCCGCCCACGGCGTGTCCTCTCCTTCGAGGCGGAGGCCGTTCCCGGCAAGGAGAAGGAGGCCGAGAAGGTCACCCGGCCAACGGGAGGCCCGGCCATCCTGGAGTGGAATCCGCCCGCGAACGAGGTCCGCAAGCCCGGCGATCCGCCCCTGCCGAGCCGGCTACGCGGCAAGACGGTGCTGATCACCACGCCGGTCAACGCGCAGTGGAGCAACTGGCCCGCCTCGCCGAGTTTCCCGGCCCTGATGAACGAGCTGGTCCTGTTCGCCGCCGCCGGTCGGCTGCGCGAGCAGGCCGTCGAGGTGGCTCAGCCGCTGGAACTCTTCCTCGACACGCCCGATGGCGGCCTGGCCGCGTCGATCGCCACGCCGGACGGCCGCACCGAGTCCGCCCGGACGATCAACCTCGACGACGCCAGCGTCCTGCGCTACTTCGACACCGACGTGAGCGGTCTGTACCGCGTCACCCTGAATGGCAAGAAGGCCGAGTATCCCTTCGCCGTCAACGTGCCGACCGGCGGAGTGCCCGCGACCTCGGAAAGCAACCTGACCCCGGCCACCGGCGAGGAGCTGACCGCGACCTATGGCGAGATCAAGGTGGCGACCGACCCGGCGGCCATCGTTCGCGATCCGATCGCCGGCAACACGGTCGAGGTGATCTACAACCCCCTCGGCACGACCATCGCCCGCTGGCTGCTGTTCGCCTGTCTGGGTCTGATCCTCGCCGAGATCGTCATGGCCTGGTTCTTCGGCCATTACAGTCAGGTCGCCCTGATCGACGAGACGAAGCAGCGGCCGCCGGCCTGGCAGACCTGGAGTCTGCGTCTGGTGCCGGTGCTGCTCCTTGGCGTCGTCGTCGCCATCGGGGCGGTCCTGCTGCACGATGCCGTCACGGGCGACTTCCTCGGCTTCCTGCCGACCGATCTGCGACGGGGCGTCGAGGGGCTGTCCGGCGTGCCGGCTCCCGCCGTCGGCGAGGAGAGTCACTGGCGGCTCGAATACACGTCGTATCTGTACGGCGGCGGCAGCGATCTGTGGCTCGGCGGCGCTCTTGGCCTGGTCGCCATCGCCTTTGTCTGGATGGTCTACCGGCGTGAGGGGCGGAACGTGCGGCCGGTACAGCATCTGATCCTGGCGACGCTCCGGCTCGGTCTGCTTCTGCTGATGCTCGCCGTGTTTCTGCCACAACTCCGACTCTGGTTCGAGCGGCAGGGCTGGCCGGACGTCGTCGTCCTGATCGACGATTCCCAGAGCATGAGCGCGGTGGACAACCATACCGACACGCGCATTCGCCAGGCGGCCGAGGGGCTGCTCACGGAAGCGTCGCTGACCGAGGGGGACCGCCTCAAGCTGGGGCAGCTCATCCTCACGCGACCGAGTGCCGACTGGCTCGGCACTCTGTTTCAGCAGAAGAAGGTCCGCCTGCACGTCTACCACTGCTCGACACGGGCCGAGCGAGTGGCCGACGCCCGGACGGAGGCGGACCTCGATACCGTGCGGCAGGCCATCAACGGACTGCGTGCCGTCCCGGCCCATGACAGCAGCCAGCTGGGATCGGCCGTGCGTCAGGTCATCAACGACTTCCGTGGCTCGTCGCTGGCGGCGATCGTCATGTTCACCGATGGCGTCACCACCGAGGGCGAGGATCTGGCCCGCGTCTCGAAGTATTCCCGACAGATGGGCGTGCCGCTCTTCTTCGTCGGTCTCGGAGCCGCTCACGATGTCCGCGACGTGCAGTTGCAGGATCTCCAGGTCGAGGACACCTGCTACGTCAACGATCGACTCGTCTTCGAGCTGCGCATCGTGGCCACCGGCTACGAGCCGATGCGCGTTCCGGTCACCCTGCACGAGAAGGGCAAGGAGGACGCCGAACCGCTCGACCGGCAGATGGTCACGCTCGACGGCTCCGGCAAGCCGGTCAAGGTTCGCCTGACGCACATCCCCCGGACGGCGGGCGAGAAGATCTACGTCATCAAGACGCCGATCCAGGCCGAGGAAGTCGAGAAGGACAACAACCGGCTGCAACGGCCGGTCTCCGTGCGCGAGACGAAGCTGATCAAGGTCCTCTACGTCGAGGGCTACCGCCGGTACGAGTACCACTTCATCAAGACGCTGCTGGAACGCGAGAGCAATCGGATCAAGGGGAACAAGACGATCGAGCTGAAGGTCTATCTTCAGGACGCCGACCCGGCCCACGCGGCGCAGGACGCCTCAGTCATTTCGGAGCTGCCGGCCCGCAAGGAGCTGGAAGGCTTCGACGTCGTCCTCCTCGGCGATGTCAATCCACGGCCCAGCGATCCGGCCCGGATGGAAGATTTCCTCAAGAGCCTGGCCGATTTCGTCCGCGAGAAGGGGGGCGGTCTGCTGGTCATCGCCGGCGAGCGCTATACCCCGCGGGCGTATCAGGGGACGCCGCTGGCGGCCATCCTGCCAATCGAGCTGCCGGCGGAGGCCCGGCCGCAGGAGGTCGATGTCGCCCTGCTCGACGGCTACCGCCTCGACCTGACGCCGACGGGCCGGATGCACCCGATCTTCCGCTTCAGCCCGGAGGAGCGCGAGAACGACGATATCTGGGAGCGGCTCAAGGAGATGTACTGGTACGCTGACAGCTTCACGCCCAAGCGTGCCGCCGAGATCCTGGCCACTCATCCGAAGATCAAGCTCGTCGGCGACGGCGGCGAGACGGCGGCGAAGCTGCCCCTGGTGTTGCAGCAGTTCGTCGGCGCGGGCCGATGCATGTTCTTCGGCTTCGACGAAACCTGGCGCTGGGGCTTCCGTACCGACCTCGTCCACTTCAACCAGTTCTGGGTGCAGACGATCCGCTATCTGTCGCGCAGCCGACTGGGCCGGATCGATCTGCGGCTGGATCGTCAGACGAACTACCGGCGGGGAGAGCCGATCAAGGTGCTGGTGCGGTTCCCCGACGACGCTCCGCCACCGCCGGATGCCACGGTTGTTGAAGTCATCGTCGAGCGTCGTCTTCCCGGGAAGGGCGAAACGCAGACGCGGACGCTGCAACTGAGCAAGATCGAGGGAAGCCGGGCGTCCTACGAGGCGGTCCTGACCCAGACGCCGGAGGGGGAGTACAGCTTCTGGCTCTCCCGGCCGGCGGTGCCGGAACCTCGACCGCACGCCGAGTGCAAGGTCGTCGCGCCGCCCGGCGAAATGTACGGTCTCCGCCTGAACGAGAGCGAGCTGCAACAGGCGGCGGAGCAGTCCGGCGGCAAGTACTTCACGCTGGCCGATGCCGACCAGGTGATCGCCGCCCTGCCCGATGGCAACCGGGTCACCCTGGCCTCGACCGGGCCGCCCTGGCTGGTGTGGACCTACCCGGTGCTGTTCCTCCTGGCCATCGCCCTGCTGACGACGGAATGGCTGTGGCGGAAGCGGCTCAACCTGTTATAGTTGAGGAAGATGGCCGACCCCCTTCGGAGGTGCCGCGATGCCTGTCGCCACGGTGAAACCGGGCCCCGTCGATGCCAGCGTCCTGCGACGCCGCCTGGCCGCCGTGCGCGGTCGGCTGCGCCGGGTCCATCTCGTGCGCGGTCTCGGCTGGACCGTCGTCGCTCTGCTGCTGCCGCTGCTCGTCGCGAGCCTGCTCGATTTTCGCTGGCTGCTTCCCGCCCTGGTCCGTGCCCTGTTCCTGGTCGGCGCACTCATCGGCGGCGGGCTGCTCCTCCTGAACTACCTGATCCGGCCCCTGACGGCGAAGGCGGACGACCTCAGCCTGGCACTGAAGATCGAGGAGAGCTACCCGGTCCTCAACGACTGCCTGGCCTCTACCATCGAGTTTCTCGATCGGGGAGCCGACGCTCCGGCCGGTGAATCGGAGGCGATGCGTCGGCTGGCCCTGCGCCAGACCTTGCAGAAGGCGGCCAGTTGCGATTTCTTCCGCATCATCGATGCTCGCGGCGTCCGCCTGGCCGGCCTGACCGGCGTCGCCGCCCTGGTCGCCGTCGTGGTTCTCGGCGTCTTCTACCCGGCTCAGGCCGCTACCGCCTTCGCCCGGCTGGCCGATCCGTTTGGCCGACACGACTGGCCGACGCAGACACAGTTGACCCTCGAGCCGCCACCACGCCGCCTCGCCCTGAACGAGGGGCTGGAGATCAAGGGGACCGTTCACGGCGTCATCCCGGCCGAGGCTCGCCTCTTCCTGCGGCCCGAGGGCTTTCCCGTTCGCGAGCAGGTCATCAAGATCGCGCAGCAGAGCGCGGGCGAGGGGCTCATCCTCGTTCGCCTGCCGGCCAGTGAGATTCCGCGTTCGTTCCGGTTCCACGTTCAGGCGGGTGATGCCGTCAGCGACGTGTTCGAGGTGGCCGTCCTGCCGCCGCCGGCCCTGGCCTTCCTCGACGGCAAGCCGTCGCCGCAAATTCGCCTCGACTACCCGGCCTACACCGACCTCCCCTCGCCGCGTTACCTGCCGCCGGGCATCGGCCACGTCGAGGCCATCGCCGGCACCCGGATCACCCTGCGCGGAGCGGCCGATCGACCGCTCCGGCGCGTCTGGATCGAGCCCTGGTCCGAGCCGCGTTTCGAGCAGCGCATCCCGATGCACCTCCTGCCGCTGACCGCTCCTCCGGGCGGATCGAGCCTGGAGGCCGTCCTGTCGCGCGTCGTCGGCCCGCTGCTCCAGCAGCCGGTCGAGGGCGTTCTCGGCGACGATGCCAAACGCTTCGAGGCGACCTTCCGTCCCTGGCTCGCCGGCGACTATCTCCTGCACCTGGAGGACGACACCGGCCTGCGCGGCAGTCGCTCCTTCGAGCTGCGCCTTCGGCCCGATCCGGCTCCGCTGGTGGTTCTCGAACGCCCCTCCGCCGGTCGGAACCTGCTCCTGGCCCTGCCTGCGGCCAGTATCCCGATCGAGGTTCTGATCGAGGACAGCACCTTCGCCATCCGCAGCGCGTTCCTGCGCTACCGGACGCACCGCGACGAGCCGCCGCGAACGATGCTCCTCTACAGTGAGGGGCTCGCCCGCCGTGAGATCGGCCAGGCGGCCGGCCCGGCCGTGGCGGTCGCTCCGCCGCACTTCCGCCCGACGCGGCTGGAGGTCGAGCATCTGCTGTCCCTGAAGCGCATCACCCATCCCGATGGTTCGCCCCTCAAGGGGGGCGACTCGGTCTTCCTGGAGGGCTGTGCCGATGACTTCGACACGGTCAATCCCCACAAGGAGGCCGGCACCAGCGGCGTGGTCGAGATCCGCATCGTCGATCGCAACCGGCTGGACCTGGCCCTCAACGAGGAGCAGGCCCGGATTCATCAGGAATTGCTCCGCCAGCGTGAGAAGCAGCGCGATCTCCTCAGGACGGTTCGCGACCTGAAGACGAAGGTCGAGAAGGGCCAGAAGCTGACGCCCGAGGAGCAGCGCGACCTGACCGAGGTCGAACGGCAGCAGGGGGCCATCCAGGAACGAATCGGCACGCCTCGTCAGGGGATGCGGGCCGACGTGGCGAAGTTGCTGGAGACGCTCGACCAGAACGGCTTGCAGAAGTCGGCGGCCCAGGAGCGGCTGAGCGACATCGAGAAGGAACTGGATCGGATCGCCACCAATGAGCTACCGAAGGTTCAGGCGGCCCTGACCGAGGCCCGCAAGGCTCAGGAGCGGGCCGAGAATCCGATGAACCGCAGGGACGCCGGCGACAAACTCCGCCGGGAGGCTCAGGGCAAACTCGACCGGGCCGACGCTCTGAAGCGCAACGATCCCGGTGCCCTGGAGAAGGCGGCCGAGAAACTCCAGCAGCAGGCCCGCGAAGCCGAGGCCAAAGGGAGCCTGGACCGATCCCAGGACCTCCAGACCGAGGCAGCCCAGCTTCGTCAGCAGGCCCGGGATCTCCAGAAGAATCCCGTCAATCCCGACGCCAAGGCGACGAAGGAGGAGATCGCCCGGCTGGAACAGCAGGCCCGTGAACTGAATGAGGCGGCCGACCGGCTGGAGGGCCAGCCGATGCTCACCCGCGAGGAGGCCACCCAGAAGAACCTGGGCGACGCCCGACAGAGCCAGGAGGAGATCGAGCGAACCCTCACCGACCTGCTCGCCCGCCTGGAACCCTGGAGCAGCGACCGCGAGCTGAAGGGCGAGGCGAACAAGCTGTTGCAGGAACAGAAGGATCTGATCCAGAAGGCCCAGGATCTGGACCGTCAGGGGCTCGAAGGCCAGCATCCGGATCGGCTCACCTCCGGTCAGAAGATCGACCTGCGCAACCTGGCCGAGGAGCAACAACGCCTGGAACGGCGGACCAGCGAACTGGTGGAGAAGATCAAGAACGTGGCCGAGGAGCGCGGCAAGAAAGATCCCGAACGAGCGGCGGAACTCCGTCAGGCGGCCGAGCAGGCCCAGAAGGACAACATCGCCGGCAAGATGCAGGACGCTCGCCGTGAGATCGACGCCAACCACCTGAGCCGGGCGCGCGATCAGCAGCGTGCCGCGGCCGCCGCCCTGGAGAAGGCGCTCAAGAATCTGGACGAACGCCGCGAGGACAAGTTCGATCGCCTGGCGAAGAAGCTCCGCGAAACCGAGCAGCAGCTGGAGAAACTTCAGGACGATCTGGAACGACTCAAGAAGCAACGGCAGGCGGCCGAGAAGATCGCTGATCCCGGCCAGCGTGAGCAGGAGTTGCAGCGTCTACGGCAAGAGCAAGAACAGCTTCGGGCGAAGGGCCAGGAGGTGGCCCGGGAACTGGCCCGGCTGCGCAACCAGGGCGGCGCTCGCGGCCTCGAAAACGCGCAGCGGAACCTCGAAGAAGCCGTCAAGCAGTTGCAGCGTCGCGAGGACGAGCAGGCCGCGAACGAGGCCCTCGACCGGATCGAGGAGGCCCGCCAGGAGGTGCAGGAATCGCGCGAGCAGACGCAGGAGGAACTCGCCCGCGAACAGCTCATCCGTGTCATGGACGTACTCAAGAACCTGAAGGAGCGGCAGGACGGCCTGACGGCCGAGGCGAAGCGAATCCAGGAGCGACTGCGGCAGGAGCCGACCGCGCGATCGCTGCGAACGAGCCTGTCCCGGCTGGCCGACGCTCAGAAGGGCCTGGCCAACGAGACGGTCGCGGTGTCGAGCCGTGACCTGAACAATGCTCCGGTCTTCGCGCGCATGGTCCAGCGTGCCTCCGAGGCGATGGTCCAGGCCGGCGAGCGGGCGGTGGAACTGGCCCGACTGAACGCCCAGAAGCTGCCGCCGTTGCCCGATGCGGATCTGGGCCGCTGGCAGGACCTGGCCGCCCGACGTCTGGAGCAGGTCCTCAAGGCGGTCAAGGAGGAGGTGGACGCTCCACAATTGAGCGCCCCGGCCGAGGGCGGTGGCGAGGGGCCCGCTCCGGGCGATCATCTGCCGCCGCTAGCCCAACTGAAGCTGCTCAAGGTCCTGGAAGGCGACGTTCGCCAGCAACTGCTCGACTTCAAGCGCGAGCATCCCGACCTGACCCGACTCGACGAGAAGGGGCTGGCCCGGCTTCAATCCCTGCTCCGTCAGCGTCAGGACGTTCGCGAACTGTTCGACGACCTGAACCGGCCCGGCGACGAGCCCGCGCCGCCCGCGGCACAACCCGAACCGGAAGCGAAGCCCGAAGGAGCCAGGCCGTGATCCATCGCTTGCTGCTGATCGCATTGACCCTGAGCGTCCTGGCCACGAGCGCCGGCATCGCTCAGGATCCCGCCGAGCCGGGCGAACCGCTGCATCTGAAGAAGAAAAAGAAGCCGGACGCCCCCGAGAAGGTCGAGCCGAAGAAGGACGATGCGCCGAAGGACACGGCCCGGAAGGAGGATCCGAAGGAGCCGGCCAAGGAGCCGCCCATCGTCGATCCGGTCACGGCCGCGGAGAACGAGAAGGAACTGCTCGAACGGATCGCCCGGAACATGCGCCGGGTCGAGGACCAACTGCTCAACAAGGAACTGACCGAGGCCACCGTCCAGATCGAGGACGACATCCTCAAGGATCTCGACTCCCTGATCAAGAAGACCGAGAACGACCAGAACGGCGGCGGCGGCGGTGGTGGCGGCGAGAATAATCAGGAGAAGCAGGATGGCCAGGACGGCCAGGACAATCAGGAGAAGCAGAACATGGGGCAGGGCGGCCAGGGCCAGTCCGGCGGCAGCATGACCCGGAGCGGTGGCTCGAACCGACCGAAGGGCAAGGGGACCGCGAATCGCCAGAAGGGCCAGGGAACCTCGGGCCGGCAGAAGACCGGGCCGGGGCAGAAGCAGCAGGCGAAGAACCAGCCCGGTTCCGGCAGCGGTGGCAAGCAGACTCCGGGCCAGCAGGGCATGAATCCGGGCCAGACTCCCAATCCCAACCCGATGGGCCTGGGCAACACGCCCGATCCGAAGACGCCACCGGATCGGACGGCCGATCTGTACAAGGACGTCTGGGGCCATCTCCCCGAGACGGTGCGGGCTCAGATGAACGCCTACGCCGGCAAGGAGGAGTACATGCAGAAACACCGCGACCTGATCAAGCAGTACTACCGCATGCTCGCCGAGCAGGGCAGCAAGAAGTGAGGTGATGCCATGTTCGATCGCCGTCGCTTCCTGGCCGGAGTCGTGCCGGGTGCCCTGGGTGTGACCGGGGCCGCCCTGGCCTTTCCCGCCCTGCTCGATGGCCCGAAGGAAGGAGCCCTGCCCGACGGTTCCGCCTCGCGCGACATGATCAACCAGCGAACCGACGAGGCCATCGAGCGCGGCCTGATCTTCCTGGCCACCAATCGGCACCGCGACGGAGCGTTCGGCACCGGCGTCCACACGGGCAACACGGCCATCACCAGCCTGGCCGCGCTCGCCTTCATGGCCGGCGGGCACATGCCCAATCGCGGACAGTATGGCCGGGTCATCACCGACGCTCTCCGCTTCGTCCTTTCGCAGGAGAACCGTGAGCGGAACCAACCCGGCTACCTGTACAACCCCGATTCGACCAAGCACGGGCCGATGTACGGCCACGGTTTCGCCACGCTCTTCCTGGCCGAGGTGTCCGGTCAGGTCCACGACCGGCAGCTGCGCGAGCGCGTCCGGACGGTTCTCGAGCGGGCCGTCAAGCTGATCCTCCGGAGCCAGAACATCGAGGGGGGCTGGCGTTACACGCCGAACAGTCACGAGGCCGATCTGTCGGTGACGATCTGCCAGATCATGGCCCTGCGAGCGGCCCGGAACGCCGGCTTCGACGTGCCCAAGAGCAAGGTTGACAAGTGCGTCACCTACGTCAAGCGCTGCCAGGACAAGCGGCAGGGCTGGTTTCGCTACATGCTCCAGGGAGCCGGCGGCGGTGGTGTACAGGCCTTCGCCCGGACGGCGGCCGGCGTCGCCGCCCTGCACTCGGCCGGCATCTACGAGGGCCCTGAGGTCGAGGCCGGCGTCCGCTTTCTCCGCCAGCAGAAACCGACCGGCATGGGGGCCCAGGGCTTCCTCGCCCGTCCCGACATGCACTACTTCTACGGCCACTACTACGCCACCCAGGTCATGTGGACCACCGGCGGCGAGACCTGGGCCGAGTGGTTCCCCATGATCCGGGACGAACTCCTCGGCACGCAGCAGCGGAACACGGGTTCCTGGCAGGATCAGATCTGCTCGCACTACGCCACGGCCATGGCCCTGCTGATCCTCCAGGTGCCCAACAACTACCTGACCATCTTCCAGAAATGAGCCGCGTGCGTCGATTTCTTCTCGGACTCCTGATCGCCCTCCTGGCGGGGCCCTTCGGGCAGAGCGCCCCGGAGACGCCACGCTTCGAGGTGTCCACGACGAATGGGATCGCCACCGGGACGCTCCGCGCCCTGGCGGACGACGGCACGCTGGAGATCGACGCCGACAAGCGGACGACCTTCGGCCCGCCGACCTGGTACGCTCTCCGCGTCGTCGGCCCGGCCCAGCAGGGATTCCCGCAGGGGCTGCACCTCGTCACCACGGCCGGCGATCACATCCCCGTGAGTCGGCCGCGAATCGACAACGATCGTCTGATCTTCGAGCATCCCGACCTCGACGGCGACAAGCCCAGTTCACTGGCCCTGGGAGCGGTCAGCCTCCTGTGGTGGGATGCTCCGGTCCAGTCGAACGCCGAGGTACTCCAGCGGCGGCTGCTCCGGGAGTCGCGCAAGGAGGATCTCGTCCTGCTCCACAATGGCGATCGTGTCACTGGCGTTCCGACCCGGCTCGATGCCTTTCGGCTGACCCTCCAGGCCGAGAACGGCGACCGTGCGCTGGACCTCAAACAGGTCGCCTGCCTGGCCCTGAACAGCGATCTGGCCGAGAAGCTCCGGCCCGAAGGCCGCTACTATCAGGTGGTTTTCTCCACTGGCGATGCGAACGAGCAGGGAGCGAACCCCACTCGCCTGGCCCTGGCCACCCTGACCAGCGATGGTCAGACTCTGGGCGGTCAGACGCTCTTCGGCGCGACCCTGCGAATTCCCCTGAATCGGGTGCTGGCCGTCGATGTCCTGCAAGGTCCGGCCGACTACCTGACCGATCGAAAGCCCTCGGCCACGACCCAGACGCCCTATCTCGATCTGCGCTGGCCGCTGGGGATCGACAGCACCCCGACGGACCGGGATCTCCGCGTCGGTGAGGGCGTCTTCGCTCGCGGCCTGGGCCTGGCCGCCGGCACGTCGGTGACGTATCCGCTCGACGGCAAGTACCGTCGTTTCGAGGCGACCGTCGGTCTCGATCCGCGCTCCGGCCGTGAGGGAGCCGTTCGCCTGGAGATCCGCCGTGATGGCAAGCCGGTGACACTGGAAGCGCCCGACCTGATCGGTGCGGCCACGCTCCGCAAGCTGGCCGTGGACATAACCGATGTCAAGGAACTGACACTGGCCGTCCGTCCCGGCAAGCGCGGTCCGGTCCAGGGACACGTCAACTGGATCGAGGCTCGGCTGGTGAAATGATCCTGCTCCTGACCAATGACGACGGCATCGAGGCTCCGGGCCTGGCCGCCCTGGAACAGGCGGCCGGGCCACTCGGCGAGGTCTGGATCGTCGCGCCGGATCGCGGCTACTCGAACTGTGGCCATCAGGTCACGACCCATGCTCCGTTGCGTGTTCATGCGCTCGGTCCACGGCGATACAGGGTCGAGGGCACGCCGGCCGACTGTGTTCGCCTGGCCGTCCACGGCCTGGTTCCGCGGCCGACGTGGGTTCTCTCCGGCATCAACGCGGGCGGCAATCTGGGCGTGGACGTCTATCATTCCGGCACCGTGGCCGCCGTTCGCGAGGCCGCCTTTCATGGCTGGGCCGGGGCCGCCTTTTCCCAGTATCGCCGGCGAGATCGGACCTTCGACTGGCCGCGAGCGTCGCGGTGGGTGGCGAACCTGCTACCGACCTTGCTGGCCGAGCCGCTGGGTCGAGGGACCTTCTGGAACGTGAACCTGCCGCATCTCGATCCGGAGGCTCCGGACCCCGACACGGTTCGCTGCCCGGTGGACTCCAGTCCCTTGCCGCTGGCCTATCGGGAGGATGAGACCGGCTGGGTCTACGCGGGCGACTACCATACCCGACCACGGCTTCCCGAGCGCGATGTTGCCGTCTGTTTCGGCGGCCGGATTTCCGTGTCGCTGCTGGGCCTCGATCCAACCCATCGGGGAGCCACGTAGTTGCCAATGCAGGGTGGGCGGGAGCGCTGTCGATTATCCACAACTCGCAAACCGCTACGAAATAAGGTGTTCGTCGGAATTGAACGGATGGCCACCACGTCACGAAACACTCTGAAAAAGAGGGTTTCCGCTGGCAGTGAACATCCGCTTCCAGAAGTTGTGTATAAATGAGAGGCTGCACGGAAAGCCCCTCGCCCCGGTACTCCGGGGAGAGGGGTTGGGGTGAGGGGTCTTCGTTTTCGCTGGTTTCGTAGGCATTCCCCCTCACCCCAACCCTCTCCCCCGGAGTACCGGGGGCGAGGGAGCCGCTTTCCGTGTAGTCTCTGACAGGCGGGAGCGCCGCGCTACTAGATCTAGCGACTACGGGGAGGCACTCGGTGGAGACTTGTGTCCTCCCCCCGGGCCGGATACTCTGTCGGAGTCCCATCTTTCGTCCGGGAGATCGCTGTCATGTCCACGTCGTGGCGAGTCCTGCTCGCGTTCGTGCTGCTGGTCAGCATGGCCTCGGCGGCCCCGGTCGAGTTGACCGTGTCGCCGGCTTTGCCAGCCCGGAACCTGTTCCGATGGCAACTGCTGCCCGACCTGGTGGCACAGAAACCGGGTGATGCCGTCGAGGTTTACCGCCAGGCCAACGCCGCCATCAAGGAGGTCGAACCCGACCGCCAGGCGTACGGCGAACTCACCACGGTGATGGAGAAACTCCGCACCCTGCCGCTGTCCCAGGTCGATTCCAAACGCCTCCGGGAGATCGTCACTCGCTTCCAGAAACCGCTCGACCGGATCGCCCAGGCCGCTCGACGGGAGCAGGCGAACTGGGACTTCGTCACCGAGCGGCTGCGCAAGTCCGGTATCGCGGCCCTGCTTGACGAGGTCCAGCAAGTTCGCGAGTTTCTTACCCTGCTGCATCTCCAGGCCCGACTCTACCTGCTGGAGGGACACCCGGAGAAGGCTGTCGAGGTCGTCGCGACCACCTTCAGCCTCGCTCGCCAGATCAGCGAGTGCCCGACGCTTGTCAGTCACCTCGTCGCGCTGGCCACCGGCGGGATCGCGCTGGACATGCTCCAGGACTGCCTCCAGCATCCGAAATGCCCCGGTCTGTACGGCCCACTGACCGACCTGCCCCGGCCGTTCCTGCCCGTGCGGAGGGCGTATGAGGGCGAGCGGGTCATGTGCTATGGGACGGTTCCCGGCCTGCTCCGGATCAAGGCCGATCCGCTGACCGCGCTCGATCCGACGACCCTCGACCAGCTCGTGCGTCTCTACCGCGGCCTCATCTTCGACCGTCCCACCGTGCCGGAACTGCGGCCGATCGTGCGGGTGATCGACCGGGTGACGCTGGCGACGGCGATGCAGAAGAAGTATCCCCTGGCCCGGAAGGCCCTTCTCGATGCCGGCTACCCCGAGGCGACGGTGGCGAAGATGCCCATCCTGAACGCCAGCCTGCTGCACGCCGCCCTGGAGTACGATGAATGGCTCGGCCAGATGGCCGCCGCCGCCCTGCTTCCCTACCCACAGGCCCGCGCCCGCTTCGACGAGATCAAGCGGAAGATGCCGCGCAGTTCCAGGCCGGCCGGCGCGGACGAGCCGGCCTTCCCGCTGGCCCGAAACCTGCTCCCCGCCAGCGGCCGGGTCCTCCTCGCCGACCTGCGCGTCCAGCGCCGGATCGAACTGCTCCGCGTCGCCGAGGCCCTCCGCCAGCACGCCGCCCAGACGGGTCGCTGGCCGGCGACCCTCGTCGATGTCAAGGCCGTGTCATTGCCGATGGACCCGGCCACCCTCAAACCCTTCGAGTACCGGTTCGATGGCGACGTGGCCGTTCTGCACGCCCCGCTTCTGCGCAAGGAGGATCGCCAGGTCGAGCTGACCCTTCGTCTGACGCTTTGCAAGAACGAGGAGAAGAAGCCATGACGCCGCTGCTGCTCATCACCGCGCTGACCGTGGGGCAGCCGATGGCGAAGGAGGTCAACCTCGTGGTGCGGCCAGCCGAGCCGCCGCGCTTCCTGCTCCACTGGGACCTTCAGCCGGCGCTGCTCGATGCCGGCCCGGACGAGTGCCTGAGCCTGATCGCCCAGGCGAAGACCCGGCTGAAGGAAGTCCTCAGCACGGATTACCGCGCCGTGACCGACGAGTTGCGCGAGGTCCAGAAGACGGCCCTGCGCGAGATCGATCGCAAGGCACTCGGCAAGACCCTCGCCCGGATCGCGCCGGTCCTCGCTCTGCTGGAGAAGGCAGCACTGGCCCAGCGCTGCGACTGGAGCAAGACCACCGAGGAACTCCGCACCCGAGGGATCGGAGCCCGGCTGGACCTCGTCCAGGACACCCGCGAACTGGTGCCGCTGTTCGCGGTTCAGGCCCGGTTCGCCCTGGCGGAGGACCGACCGCACGACGCCGTTCGCAGCCTCGCACTGGGGCTGCGCCTCAGCCAGCGCATCGGTGAGGGGCCGACGCTCATCAACCACCTCGTCGGCATCGCGCTGACGACGATCCTGCTGGATCAACTCGACGTGGTGATCGCTCATCCGAAATCTCCGAATCTGTACTGGGCCGTGACCGGCCTGGGGACGCCGTTCCTGAGTCTGCGCAAGTCCATGTCCGGCGAGCGATGCGGCACCTACGGAACGTTCCCGGCCCTCTTCAGGCTAGCGCTTGACCCCAACGGCCCGCTACCGACCGAGAAGGAGATGAAGGCGTTCAGTACCGGCGGCGGAGGTATCTTCAGTCTGTTCAGGGAAGCCCGTATCGGCATTCCGCAAGTGGAGCGACTTCAGCTTGGCCTGACGATCCAGCTCAAGCACGAGAAGGCGCTGAAGTACCTGCTCGACGCCGGCTACCCGGCCGACAGGGTGCGACAGTGGCCGCCGTTGCTCGTGGCCATCGTCCACGGTCTGGTCGAGTACGAGGAGAAGCTCGGCCGGATGCAGACGGCGATGGCCCTGCCCTATCCGCAGGCCCAGACGCTGCTCGGGGAGTTGGAGAAGGAACTTGCCGACCGCGGCCCGGTGGCGACGGCGAACGCCCCGGCCATCCATCTGAGCCGGCTCTTGCTACCGGCCGTCTCCCGCGTGCTGATGGCCAGCGCCCGGATCGAACGCCGGCTGGCCGCCCTGCGCGTCGTCGAGGCCCTGCGACTCCATGCCGCACGCACGGGAGGCTGGCCGAAGACGCTCGCCGAGATCACGGCCGTGCCCGTGCCGGACGACCCGGTCACGGGCCAGGCGTTCGAGTATCGCCTCGACGGAGACGTGGCCATCGTCCACGGGCCGCGCTTGCCGAAGGAGCCGGCGTATCAGGAACTGTCCTACCGGCTCAAACTGAAGTGATCCCCCATGACCAACCCGTCGAGTTTGCCCGAGCCGGCCAGGATACCGCCGGCGACGCCCTGGTTCTGGCGAGCCGGTTTGCTCGCCGGCGTCACACTGGCGACTGTTTTCCTCTCCCTGTTTCAGGGGAGCATCCCGGCCCAGTGCCGCAGCCTGATCGGTGCATTCTGCTTCGTGGCCATCGTCGCGGCGTTCTCGTGGAACCTGCGAGCGGTCAGCGCCCGAACCCTCCTCTGGGGCGTCGTCCTGCAGGTGCTGCTCGCCCTGTTCGTTCTCAAGGTGCCGCTGGGCCACTGGCTGTTCGACCAGATCGGCACCGCCGTCGCGAAGTTCCTCCAGTTCACCGACGCCGGGTCGAAATTCGTCTTCGGCCCGCTCGCCGAGCCGGACCGGGTCGAGAAGTTCGCCGGCCCGAACAGCGGCTTCATCTTCGCCTTCCGCGCCCTGCCGACGATCATCTTCGTCTCGTCGTTCTTCACCGTCCTGTATTACCTGGGCATTCTCCAGATCATCGTCCGGGCGATGGCCTGGGTCATGCGCTTCTTCATGGGCACGAGCGGAGCCGAGACGCTCTCCGCGTCAGCCAACGTGTTCATGGGCCAGACCGAGGCTCCGCTCATCATCAAGCCGTACGTCCCAACGATGACGACATCGGAGCTGCTCGCGCTCATGGTCGGCGGCATGGCCACCGTGTCGGGCGGCATCCTCGCCCTGCTCGCCGGCATGGGGGCCGACCCCGTCGCGCTGCTGACGACGAGCGTCATGGCCGCCCCGTGCAGCCTCTACCTGGCCAAGCTGCTCATCCCGGAAACCGAGACGCCGGAGACGCTCGGCGCGGTCCGCGTCGTCAAGGAGATGCCCTACCGCAACGTCATCGACGCGGCCAGCGATGGAGCGTCCCAGGGGATGATGCTCGCCCTGAACGTCGCCGCCATGCTCATCGCCTTCCTGGCGTTCATCGCGATGTTCGACACCATTCTCCAGGAGTGCGGCGGGCCGAGGCTGGCCATCCTGCTCGGCCGATTCTTCTCGCCGGCGGCCGTGCT
>CAYYJM010000025.1:0-8981 GCA_964471755.1 uncultured Alcaligenaceae bacterium
TGGGGGGAGTTTGCAGGGCGGGAACTCCCCCCACTTTCGTGGGGGGCTCGCCTGGACGGTTGCCAGGACGCTCGCCCAGAGGGCCTCACTTCTTGCCGATGGCGTACATCTTGGTGGGGTTCTCGGTCAGCACGTACAGCACGCCGTTGGCGACGGTCGGAGTCGCGCGGACCATCGGCGCGTCGCCGGCCATCTGAATCGTCTGGAGCAGTTTCTTCTCCTTGCCGGTCTTGAAGATCAGCACCTGACCGGCCTCGTTGCCGATGTAGACCTTGCCGTCCACGACGTAGGGCGAGCCCCACGTGTCGCCGTCCATGACATGTTCCCAGTATTTCTGACCGGTCTTCGCATCGAAGCAGTGGACGATACCGGCGTACTCACCCGTGTAGACCAGGCCATCGTGGACGGCACAGGTACTCAGGGTCCGGCCAAACACGTAGGGCCGCTTGCTGCCGGCCGGCGCGTCGCCGCCGTAGTGCCAGACGAGGGCGGAGTCCTTGTTCCTCGGATCCTTCGGGTCGAACTTCGGGTTCGGGTCGTCCTTGGCACTGTACGGCGACAGATCCTTCTGCGGGTTCTTCGGCTCCTTCGTGATGTCCATGCACCAGAGATGACCGACGCCCTTGTTGTGTTCGGGATCCTGGCCGACGCCGATGTAGAGGTAGTTGCCCGCGACGACCGGCGTGCAGACGAAATCACTCCGCGTTCCCTTGCCGCCGAGTTGGTAGAACGACGCCTTCGGGTTGCAGTCGAACTTCCAGAACAGGTCGCCGTTCTTGGGATTGAACGAGTAGAGCCAGCCGTCGCCGCCGGGGAAGATGATCTGCGGCTTGCCGCCCGCCTCGGCGTAGACCGGATTCGACCACTGACCATGCATCAGCACCAGACCCTGATCGACCAGTTCCTTCAGGGTCACGTCCGGATTCTTCTTGCGGGCCTCGATCAAGGCGACGCTGGGCAGATTGCTCGACCAGAGTTTCTCGCCGTTGGCCTTGTTGATCGCCATGAAACTCGGCGAGGCCGGGGCCGGGATGTTGATGTGCCCCTCATCGACGCCGTTGGACGTGATGATGAACAGCGTGTCGCCGACGATCAACGGCGAGCAGGTTGCCAGGTTGTGCGGGAAGACGTTGTCCTGCTTCATCATGTCCCGCTTCCAGAGGATCTTGCCATCGGCGGTGGCGGCGCAGATGACCTCACAGCGGTTGCTGACGAAGTAGAACTTGTCCCCCTCGACGACCGGCGAGGAGCAGATGCCCTCCTTGGGCCAGTCGTTGACGCGCCCGGCGGCGATCTTGTCGAAGACGATCTGGTAGAGGAACTTGCCGGTGCGTTCGTCGAAGACCATCATGACGCCCTTGTCACCGGTGATGGCCGGATCGCGCGGCTTGTCGTTGTTGGTGCCCATGAAGATCTTGCCGCCAGCGACGATGGGGCCGCCGTAGGCCTTCGAGCCGAGATCGACCGACCAGAGTACGTTCTGCTCGGAGCCCGGCTCGGTGTTCCACTCCTCGGGGATGTTGCGATCGGTGGTATTGACGTGGTTGCGCGAGAGGTTGCCACCCCACAGGTTCATGACCTGGGTCTGAGCGGCTGACTTCTCCTTGTCATCAGCGGCGGTCGAGTCGCTGTTCTGGTAGACGAGAACGCCAACGACGATCGCCATGACGCCAACGGCCCCGCCGAGGGACAGCCAGCGCCGCAGTTCCGGACAGCATTCCATGGGAGTGTTCCTTCGATTCCGGGCGGCAGGTTAAGAGTCGAGCCAACTCCGTCGCGATGACGGCTAGTTTACACGAATTCGGGGTCGCGATGTAGAGGGCGGTCCTGGCGAGCCCCCGGCGACTGGCGAGCCCCCGGCGAAAGCCGGGGGAGTTTGCCGCGAGAAGACTCCCCCCACTTTCGTGGGGGGCTCGCCAGCCGGGGGGCTCGCCAAGACGGGGCTCGCCTGGCCTCGTCACTTCTTCGCGTTCGGTGTCACCTTGATGTCCTTGTAGAAGATCTCGGTGCCCGGCTGCTTGGGACCGCCGACGCCGGCCGAGTAGCCGTAGATCGCGGGAGCCCCTTCGCGGTTCGGCGTCGGATCGACGAACGTGATCGTCCAGTCCTGCGGCTCTGGCTTGTCGGCCGGCCAGACCTTGCCCTGCACCTCGACCTTGTCCGCACCGACCGGCCGGGTGGTGATCTTCATCTTGTACCAGGTGTCCGGCTGCCACGCGAAGGCGATCGTCTTGTTCACCCGCGGCAGAGCCTCCCACGACTGGAGCCGCACCTCCTGCGTGTTGCCGATCAGGACCAGCGAATAGCGGCAGGCTGCAACGCCGACATCGGACATGTCGCCGCCGATTTTGGTCGCCCGAACGTCCGCCTCGGTCGTGTAGTCGGACAGATTCGACGCGCCCATGAAGGCGTAGGCCCGGCAGACGAGCGGACTGGGGACGACGTTCGTCTTACGCACGCCCTTCCCGCCACCGGGCATCTCGGCCGTCTCGAACTTGCCCTGGCCGTTGACCCAGCCGGCGATCGGCTTGTGAGCCGGAACCTTATCGACGTTCACCACGTACGGCAGTCGCGAGACGACGCGAACGCGGCAGTAGCCGACCAGGTCGCCGAGTTTGGCCCGCACCTCGCCGATCTGCGGCGGGCCCTGCGGAATGGTCAGCTTGCTCGTCACGGACTCCTTCGTCGCGCTCAGTTCGGCCTTGAGCGGCGGGATCGCCGGGACGCCGCCCATCGGCACCGGAGCCAGCTGCGGCCAGCGCGACGGAGCCGCCTCCCAGTCCACCTTCGCCTCGCCGAGAAGACGGCCCTTGGCGTCGTAGGTGTAGGCCGTCAACTCGACCTCGCTGCCCGGATAAAGAGCCACGTCGGCCGGGATGATCTGGACGTGTGCCGGTTTGGCGTCCTTTGCAACCGGCTCTTCCTTGTTCACCTCGGCCGGGATCGGGTCCGCCTTGGCGGTGTGATTCTTCTTGCCGATGCAATAGGTCGCGAAGTTGGTCATGAAGTAGACCCGACCGTTGACCACGGAGGCGCTGCCGTTGATCTCAGCCTCCGAGACGCCCTGAGGACCAAACTCCTCGCGGTGCAGACGCGTACACTTCTTGTCTTCCGGCTTGAGGATGCTGAACTTGCCGTCCACCTCGCCGATGTAGATCTTGCCGTCAGCCCAGACCGGCGACCCCTTGCTGTTCCGGCCGAACAGGAACGACCAGTGCTGCTTGCCGGTCTTGGCGTCGAGGCAGAACATCCGACCGAGATCGTTGCAAACGTACAGGCGACCGTCGTGCAGCAGCGGCGAGCAGAACATGATCTTCAGGCCGTCCTTCTGCCAGACGACGGCCGGTTCGCCCTTCTCGATCTTGCCAGCATCGAGACAGACGACACGGCCCTGAGCCGACACACCGGGGCTCGTCTCCCCGTGGCCGATGTAGACGTAGTTGCCCTCGACCACCGGAGAGCAGTTGATGCCGCCATCGCTGATGATCTTGCTCCAGACCTTGACGCCGGTGCGGACCTGGAAGGCGTGGACGCCGCCATCGCCGCCGCCCGTGATCACCAGCCGTTCGCCATTGATGACCGCGACGACCGGAACGGAGTAGTAGGTGTTCTTGACGCGCTGACCGGTCTCGCCCCACCACATGATCCGGCCGTTCTTCTTGTTGAAGGCGACCAGCCGACAGCCGCCGAAGCCCTGGTGGCCGTAGCTGCTGTTGGCCATGCTGATGATGAGCAGATCGCCATCGACGATGGGACTGGTGACGCGACCGCCGTAGCCGGAGATCCGGCCAAACTCCTCGGTCAACTGCCGCTGCCAGACGATCTTGCCCTCGTGGTCCAGGCAGGCGAGCGTGCCCTGGGTGCCGTGAGCGAAGACCGTGTCGGTCTCTGGATCGCCGACCATGACCGTCCAGCCGAGCCGATCGCTGACGATGTCGGTCAGGTAGACGTTGAAGGCCTGCTGCCAGAGCTGCTTGCCGGTGTTGGCGTCGAGGCAAACGACGCGCTCCTGCTGATTGACGCCACTGCCCAGACCGGTGAGAAAGTAGAGCCGACCATTCTGGATGATGGGCGTGGAGCGACCGCCGACGTCGGACTTCCAGAGAAGGTTCTCGCCCTTTTCGACATCGAACGTGTCGGGCAGATCCTTCTCGCGCGAGATGCCATTCTTCTCGGGGCCGCGCCAGAACGACCAGTCGGCGGCTGACGCGGGACCAGCCAGGAGCGTCAGACTCGCCAGCAACAGGAGGGTTCGCATGGTCTTCCTTCCGGAGGGTTCGTCAGCGTGCCGCGGACACGCCGATCAGGGTCAGGCCGAAACCCAGCGAGGCGGATTTGCGGCCAACTTGCACGTCTTGTTTCCAGAACAGCACCCAGTGTCCCTTGCCCTTGTCGAGCAGCTTCACGGTCGGGCCGGCGTCTTTCCCACCGGGAAACAGCAGCCAGGGAGAGGGATGGCCCTCGGTCACCTCGGCACTGCGCTTGCGTAACTGCTCGATCGCGAGCAGGTCCGGCGCACGGTCGGTCGCGGTACGCGACACGAGGGCGAAGTTAGGATACGGCGCGGTGCCGTCATGGTCCCCTACCTGGGGTTGGACTGCCAGTCGCAAGGTATAGACGCCGGCCGGCACCCGTTGCTTTCGATAATCCACCACGTCGCCCGGAAAGTGAACCACGCCGAGCAGGGTCGTCTCGGGGATCTCTTCATAGGTCAGGCCGTTGCCGATCTGGGCGTCGGTCGCCTCGGCGGGCACCTGTTTGCGGAGCCAGACCTCGGCCAGCAGTTGCCCCTCGGCATCGCGCAGACGGAGGGCCGACTCGGTCAGCAGGGCCCGAATCGCCGGAGCGACTTCCTTCGGTGCGGGAGTCTTTTCGACCACGTCAAGCCGGTAGGCCGACTCGGCGGCGAGGACCAGGGGAATGACCAGGAGCAAGACAAGGCGGGATGCCATCGGTGGGATCTCACAAGGAGGGTTCCGACAGGCCCCATTGTTGAGATCGAAAGGCCGCGCGTCAAGGAGTTGGTGCGGCTCGGAATCGGAGCGATGGTCTTTGGTCTAACTTTTTTGGACTGCGGCAATTCTTTGCCGCTCTTCCTTTCTGACTTTCTGTTCTGACTTTTTTGGACTGCGGCGATTCTTCGCCGGTCTGACTTTCTGACTTTCTACCTTTTCTGACTTTCTGGCTCGGTCATCCTCCGAAGGGAGAAAGGAAGAGCGGCGAAGAATCGCCGCAGTCCAAAAAAGTCAGAAAGTCAGAAAGTCAGAAAGTCAGACCGGCTCAGGTGCCGCCCGGTCGGCCGGGGCTGGATCGGCTGCGGAAGCGTTCGAGAACCTCGGACTTGATCGGCAAATTCATCCGGCTGGCCGGAGCCGTCCCGGGGTTGATCGGTGTCAGCGCCAGGGCGTCCTCGCCGGCGGGAGCCTCCTCCGGCGGCGGTTCGACCACGACCTCACTCGCCGGACTCGACGTGCGAGCCGGAAAGGACAGACCAGCGAAATGTTCGTGGAACTCGACTTCCTTCATCTCGCGCAGGAAGCCGACGTGGTCGATCTGCTCGTAGGGAATGAAGAAGACCCGGCCGGCGTCCTGACTACCGGACAGCCGACCACGGATTGCCACACACTCCGGATCGATGCGCAGCAGGCACTGCACCGTGATCTCGACCCCGGCACGAGTGATGATCGTCAGGTTGTTCCGTTGTCCCTCCGGTATGGACTGGAACAACACCTCCCAGGCAAGCGTCTGCATGACCGAGCGATACCCCTCTGCTCATCGGATCGGGATGAAGTCACGGCTTCCGCCACCACGTCAACCCTAGCTCACGAATCCGACAGCGGGGACCGGATCGGCTCACTTGGTCGAAACGTCGATCAGCAGTTGCCGGGCCAGCTTGTAAGCGAGCTTGAGATTGGTGGCACGAACGTCCATCTGCCCCTCGTTGTACAGCTTGCCCTGTTCCGCATCGGGCAAGCCGGCGATGGCCAGGGTCAGTGGCAGCAAGCGCATGAACTCGTTGATCTTCAGTTGTTGACGATCCGCCGTTTCGTTGCTCATGACGGGACCTCTCGCGAAGGATCGGAATCCGCTTCGATTTCACCACAAAGACACGACGGACACAAAGGAGAAAGGCCAGAAAGCGAGCCGCTCACAGCACGCCCTTGGTGGACGGCACGCCGACCATGCGCGGATCGGCCTCCACGGCATCGCGCAACGCCCGACCGGCGGCCTTGAACGTCGCCTCGATCCGGTGGTGCGTGTTCTTGCCGTGATGCTCCAGGACGTGCAGGGCGAACAGACCAGCCGATGAGACCGCCCGCCAGAACTCCTCCGCCAGCGGAGCGCTGAAGGTGCCGAGCAGCTCGGCCGGCAACTCCTGCTGGTAGACGCAGAAGGGCCGACCGCTCAGGTCCACCGCGACGGTCACCAGAGCCTCGTCCATCGGCACGATGGCATGACCGTAACGACGGATGCCGGCCTTGTCGCCCAGGGCCTGGACCAGCGCCTTGCCCAGACAGATGCCGACGTCCTCGACGGTGTGATGGGCATCGACGTGCAGGTCGCCCTCGGCGTGAACCTCCAGGTCGAACAGGCCATGTCGAGTCAACAGGGTCAGCATGTGATCGAGGAAGCCGACACCCGTGCGGATGTCGCCCCGACCGCTACCGTCCAGATTCAGGGTCAAGGAGATGCGCGTCTCGCCGGTCTCGCGCCGGATGGTCGCCGTCCTCACTTCTCGTCCTCTCAACTGGTGGGAATGTCGTCGAAGACGATCCCCAGATCGTGCCGCCCGTCCTTGCAGAGCCCCGAGCGGACAATCCGCCCGGCCAGTAAAACCCCCTGCGGATCGAGGGCACGCAGGTGGAGGGCGACCGCCTGCTCCTGCTGCCCCTCGGGCCCACTCGGCAACAGGACGCCCAGACCACCGAGCGAGACGTTGCGCGTTCGGCCCTCGATGCCCGGTCCCAACTCGTCGTCCTCCCGCAACGGATAGACCGTCACGGGACGCTCGAAGGGAAACCGCTCCTGCTTGCGCCGCTCGGGAGCCGCCTGGAGATGGTCCCGCAGGCTGTTCAGCACCAGCGGCCCCAGGCCCTCGAGCAGGTCCGTCCCACACGTCTGCCCGCAGGAAATCGGTCGCATCTCGACCCGCAGGGTGGCGAGTGAGGTGGTCGTTTCCTGATCCATCAGCGTGAAGCTGACCTCGAGGCCGGGATGCCGACCGAGGAACCGCTCCAGAAGCGTGGGCGGAACACGGATGTGATAGAGAAATTGTCGCCCGTCGGCTCGGATGGCCGTCGCCTGCCAGCGCTCGCAGAAGCCACTCAGCTTGATCGCCAGCGTGCTGGGCACCAGCCGAGCGTAGCAGGTGTGGACGATCTTCTCACCGGGCAGCAGCAGAAACCGCTGCTGGCCGAACTCGCGGACCTGCTGCCCGCTGGCGGCCTGGTCGGTCAGCTGGCGGAGAACTCGACCCAGGGCGGTTCGCCGGAGCAACGGCGGCAGCGCCACGGCAGGCCGACGCAGGTCGAACGAACGCGGCGGCTGATTGCTCGAGGCGTCCACCAGCGCGTTGATCATCTCACGGCAGGTCTGGAACCGACACAGCGGATCGGGATCGAGCGCGGTCGCCAGGATGGGACGATCCCGGGCCGGGGTCAGGCTCAGATCGGGTTCACCGCGAGTCTTGACTGCGGCCATCTGGCGCAGGCTCAGGTGCCGGTAGGGATGCTCGCCGGTGAGAAGTTCCGCGAAGATCAGGGCAAGACTGAACTGATCGCTCTGGTTGCCACGACCGAACCCGGTTTGCCCGCCGAACAGCTCGGGAGCCGAGTAACGCGGATTCAACGCCGCCGCATCCCGCCCCGCCGGCCGCCAGACCAGTTCGACCAGGCCCAGGTCGGCCAGATGAACCTCGTCGTCCTCGTCCAGGACGAGCTGTCGCGGGTTCAGGCCCAGGTGCCGGAGCCCTTCCCGAGCACGGATCGTGTCGAGCAGGTCGGCAATCTTCCCAAGATAGGCCAGCAACTCCTCGCGGGAGATGCCGACCGCCCCACCAGCTCGGACTTCCGCCAGACGATCGACGAGCGTGCGCGTCGGATACGGAGAGACGAGTACCAGGCGGCCCGGCGTCGTGGTCGCCTCGATCTCGATCAGACCCGGATGACGCAGTTGCCCCAGCCGTTCGAGTGGATTGCG
This sequence comes from uncultured Alcaligenaceae bacterium, assembly GCA_964471755.1. Taxonomy (GTDB): domain Bacteria; phylum Planctomycetota; class Planctomycetia; order Gemmatales; family Gemmataceae; genus CAYYJM01. The sequence goes on from CAYYJM010000025.1 coordinate 8,200, forward strand.
ACCCGAGGCGTCCGAACGCGACTCGAAACCGAAGACCAGCTTGACGAGTTTCTCCTCGCCCTGAGGATTTCGTACCCGCCAGAATTCGCCGAACGGCAACCGGACCAGACAATCGAGGAACGTACAGCCCACCAGCGGATCGGAGCCGGCTGCCGACTCGACGCCCGTCTCGGTCTGCGTGGTAGCGCTGGCCGAGGCGACCGTGTCCTGGACGGTGGCCCGCTCTCCCGAACCGGGCTTCACCGCCGGCTGAATCTGGGCCCCCTCCCCGACCGGGTTGCACAGCCGTCGCAGGCTCCGCGTGCCCGCCGCGCCGGGATAGAGCAAGGCGTGCAGAAACGCCAGGCAGGAAGGGAATCGCAGATCGGGATCCTTGGCCAGGGCCTTGCGCACGGTCGAACGATCCGCCTCGGGAAGGGCGGTCAGGTCCGGTTCGTCGTACTGATGCTGGTAGGACAGGGAGCGGAAGTCGGTGCCGCCGAAGGGGAGCCGGCCAGTGGCCAGTTCGGTGTAGGCGATCGCGAGGCTGTACTGATCGCAGGAAGGACTGACCTTCCCGGCGAACCGCTCGGGAGCGGCGTAGGCCGGCGACACTCGCAGCGGCGGCCGCTTCGCATCAGGAGGACCGGCCGACTCTTCCAGGCTGCCGACGAGGCCGAAGTCGCCGACCTTGACGTGGCCGCCGATCAGAAAGAGGTTGTGTGGCTTGACGTCCAGGTGTTGCAGGCCATGCTCGTAGTTCAGCAGGTCGAGGACCTCGGCGGCCTCGCGCAGGTACTCGA
>CAYYJM010000025.1:8991-24739 GCA_964471755.1 uncultured Alcaligenaceae bacterium
TGGCCCTGCTCCTGGTATTGCCGCAGAAGATCGTACAGGCTACGATCGGCCAGTTCCGTCAGGATCAGCAGTTCGTCGTCGATCACCTCGACGCGCTCGACGGAGAGCAGGAACGGATGACGCAGCGTCCGGAGCAGCTCCAGGGCGTGCTGCTCCTGGCGGATGGCGCGGTGCCCGCTCTGCTCCAGGGCCGTCTCGTCATCGCTGGTCGCGCCAACGAACTTGAGGGCTTTCAAGAAGCCACCGGGGGCCTGGCACTTCCAGACCTCACCGAATCCCCCTCGGCCGAGCGGCTCCAGTAATCGGTAGCCGGGCAAGGGTTCCGCATTGGCGACACGACCTACAGGCATGGTGTCCCCTCGATCCTGACAGAATGATCGGTCAAGCCTACGTCATAAATCGGCGGCGGGCGAGCGCGGACGACCGAATGTCGCGACTGGCCTGAGGCGAAGAATCCATGGCGTTCGGGTGGCAAGGGACGACTCCGGCTCGTAGGATGGCTGAAACCACGCTCTGGAGACGCACCATCATGGGTTCGCACCTGCGCCGACTGCTCGACGAGCAACGCGTGATCAAGGTCTGTCTGCTCGGCCAGTTGTGCCATCCGAAGATCGTCGAAATCGTCGCCTGGCACGGCGGTTACGACGCAGTCTGGTTTGATCAGGAACACGTCGGTCTGACCATCCCGCAGATCGAGGACGCCTCACGGGCCGCTCGGGGATGCAACCTCGACACGTTCGTCCGCCTCAACCCCACCGACTACGCCAGCGTCATGCGGCCTCTGGAAGCCGGAGCCGGCGGCATCATGGCGTCGATGATCCGCAGCGCTGCCCAGGCCCGGGAGGTCGTCAGCTGGTGCCGCTTCGCTCCGCACGGGATGCGCGGCGTCAACGGCACCGGCGTCGATGGCCGTTACGGCACCCTGCCCGGTTCGCTCTACTTCCGCCAGGCCAATGAGAGCATCGTCGTCGGTCTGCAAATCGAACATGCCGACGCGGTGCGCGAGATCGACCAGATCGCGGCCATTCCCGGCGTGGACTTCCTGTTCATCGGCCCGGCCGACCTGAGCCAGTCGCTCGGCCTGCCCGGCGACTGGGAGCATCCGCAGATGTGGGACTGCATCGACCGCGTGGCCGAGGCCTGCCGCAAGCACAAGGTCGCCTGGGGCATCCTGCCTCGCGATCCGGACCATGCCCAGCGCTGCGTCGAACGCGGCTGTCGGATGCTGTCGCTCGGCATCGACGTCTGGTTCCTCCAGCGCGGCCTGAGTGCCTACCAGGCCGATTACCCCGATTTCTTCCCACCACCGGGTTGACCCCACCGAGGGACACGGATGCGACCGCTCACGGTTCTGGTTCTGGTGCTGACTCCGACCACGCTGCCAGCGGGGGAACTGGTCGTGCGGACCAACTTCCCCGGCGGCTCGGCGAAGGTCCGGCAGATCGACGCGAAGGCGCGTCAGGTGAGCATCGCTCCGGCCGGCGACCCTGTTCGCGGCTGGCCGGCGTGGTGGTACTTCAAGCTCGAAGGCGTCGAGAAGGGGGAGACGATCACCCTGCAAGTTGGTGGCGGCCAGAAGGGCGGCTGGGCCCTGCCGCAGCGGGCGGCCTTCAGCCTCGACAACGCGACCTGGACCCACACCGAGGCCGGCAAACGCGACGGCGAGCGCATCACCTACCAGGTCAAGGTCGAGGGCACCGCGGCGTGGTTCGCCTGGGGGCCGCCCTTCGTGCTGTCGCATGCCGAGGAGTTGATCCAGCAAGCGAAGAAGATCAGCTCACATGTCGAGCCGTTCGAGTTGTGCAAAACCCGAGCCGGTCGGGTCGTGCCGGCGATGAAGATCGCCTTTCCTGGAGCGACCGGCAAGGACCGCCTGGCACTCTGGGTCCAGGCCCGCCAGCACGCCTGGGAGTCGGGCAGTTGCTGGGTCTGTCGCGGCTTCGTCGAATGGCTCCTGTCCGACGATCCACGGGCGATCGCGCTGCGCAAGAAGGCGGACGTCTACGTTGTGCCGATCATGGACGTGGACAACGTCGAGACGGGCAACGGCGGCAAGAATGAAACGCCTCACGACCACAACCGGGACTGGTCGGCCGAGCCGATCTACCCGGCGGTAAAGGCGGTTCAGGAACGGATTCGCCAGTTGAACATGGCCGGAACCTTTGCTCTGTTCGTCGATCTGCACAATCCGGGACCGGGCGATCGGCAGCCGTACTTCTACGTCGCCCCGGCGGAACTGATCGGTCCCATCGGCCGACAGAACCAGACGGCCCTGCTCGACGCCGTGCGGACGGAGATGACCGGCCCGCTGAAATTGGGCAACGCTCTTGTCTCCGGCGCGGCCTACGACAAGAACTGGGAGCGGATCTCGAAGAACTGGGTGAACAAGAACTGCGCCGATCGAGTCGTGGCCGTCACGCTGGAGACGGCGTGGAACACGCCGGCCAGCACGACCGCGGGGTATCGGACTGTCGGCAAACAACTCGGCCTGGGAATCGAGCGCGCGAGCCGGGAGTGGCGGCGATAGCCGATCGGTCAGAACCACTTGCCGGTCGTCGCTCGCGCCTTGATCCGCCGACGGTAGAAGATCAGACCGATCACCAGGGCGAGCAGCCCGACCGGAAGGTAGACACCCCAGAGCGGCACCCCCATCGCCCGGAGCGCCTCGACGAGGCCCAGCGCGATGAGGATCGCCGCCACGCAGAACAGCGTCCCGGCGATGGCGTAATCCATGCCGCGCTTGCCCATCCAGCGAAGATGACCGGGCAGGTAATCCTCCAGCGTCTGACGAGCCGAGCCGATCAGCGTCTCCCCCTGCTCGCGGATGGCCGTCGTGAACTGCTGGTGCAGCGACTGGGTCAGTTCCTTCACCGGCTGCACGTATTGCTCGCAGACCTGATTCAGGGAGGTCGTCAACGTCTCCTGGACCTGGCCGAGCAGCGTGGCCGTGTAGGTCTGGTACAGATGGCTGGCGACCCCCAGGAGCGATTCCTGGACCTGGACCAGCAGCGGCTGGGCGTGGTTCCGGGCCGCCTCGTCCAGCGTGGTCAGGATGGTCTGACGAACCTGGGCCAGGAACGGCTCCAGATGGTCCTTCTGCACCTCCGCCAGCGTCTGAACGAGGGCCGTACGCAACTGTTCGGACAGCGGCTGATCCCCCGGGCCGACCAGACGATTAACCGCATCGACGACCACCACCCGACTGCTCTCCAGCAGGGCCTCGCGCTGGCGAACCAGCATCTCGTCGATGCGATGCAGGGTGGACTCTTCGAGGTGCGTCACCTCGACAACGGACGCGGACGGCAGGTCAGAAGACACGAGCGATCTCCTCGGGATGGTGTTGCCCCATCCGCGAGTTTACCTTCTCTTGAAGCGTCAGGCCAGGGTCGTTCGCAGCGTCTCCAGCAGACGATCGATCTCGGCGTCGCTGCCGACGCTGATCCGCAGACCGTCGCCGTGTTCGCCGTAGTTCATGTAGCGAACCAGGATGCCGCGATCTTTCAGCGCCTCGTAGATTGGCTTGACCGGTCGATCCTCACGCCGACACCAGACGAAATTGGCCTGGCTCGGCGTCACGAGAAAGCCCAGACCGGGCAACTCGCGTTCCATGCGAACGCGGGTCGCCAGGATCTTCGCACGCACCTCGGCGAGATACGCCTGATCCTCGATCGCGGCCGTGGCGGCGACCAGACTCAGCACGTCGCAGTTGTACGAGTCCTTCACCTTGATCAACTCGCGGATCAGGGCCGGGGCGGCGACGGCGAAGCCGAACCGTATGCCGGCCAGAGCGTAGCTCTTGCTGAACGTCCGCGTCACGACCACCGGCACCGGCGATGTTCCCTCACGCACCAGTGACAGGGCGTTATCATCGGCGAAGTCGGCGTACGCCTCATCGACGACGAGCGGGCCGGCCAGTTCGCCAGCGAGACGGGCCAGGTCGGCGATCGGAATGACCGTGCCGGAGGGCGAGTTCGGGTTGGCGACGAACGTCAGGTGCGCTCCGCACCTCGGCCAGGGCTGCGGCAACGACCAGCCGGAAGCGTACGGCACCGTGGCGAACGTCGCCCCTTGCAGGTCGGCCAGCGTCTTGTAGAGGAGGTAACTCGGTGTCGGTGACACGATCATGCCACCTTCCGGGACGAAGGCACGCGTCAGGATCGTCAGAATGTCGTCGGAGCCGTTGCCGATCAGGATTGCGTCGGGATCGACACCCAGGACACGCCCCGCCGCGGCGCGAAAGTCTCGACCCACCGGATCGGGATACCTGCGCAGCGTGTGGCCGGTCAGGGCCGCATGCAGGGCCTCGAAGACACGCGGCGAGGGCGGGTAGGGGTTCTCGTTGGTGTTGAGCTTGACGATGGCGTCGCCGCGCGGCTGCTCGCCGGGCGTGTAGCCGGCCATGGCTCGGATGGTCGGTCGCAGATGGTCGCTCATGTCGAGTTCCGGCGGATCGAGACGCTCAGGGCGTGCGCGGTCAGGCCCTCACGCTGAGCCAGGAGTTCCACGTCGGGAGCGATCTCCTCCAGCCCCGTCGGCGTGAACGAGAGCATACTGGTACGTTTGAGAAAATCGTTGGCCGACAGCCCACTGCTGAAACGAGCGGCCGCCCCGGTCGGCAGGACGTGCGACGGCCCGGCCGCGTAATCGCCCAGCGCGACCGGAGTGTGATTGCCCAGGAAGATGGCTCCGGCATTGTCGATCGCGTCGGCGTGTTCCTCGGCCTTCGTCGTGGCGATGTGCAGATGCTCCGGCGCGAGTTGGTTGACGATCGCCAGGGCCTCCTTCTCGCTGCGGGCCACGACGAAGGCACTGAACTGTTCGAGACAGTCGCGTGTCACATCGGCGCGAGACAGGCTGCCGAGATGGTGTTCCAGGGCCTGCTGAAAGGCGTCGAGCAGTTCCGGCTTCCAGACCACGAGGACGGCCGAGCCGGGGTTGTGTTCGGCCTGGGCGAGCATGTCAGCGGCGACGTAGGCCGGCGGTGCAGACTCGTCGGCCAGGACGACGACCTCGCTGGGACCGGCAAAGCAGTCGATGGCCACCTGACCGGAGACGTGCCGCTTGGCCAGGGCGACGAACAGATTGCCGGGACCGACGATCATGTCCACCGGCGGCAGCCGATCGAGACCGTAGGCGAGTGCGGCGACGGCCTGGGCTCCGCCGATGCGGTAGACCTCGGTCACGCCCAGTTCATGGCAGACGGCCAGCAGGTCGGTGTTGTACGCTCCGGATCGAGTCGGCGGCATGACGACGGCCAGTTCCGGCACGCCGGCCGCCTGAGCCGGCACCACGGTCATCAGCAGCGTCGAGGGATACGCCGCCGCTCCGCCCGGAACCAGGATGCCGGCCCGGCGAATGGGTCGGTAGCGCAGACGCAGTTCCCGCTTGCCGGCGATGCTCAGCGTGGCACTGCGATGCAGGATGCCGAGCTGAAACGTCAGCACGTTCTGACGAACCCGACGAACGGTTTCGAGCAGGGCCGGATCGCAGGCGGCATGCGCGAGGGCCATCTCCGAGCGCGTGACGGCGATCGTCGCCGGCGTCAACTCAACCCGATCGAACGCGGCCGTGTAGCGGAGAACGGCACTGGTCCCCTGGCTGGCAACGTCGGCGCAGATCCGCTCGACGACCTTGACGGGCGGCAGAGCTTCGCCGAAGACCTTCTCGGTCAGCTCCTTGCCCCGCGCCGAGACGAGGTTGCCCTGGGCACTGAGTTGCGTGCGCAACTGGGCCAGTTGCGCGGCCGCGGCCTCGGTCCCACAAACGATGCGGCGAATCGTCACGGAAGACATCAGTGGGTTTACTTCTTGAAGTATGCGATCGATCCCCTGGGCCCCTCGAAGAGGGACTTGTTCACCAGGATGACATCGCCAGGGAGGGTACTGCTGGTGGCGAAGTAACTCGCGCCCTCGGCCGCGCCGAGCATCAGGGTCAACGGCTTCTCCTGCCCCTCCAGCGTCAGTTGGATCGACAGACCGCCGAGCTTGACGTCGAGCTTCTGGTTACTGGTCGGCAGGCCGCCGTGCGAGACGAACCGGTCAGCCCGCAGGTTCGACAGGCCGTTGAGGAAGTTGTTCACCCGCGTGCTGTCCAGGACGAAAACCTCCTTCGGCGGTCCTTCCTTCACCTCCCAGGTGGTGCCTTCCTTGCGGACCAGGTGCAGCGTCAGCACGAAGCCGGCCGACTCGGACCAGCCTCGCAGCAGGACTTCCTTCACCTTCCCCGGATGGAACGCGAACACTGTCTTGTCGAGCAGCTGCCCCTGGACCAGATTGTTGAGCGTGGTGCGCGGGAACGCGAAGATCGTCTCGTCGTTGAACGCGCCGCCCAGTTTGGCGAACACGTCGCCGGCACCGGCATCCTTGCCGAAGTGGAACTCGTAGACGACCGGCTTACCGTCCTTTGTCAGGGTCACCGCGATCTTCTCGGCGGGCGGGTTCAGATTGTAATCGTTGGTCAGTTGGGTCGGGGTCGCCTTCTCGACGACGTACCGCGTCGCCGTCATCCGGTTGAGCCCACCGAGCAGGGCCGAGACCGCGTTGGCATCCGCCGTCCGCCCTTCCAGATCCTTGGGCAGGACGAATTTCCAGGGATCGCTGTCCTTCGTCCGGGCCACCTCGGTCGGCTTGCCGTCGTGCGTGAACTGCACCCGCGTCACGGTCGAGACGGCGTCCAGGGTGCCCGGTCGGAAGCCCGGCAGATGCAGGTCGAGGAAGGCCAGCGGCCCGGCACCGAGACGCTCGAAGAGAACGTCCTTGATCTCGAACACGGCCGGCGGCTCGTCGGCCAGCTCACGCTTGACGTAGACCGTCTTCTTCTCGAAGTTGCGTTTGCCGAAGGTCAGGCGGGCCGTCGGTTTGTCCGGGTTCTTCAGCGTCGGCTTCGCGTTCAGGTCGGGCTTCTTCGCCGGCTCGCCGTCCTTCTTCTCCGGCTCGGCTTCCTTCGCGATGCCGTTGACCCAGAACGAGGCGACGAGCGTCGGCTTATCCAGGCCCAGTTCCGCCTCGCGCGTCGGGCTCTCCTCGGGGAAGCCTTCGATCATGCCGCCCTGACTGAGAAGGGCCAGCAGGCCCTTGACGACGTCCTCGCGGGTGTTCGACGGAGTCGTCGCCGTGCCGCGATACAGTTGCCAGGGATGGTCCCGGTCCCGCCGGAAGAATTCCAGGGTCGAGTCGCCCTGCTTGATCGTGAAGGCGTCCGGCACGCGCTGCTCGCTGTCCAGCGTGAGCAGATGGCGATCCCGCACGGCGTCCGGCTTCTTGACCAGCTCCAGCAGCGCGTTGACCGGAGCGGCCGGCAGCATCACCGCGACGTTCTCGCCGTCGCGACGAGCGTAGTATTTCGGGGTCTTGTCGTCCGCCTTCTTGCCCACGGCGATGACCACGGTCTGCGGGCTCGACAGAGTGCTGGCCGTCGTCCCGGCCTCGCCTTCCTTCGGCAGCGTCGGATTGCGCTCCTCGGTGCGCGTGACCTTGATCGTGAGGAGGTCGCCTCCCGATTGCAGGCCATACTTCGACCAGTCGGTCACGCCGTCGGCGACGAAGTCGTTCTGCTTCCCCTCGGTGTAATCGACGCGCAGCTTGGTGATCTGATCGAGCAGAGCGGCCACGTTGCTCGGCGGCTTGCCGGCCTCGACCGTGGCCAACGTTCCCAGGTTGTCGGCCGCGCCCTTGAACGGCTGCTGATACGCCCACTGGCCCTTCTCGCGGACCAGTTCGATCGTCTTCTCCTTCGGTTTGCCATCGACCGTGTGCGTCAACTCGATGCTCTGGACGTGCGACGGCTCGGAGGCGAGTACGTCACGCTCCCGGAAGTAAACCTCCGGCTTGGTCAGCTTCTCCAGAGAGTCCTTGCGCACGGCCAGCACGTCGGGACGATCGGAGGACTGGACGTAGATCCAGGCATCCTTCGCGCCGCCGCCGCTGTCGCCGAGCTTCAGGGTGAGGGCCTTGCCATCGACCAGATCGAGCGTGACGGTCGCGGCCGGTGAGGCCAGGCCGTACTTGTCCGGGGCACCGAGGCGCACCTTCTCGCTGCGTTTGGCCGTCAGAATGTCCTCGATCATGTGCTTGACCAGGACGCGATCGGCCTCGACCGGGTTGGCCCCCTTGAGCCGCCAGCGGTTGTACTGGCCGTCGCGTTCCAGGGTGATCGTTTCCCGGCTGGGCCGCTGTCGCTCGATGACCACCCGGACGACCTTGTCGGCGTCGATGGGGTTCCGCTTGTCCTGGGCGCTGGGAAAGACGAAGTCGTCCAGATCGACCGGCAGCGGATCGAAGAACAGCGCCAGACCGAACACGGCCACGATCACCAGCAGGATGCCGAACAGCACGTAGGTCGTCTTGAAGCTCATGGTCGCCCCGCGTGGATTACCGCGTGCCCCTCGTTGGTTTCTTCCGCCGGCTCAGCGCCGGCGAACCACCCAGACCCCCAGGCCCAGAGCGATCGTCGCCAGGACGAGCAGGGCTCCGGGCAGCAGGGTCAGGTTCCAGAATTCGTTCGCACTGACCTTGAGTTGGTAGGTCGGCCGTTCCCGGTCCTTGACCAGGTTCGTGGGAATGGGCCGCTCACGCAGCCAGTTGACGCAGCTGGCGAACAGATCGGCGTGCCGTTTGGTCCGCTCGACGCCGTAGTTCGAGAGCCAGGTGGCGTCACCGAAGACCAGCATCCGGGGCGAGGTCGAGAAGCCGTGCGCTCCCTGGCCGGCCTCGCGCTCGGTGACGGCCATCGCCACCGGCACGAACCCCACGCGGACCTTGTCGAACTCTTCCTGATGCGTCCGGAAGTATTCGGCGTCGGCCTCCGGGTTCACCTGGAGGCTGCTGGCTGGATAGATGGCCTGCTCGTACCAGGGGAACAGGAGCGGTTCCAGAACGTAGGAGGTGGGATTGTTCGGATTGGCCTCGGCACGCTCCACCGCGCGGGCGTCCCACATGCGGAACGGCATCCGGTTATCCCGATCCCAGAAATCCTGGGCGATGGGGTTGCTACCGGCGGAGGCTCGCACCAGACCCGCACCCAGGGACTCGTAGCGTTCCGGCCCCACGCCGAGCAGGCGCGGGTCTTCCCGGTTCGGCCCGTACAGGGCCAGCAGACGCTTGTCTCCCAGATGAATCCCGAAGCTCTGCACCAGCGTCTCGACTCCGGTCGGCCGGATCTGGTCGCCCTCGCGGATGACGTCGGCCAGGACGATCAGCTTGCCCTTCGTTTTCCGGCCCGTCCCCCTGGCGAAGGCGAGCAGGGCGTCGATCACCTTCTGCGGCAGGGGGTCCGTCACGCGGGGGATGACGACGAGGTTGGCCTCCTCCGGAACGACGGGGGTGTTGCCCTCCAGCTTTAGCGGCTGAACGTCGTAGCCGGCCTGGGGACTCTCCAGGATGGCGCGAACGGCACCAAGGCCGATGTCCGGTTTCTGACGCGACAGGTCGTCGTTCTGGCCCAGTTCGAGAGCCCCGTAGCCCTGCAAGAAGTGGATGCGTGGCTTGGTCTTGCCCTCCAGCAGGAAGCGCATCGCGGTGAGCAGGGCGTTCTCGCCGACGAGGCTCCGGCGCGGCGCGCGGATCCATCCCGGCTCGGGGGTCCATCTCGTTCAGTTTGGTCGCCTCGACGAACTCATGCTGATCGCCGTAGACCAGCAGAACGCCCGTCGTCTCCAGGAGGTCGTACTTCTTCTTGAGGTCGGCGATGTCGCTCCGATTGCGGTGAACATCGTACGACTTCCAGTGCAGGTTCGGGGCGTAGGCACCGGCCAGTTCCAGGAGGTGTTCCATCTTCTGGGCGGTCCCGGAGGCCGGCAGCATCAGGATGACCTCGAGCGGCTCCCGGAGCGATCGCAGCGTGGCCCGCGTCGGCTCACCGAGCGTGTAGACGCCGCTGGAGGTGAAATCGATCGTCTGGCCCAGCACGTCAAAGGGCCGCAGACGAGCGAAGCTGAGGACGTTGACCAGGAGCAGGATGAGCAGCAGCAGGATACTGCTGAGGACGACGTTGTAGCCGTACAGCAGGCGGCGCATCAGGCCGCTGGTCCGCTCGGCCCCGCGCGCCAGATTCAGCGACAGGAACAGCAGCACCAGGCCGGAGATGAAGGCCAGGCCGGTCCAGATCAGGCCCCAGGGCTTTTCACGCCAGTCGCCCAGACCGCCAGCGAAGACGGCGTAGTATTCGGTCGTGAACGGCAGCGCCAGACCGAGCAAGGCAGTGGCCAGGCCGGCGATGGCTCCCCAGGTCATGACCTGGAGGCGGTACTCGCTCAGCGCGCCGTCATCGCCGCGATCCTGACCGATGACGACGAGCAGTCCGATGACCAGCGAGGCCAGCGACAGGGTCAGGGCCCAGTAGAAGATCGGCCGACCCAGTGCCACGCTTCCCTGAGAGTAGAGCAGGTAGATCAGGGCGATGGCGAAGACCAGAGCCACGGTCAGCAGAACGGGGCCGACACGGCGTCGCGCGCGGAGCAGCCACGGCGGGATGCTGTTCGGGGGCGTGGAGTTCGGACTCGACATGGCAACCACTCCTGCGCGGGACAAACCGTCTCGCGACTCACTTCCACTTGCGTGCTTCCAGGATCTTGGTCGTCAGGAACAGGCAGAAGACGCTCAGCGACAGCGGGAAGATCAGGTCGCGAAGCGTCAGTTTGCCGTTGAGCGAGTCGATCCACAGGTTGATGTAGGACACGTGTTCCAGAACCAGGGTCCAGCCCGGCCCGACGGCCCGCTGTAGCAGGTACGTCAGCGTCAGGGTGAGCATGACCACGAAGGTCAGCACGCCGCTGGCGATCTGGTCGCGCGTCAGGCTCGAGAAGAGCAGACCGATGGCGATGAAGGCCGACCCGGTGACGACGATCACGACGCCGAAACTGAGCAGCGGCCGATAGTCGAAGTCGGAACCGCCCATCAGCCGCAGAGCGATCAGCAGACAGCCGAACGGCAGCCAGATCAGGACGTACATCATCAGGCCGGCCAGGAACTTGCTCAGGACGACGGCCGCCTCGCCGACCGGCGCGGTCAACAGCACCTCCAGGGTGCCGCTGCGCTGCTCCTCGCTGAGCAGCCGCATGGTCAACGCCGGGACGATGAAGACGTTGCAGAAGATGGCCGGCCAGTCGAGGATGAACAGGACGACGATCGGCTCGTAGAGCGCCTCGCCTTCCTTGGCCACCAGGTACATGAGGGCGAACTTCTGGCTGAAGACGATCCAGTGAGCGACGGTGAAGGCCAGCAGGACGATGTAGAAGATCGGCGAGTAGAAGTACGCTCCCAGCTCGCGACGGACCAGCACGACGAGCAGATTCTCCGAGCAGAGCAGGACGCTGGCCAGCACGTAGAGCAGGCCGAAGAGAATCAGCAGGACGCCGTACGGAATGAAATACTCGGCGGCCGGCAACTCCTGGATGCGGTAGGCGTTCCAGACGAAGACGGACAGGGAGCGGATGACGGCCACCAGGGTGACGGCCAGGCCGACCAGACCAGTGGTCCAGCCGGTGGTGTAGGCCAGATCGTCGCTGATGCCACGACTACCGACGAAGGCGACGAGGTAGAACAGGCCGACCAGCGGCAGGACGACGCCGTAAGGGGCCAGCCAGGTGGTCTTGATCATGCCCATGCCGAAACCGATGATCGCGGCCGCCGCCCCGACGCCGAGCAGGATCAGCGTGACCCGCTGGAAGACGTCGGACTGATTCTCATGACGGAGCGTGGCCAGGACGAACAGCACGGCCAGGAGCAGGCAGCCGACGCCGGGCGTGAACAGATCGCGAACCGCCTTCGCCTCGGCATCGACGAAGTAGTATTGCAGCCAGTTGCTCAGGCAGAGGACGCCGCCGGCGAGCATGAGCATCAGGCCGAAGCCCATGTACATGCGGCGAAACTGGATGTCGGCGTCGTAGGCGGCGTGAAAGAGCAGGCCGGCCAGGCCGAGCGCCAGGGCCAGGGCGACGTAGCCGGTGCCCAGCACCGAGCGCAGGCCGAACAGCTGCAACAGGAGAATGGTGCCGCCGAAGACGAGCAGGGCCGCGCCGAGCATGCCCAGGAAACGGGGCACGGTCGGTTCGTCCTGGGCCATGACGGACGGCGCGACCTCATCTCGCCCGGAGTGACGCTCCGGGGGATTCTCGCGCGGTTCGGTAATCACCTTGCTCGACATCGCCCTACCCCGTTATCGCGTCACGTGTTGGCTCGTCCCTTGCCCGGCCGCGTCAACATTTGCCGGCGTCTCGCCCGACTCGCGCGGACCGATCTTGTGCGTGGCCAGGTCGGCGTAGCTGTTGATCTCGTTCCAGCGATCTTGCAGACTACGTCGGCGCAGGTCGAGTCGACGAAGGGTCCAGCCTTGCTCGACCAGACGCGTGAAGAGCTTCTCACGCAGGTCGGCGGCCTGGGCCGTCCGCACGGTGTAGCTGTGCAGACCGTCGCCCAGGGGGTGCGAGACGACCGTCTCGACGCCGTCGGTGGCCTTCAGGACGCTCAGCACCTTGTCGAGTGGGCCGCGCACCTCGATCACGATGACGGCATCGGTTTCCAGATCGACCATCTTCCTGGCCAGGGCGAGATTGCCTCGCCGCATGATCAGCACGCGCTGGACGGTACTTTCGACCTCGGCGAGCATGTGCGAGGAGAGCAGCACGGTCTGCTTGCCGCTCAGGTCGCGCAGCATGGCCAGGGTCTCGGCCTTCTGCTCGGGATCGAGGCCGTCGGTCGGCTCATCGAGGATCAGCAGGGGCGGATGGGCGACGAGGGCGTCGGCCAGGCCAACACGCTGGCGGTAGCCCTTGGAGAGAGTGCCGAGCAGGCGGCGGGAGACCTCACGGATGCGACACTTACCGAGAACCTCGGCGACGCGCACCGGCCGGGTCTTGCGATCGACCCCCTTGAGGCGGGCCCGGTAGTTGAGGTACTCCTCGACGCGCATCTCGTTGTAGAGGGGGATGCTTTCGGGCAGATAGCCGATGCACTCGCGGACCTTCATCGAGTCGTTCATGACATCGAAACCGGCCACGCGGGCGATGCCACGCGTGGCCGGCAGGTACGTCGTGAGCATGCGCATGATGGTCGTCTTGCCGGCACCGTTGTTGCCGAGCAGGCCGACAATCTCGCCCTTCTCGACGTCGAAGGTGACGTTATCGACGGCCCGCACAGGACCGAAGTACTTGGTCAGGTTCTGAACCTGGATCATCGGCGTGCCCATCTCGTCGTTCCGGGACCCGCCCAGTTTTATAGGGGATCGGCCGGCCTGCGGCGAGGGGCGGCAAACGCTTCACCCCTCAGATTATTTCACTACGCGGCGGTAATCCTGCTGGTTCGTGCCGTCGTAGATCGTCGTGGGGTCGTTCGTGGCCAGGTACTTCGCCAGCCAGCCGGGAGGCGTGGGGTAGGAGCCGCCAGCGTCCTGGGCGATCTTCGCCGCCGCCATCGCCTTCTCGAAGGCCTGGCGGTTGCCGCCATCGACGACAAGTTTGTCGCCTTCGAGGGTGTACCGGAAGATGAAGTAGCGCTGGTCCGTTCCCTGGAGATACCTGGCGAACGCACCCGACTGGCGGAAGTCGGCGAAACTCCCGGCCGCGGCCGGGTCGAGGTAGACGGTCATGTAGTGGTGTTTGCCGATCGTGGTGGAGGTGAACCAGAAGACGTTCTTCAGATCGTCGAGTTTGCCGTCGTGGACGGCGCGCATCAACCCCTTCGGGTTGCCCTCGACGGCCGGCATGTCCACGGTATCGACATGGTTCTCCCGCGTCCACTGGCCGAGGAGACGCTTGTCCGGCTCGGCCTTCGCCGGGTCGGCGAGCGGCGCGGTGACCGGGACGCAGCCGATGCACGCCGCGAGGAGGAGACAGACGCCCAGATTTCGAGGAGACATGGCGAACCTCCGAAAACGGGATGGATTGGCCCTCGAAAGGTTGTACCCGACGAGCGGGCTCGGGGATTCACGGCCTGGCGCGGGCAGGAGGGCTGGCAACGACACCCGGCCGAGCGACTGGGCCTGGAGAGTACCCTGCGAGCGCGAGGTCGGCCACGCAAGCCCGGCGATCATTTAAAAAGACTCCCGACCCCTTTTCCGCCCTCTGAAATCAACGATCAAAATGGACATTTTGCGTGGCCAATCGGCGGCGGTGGTGCGTCTGGAAGTGTGGGCCCATCTGTTGGCGTACAATGTGATTCGGCGGGCGATGGTTCGGGCGGCCGATCGAGTGGGGAAGGATCCGATCCGCTTGAGTTTCGCCGGCGCGGTGCAGACCTTCATGGAGTACCTGCCTCACCTGCTGGACGCAAGAGATGCGGCGGAGTTCGGTCGGCTGTGGTCGGCGATGGAGATGGCGATCGGGAGGCACGCCGTTGGCAAACGGCCCGACCGGGTCGAACCTCGGGCAGTCAAACGCCGCCCGAAGGAGTACGCTCGGCTCATGAAACCCAGAGGCGAGGCGCGAAGTGATTTACTGTAAACGACTTGTGGCTATTGTCCATGCCATTCACTCCCGACCCCTTTTCTGCCCTAAGCCCGGCAATCATTAAAAAGACTCCCGACCCCTTATCTGCCTCCTTATCTGCCTGACCCCTTATCTGCCTCGAGGGGGCGTGCCGTCACTATGTCAAGGATCGGATGGAGCGTTCCGGGATGCGTTGGAGTAAGGCGGGGGCGCAGGCGATGCTGGACGTGCGCAGCGAATACCTCAACGGCGACTGGGAGCGGTTCGGCCAGTTCCGCATCGCCCACGAGACGGCGCGACTTTATCCCCATCGCGGCCTCCTTGAAGACATCCCGTGGACGCTGGCCACCTGAGCGCTCTGCCAGTTACGCCCGCAGGAAATCGCGTCGGTCATGGCTCATGCTCTCGATTAGTGGGCCGCCTCCACGGCGATCTGGACGCCGGGACAGCATACCCTTCGGACTCGGCGAAGCGACGGGAAGTTCGGGAGCGGGGGACCTTCCGATACTGCTTTTCGGTGCATTGGGTGGGCACCAGGACGGCAGTGGCGATTCTGCCGGATCTGCTGATGACGCGGCTCGTGGCTCGCATCAAGTTGCAGAGCCAGGACCGATACTTTCCGCCCTTGTACGCTGGGTCCGGCCACCGCAAGGGGCTTTCGCAGGTCGGCGTTTCTTGGTTGTCGTGCGACATCCGCCCTTGTACGCTGGGTCCGGCCACCGCACGGGGCTTTCGCGGGCCGTTCACTCGCGGGGACACCGCAGGCGGGAAGGTAGTCCGGTGAGGCAAGGGCCGGCCATCTCGCCCTACTCAACACACTCCGAGGACATCGTCGCCATGTTCGGGAAGATCAGCCAGGTCGGGTGGTGGGTCTCCTCCATCGTCAGGAGCAACACCTTGCGGCTCGCCGTCTTCGGCGAGACCGCCTCCGGGAAGACGACCCTGCTGTCGTCCTTCTTCGGGATGCACCAGACGACGCGGTGCCGGGAGGAGTGCGGCTACAACCTCGTCGCCCGGGACATCACCTACGGAACCGCCTCCTCCAGAACTACTACCGCCTGGAACGGGACGGCCGGTTCCCGGACGACACCGGCGGGCAGGCCGTCTACGAGTTCGACCTCAGGATGCCCGACTACGACCGCGGCACGCCCATGTCGCTCGCCTGGGTCGATTACCCCGGCGGGTGGCTGGTCAACGCGGCGGCATCCCGGGAGGAGGAGGACCGCCGGCGGGCGACCGTCCAGGGGATGCTCGACTCGGACGTGGCCGTCCTGCTCGTGAACGGGGAGCGGTACGCGAAGGACGGGGTCGGCTACGTCCGCCGCGTCC
>CAYYJM010000025.1:24749-37419 GCA_964471755.1 uncultured Alcaligenaceae bacterium
CACACCATCGAAAACCACCGACAGAAGTACCCGGCCGTCCGCGGCCGCTACCCCGACTTCTGGGTCATCGCCCTGACGAAGGCGGACCTCCTCGAGCCCTCCTTCAAGGCCGAGAGGTTCGCCAAGGACACGGTCATCGACGCCCGGGACGAGCTGGAGTCCCTGGCGGATGCCATCCGGCCCGCCTCGAGCGGTGGCCGGGTACGGCTCGGGGTGGACTACCTCCTCCTGTCGTCGGCCGACGCGACGGCCGGCCGGGCCGACCCCCACAGGAGCCAGGGGCTCCAGTTCATCCTCCCACTGGTCTTCCGCTCGCGACTGGAGCGGACGGTGAAGGCGAAACGGACCAGCCAGGAGACCCCGCCACCCTCGAAGGATGCCTCGGCCTGGCTCGGTCCCATCGCCCAGCTCGGGAAGATGATCGCCGGCGTGTTCACCGGCTCCTCCGCCGGCCTACTCGCGTTCCTGGTGGGGTTGACGGCTGAGCAGTTGCAGGACTACATGAAATCGGCCAAGAAACGGCATGACCACCACGCCGCCCTGGCGTTCTCGATGTTCCGGCAGCTGTCGGCCCCGTCGCTGGACCGGCTCTACTTCTGCTCGATGGCCAGGTGACTTGCGAGGGCGGACGTGATGGCGGGCGAGCGGATTCGGGTCGCCTTCGCGGACCTGCTGTGGCGGACGCGGGGGCTGTACTGGGACCACCAGACCATCGCCACACCCGACGACGGGGACTGGTTCGGCGTGCTGGACGAGGCCTTCTCGGGGCGGCCCGTCGGGTGGCAGTCCGAGGGGCTGATCACTGGAGGCGTCCGGCCGTTCCTCGCCTTCGTGCAGCACGGTCCCGCGGATCGGCCGGACGCGGGGAACCGGCCCATCCGCCACCAGGTCTGCTGGTTCGTCCCGCCGGCCGACATCGAGTCCGTCGGCCGGCTGTACCCGGACTGGCCGGAGCGGCTCCTGGCGTGGCTGTCGCCGGCATACGACCGGGTATATGGCCTCGACGACGGGACGGTGGCCCTGTGGGACATCGAGCACCCCGAGGAGCCCCTCGGGCAACATCTCCTCCAGGCGGTGCGGGCCTTCACCCGCGGATCGGGGATGGCGGCCTACGAACTCCCGCTGATCCCGCTCGCCCTTCCCGTCGAGGCGGCCGGAACTACCCCGGTTGTCCAAGACGAGGAGGGGAGCGACGCTTCCAGGCCGGCCGGGAATGGCGGGGAGCCGGGCAGGGCGGCCCACGCCGGCTGATCGGAACTCGTACCGTCGTGATCTCGTGCCGGGGGATCGCGACGGCGGGAGGAAAAAGGGGTCGGGGAAAAGGGGTCGGGAGTCTTTTCTTGCCGATCGGTGTGGTGGCGTCTATCTTGAACACCATGCCGCGACGTTTACGCTATGCCTCGGGTGGCTTCGTCTATCACGTCCTCAATCGAGCGGTAGGTCGGGCCAGCCTGTTCGACA
Source organism: uncultured Alcaligenaceae bacterium (assembly GCA_964471755.1). GTDB lineage: Bacteria > Planctomycetota > Planctomycetia > Gemmatales > Gemmataceae > CAYYJM01. The sequence continues at coordinate 26,211 of CAYYJM010000025.1, forward strand.
AGGAGGGTGATTACACCGCCTTTGTCACGGTCCTGACCGAGGCCCGGGACTTCGTGCCCATGCGTTTGCTGGCCTGGTGCGCGATGCCCAATCACTGGCATCTGCTGCTCTGGCCGCGTGCCGATGGCGACCTGTCGGAGTATCTCCGCTGGCTGACGGTGACGCACACGCAACGCTGGCACGCCCATCATCACACGGCCGGCACTGGGCCGCTCTATCAGGGACGGTTCAAGTCGTTTCCAGTGCAGGAAGATGAGCATTACTTGCAGGTGTGCCGCTACGTGGAGCGCAATGCCTTGCGTGCCAATCTGGTGAAACAGGCTGAGGACTGGCGTTGGGGGAGTTTGTGGCAACGGGTCCAGGGCACGGCCCTGCCGACGCTGACGGAGGGTCCGGTGCCGTTGCCGGCAGAGTGGTCAAGCCACGTCAATCAGCCACAAACGGAAGCGGAGTTAACGCGACTGCGTCAGGCGGTGGTGCGTGGCAGTCCCTATGGGCAAGAGGACTGGCAACGGCACACGGCCGGGCGTCTGGGTCTGGAGAGTACCCTGCGAGCGCGAGGTCGACCACGCAAGCCCGGCAATCATTAAAAAGACTCCCGACCCCTTATCTTGTCTTTCGCACGTCGGCGACACCCCAGAGCCGGACCATCCGGTCGATCCCGCCAGTCGCCAGTCGCTTGCCGCTATCGAGGAAGACGACACACTGAAAGCCGAGGACGCCCTCATCCATCCTGGCGACGAGTTTCCCAGTGGCGAAGTCCCACAGGAACAGTTTGCCGTCGCGGCTGACCGAGGCGAGCGTCTTGCCGTCCGGCGACAGCGCCAGCGCGCGGACCAGGCCCGAGTGGCCTTCGAGTTTCCGCTCGCACGCCCCGGTTTCGGCATCCCAGACGCGGATCACGCCGTCCTTGCCGCTGCTGACGAGGCGGCCCTTCCCGGCGAAGTGAACGTCGCGGACGAACTCGGTGTGGCCCCTGGCGACGGTCACGGCCTTGCTCGTTTCGACATCCCAGACTCGCACGGTCTTGTCCCACCCGCCGGACGCGATCCGCTTACCGTCCGGTGACACCGTCACGCAGTTGACCTCGGCGTCATGCCCCTTCAGCGTTGCCGTCACCTTGCCGGTGGAGGCGTCCCAGACCTTCACCGTCCGATCCACGCTTCCCGACACCAGTCGCTTGCCATCCGGTGAGAAGCACAGCGAGCGCACGTCCTTGTCGTGGCCTTTCCAGTCGGCAACCCGCCTGGCCGTCGCCACGTCCCAGACGAAGATGTCCGGACCGTGACCAGCGGAACAGAGGGTCTTGCCGTCCGGGCTGAGGGCGACACAGGTGACCATGTCCTTGTGGCCGGCCAATGTCGCCACGCACTTGCCGGCGGCGATGTCCCACAGCTTCACGGCCCCGTCCTTGGCCCCGGAGACGAGCAACTTCGAGTCACCGCTGACGGCCACGCAGGTGATCGTTCCGCCGTGGCCCTTCAGCTTCACCTCGACCTGGGCCGAGACGCTCGCTGGGAGCATCGACAGGCCGAAGACCGTGATCGTTGCTAGCAAGCGATTGACTCTCATGTTCAATCCAGGGTTGGAACTTCGCCGTCATTCCGCACGCAGAGCCGGCGCAGGTTGTTCGCGTCGATGCTGTCCCGCACGAAGCGCACCGAGCCGTCCGCCAGAGCGAAGTTGGCCCCGCCGGTGTGCTGGCTGCCGAACGAGCAGATCCGCTGGTCGTAGAGGGGTTGGAAGGCAGCGAAGGTCGTCGGCGGGTTGGTGGGGACGCGGTAGTTGATCGGGGACCAGGCGCTCATGGTCACGTCGCCCGCCGCCAGGCGGCCGCCGGAGTTCGCCCACCAGCCGACGCTGCCCATCGGGTTGATGAACTGTCCCGAGGGCGGGGCGACGACCGCCGCCGCGGCGTCGAGGTTGCGGTCCAAATGACTCCGCTCGCCGAAGAGGGCGGTGTTGCTCAACCCATCCAGGATAGCCGAGATCCGCACCGGCGAGCCGTTCGGTGCCGTCTGCGAGCCAGGGCCGATGACGCCGAAGACGCCGTCGTTGGTCGCGTACTGCGGGTCGTAACTGCGACCGCCGCCGTTGCCGCCGTAACTGGTCAGCGAGTACCAGCGGTTGCTGCCGGCATCGATGGGATTCTGGCCGATCACGTCGGAGGGGCAGAGCAGGATCGGTAGGATCGTCGCCGTCTTCGCGGTCGGGCCGGGTGCCGGCGTCTCGGTGTTCACCAGCGGATCGGTCAGGTTCCAGTCCCTCGACAGGTTGTCCTGTTCGAGGTAGGGCGCGAGGTAGACGAACAGCGTGACGCCCCGGTACTTCGGCTTACCGGCGAACTGGAGCTGGTTGACGCCCGGCGGAAACCGCTCCTGGGCTCCGTGGTAGTTGTGGGCCGCGAGGGCGATCTGTTTGAGGTTGTTGCTGCACTGCATGCGTGAGGCCGCTTCGCGCACCTTCTGCACGGCCGGCAATAACAGCCCGATCAAAATGGCGATGATGGCGATTACAACCAGCAGTTCGATCAAGGTGAAGCCTGGACGCCGTCTCATCATTTCGTCTCCGAGCGCTATTCCCGTTCATGCATAACGCTCCTATCCTACGGAGGGTCGGTCACCGGCAAGGGCTGAGTCGGTGGTGTCTCCTCGGCGATCTGTCCGGCGGCTCGGACCAGTTGCTCGACCAGTCGGCGATACTCGACGATGGCCTCCCGACCGCGCTGCGTGAGGGTCGCCCCGCCGCCGCCGGCTCCCCCGGTGGTCGCCTCGACGTAGGTTTCGCCGGCCGCCGAGTTGACGGACTGAACGAGTTGCCACGCTCGCCGGTAGGACATGTTCATCTGCTTGGCAGCGGCGGCGATGCTTCGGTGGCGGTCGATGAGTTCGAGGAGTTCGACGCGTCCCGGCCCGAGGATCTTCTCGCCATCGCGTTCGATCCAGACCCGGATGCGCAAACTCCAGCCCGTGTGTCCGTTGAACATGGCTTCGCCCCTGATGCTTGACGTGTCGAGCAGTGGGAATGAAAGTCGCCGCTGCTCATTCCTCAACATCGTACTCCGGAGAAGGAGCTTACCCGATGCCGATTTCGTGTGGACCGGATCTGAGAGCGCCCGATCACTCGGTCGAAAGGAGTAAAGTAATGTCCATTCGATGCCTGCTTGCCGTTGTCCTGTTCGCGTGCGTGGTCCCGCTGTCCGGCGCGGACGAGGAGAAGGCACTCACCCCGATCGAGGCCCGCAAGAAGATCGGAGAGAAGATCACCGTCAAAATGGAAGTGAAGGCCGCGAAGGACCGCCTGGAGAAGCGCGGCGAGATCTACCTCGACGCGGAGGAGGACTTCAGGGACGCGAAGAACTTCGCCGTCGTCATCACCAAGACAGGGGCGGCGAGTTTGAAGGAGGCCGGCATCGATGACCCCGTCGGCCACTTCCAGGGGAAGACGATCCGGGCGACCGGCACGGTGAAGGAGGTTGACGACGTGCCGCGCATCGAGGTCGATGACGCGAAGCAGATCGCCGTCGATAAGTAATCGGGAGGGCCGGCCTGGAGCCTTTCGCGACGAAGACCGGCGGCGAAAGATCACACGGCCCCACGCAATCGCTGGGTATTTCGTTGCTTTCCCTTGCCGCAACATGGATGATGCCGGAGGATTATTCGGCCACCCCTTCATGAGGAACGTTTCCAGCCCGAAAGGAATCCGCCCATGTTCTTCCTGATGGAGTTCCTGTTTCCGCTCCTGGGGTTCCTGATAATCCTGGGTCTGCTGTTCGTCTTCGTGGGAGGCCCGATCCTCGGCCTGATCGGCTACTGGCGTGGCCTGTCGCTGCGTCGTCGCATCGCCGCACTCGAGGCGGAGGTGGCCAGTCTGCGCGCAGGGACGCTGACAACCGATCCGACCGACCTGCTTCCCCGCCTGGAACCGGAACCGCGCCCGGAACCCTCCCGGCCCGAAGCCGTGGCTGCGGAGTCAGTTCCGCCGGAGAAACGCGAAACGCCTTCGCGTCTGGAGGGTCTGCTCGGTGGCCACGTCCTGGGCTGGGCGGCCGTCGTGCTGCTGCTCCTGGCGGCGGGCTACTTCCTCCAGTACGCCTTCCAGAATGGACTGATCGGCCCGTTCGGTCAGGTCAGCCTCGGCATCCTCGGCGGAGCCGGCCTTTGCGTTCTGGGCTACCTGTCCCATCGACGCGGCCGCTGGCTGTTCGCTCAGATGCTTTCGGCGGCCGGCGTGGCGATTCTCTACCTGTCAACCTTCGCCAGTTTCGGCTACTACGAACTGCTGCCGATGAGCCGGGCGGGACCGTACCTCGTCGCCGTCGTCGTGCTGACGGCCGGGCTCGCCGTCACCTACCCGGCGTTCGGCATCGCCATCCTCGCCCTGGTCGGCGGCCTGACCGCTCCGACGCTACTGCACAGTGAGCGCGATCCCTACCTGGCCTTCTTCCTCTACCTGGCCCTGCTCGACGCGGCCACTTTGAGCATGGCGGTCCTCCGCGGCTGGCGATTGCTCGCGCCGCTCGCTTTGATCGGCGTGCAGAGCCTGTTCTGGGGCTGGGCATTCGGCCATTACCACCCGGAGAAACTCACCGCCGTCCTGATCTTCCAGGGCGTCGTCTACCTGCTGCACACGGCTCACGACGTGCTGCTGCCGGTCCTGCGCAAGCAGTTCGCTCACCCGCTGCAACTGCTCGATCTGATCCTCAACGCGACCGCGCTGGCCGTGGCCGGGACGGCGTTCCTGCGCGACGATCTCGGCCCGTGGCTTCCACACCTCGCCGTCGGGGCCGCCATCCTCTACGCCCTGCAATCGCGGGTTGTCCAGCTGCGGGAGCCAATCGATGCCTGGCTCCAGTTGACGCTCGTCGCGGTCGGCTTCAGCTTCCTGGCCGTCGCTTTCGCCCTGCGGCTGGATGCGCCGTGGGCCGCCGTGGCGTGGGCCGTTCAGGGCCTCGGCCTGTGGTGGTACGGTCTGCGGGTGCGATCGCAGTCGATGCGCTGGCTGGCGGCCGTGCTGCTCTTCCTGGCCGTCTTCTCGGTGCTGGCGAATCGGAACGAGCCGGCCTTCGCGGTCTGGCGCGGTGGTCCGATCGACTTCTTCCTGCCGCTGATCAATCAGTACGCCTTCCCCGGCGTCCTGGTGACGGCGTGCCTGCTGGCGGCAGCGTATGCCACGCGGGTCATGATGCCGCCTCGGACTTCGGGCCCGCGCGGCGTCTGGCTGACCGTCGTTCTGGTTGGCCTCGTCCTGGGGTTGCACGTTCTCACTGCGGACGTGACGCGCTTCGTCCACATGCTGGAATCGCGCAACGGCTGGTCGCGGTACGACTCGTTCAGTCTGGTGGGCATGAGCCGGACGATCACCTGGGGCCTGTATGCCGGCCTGGTCCTGGCGGTCGGCTTCTGGCGCGACAGCCGAACGCTGCGAGGGGCCGCTCTGGGCCTGTTCGGCCTGGCCCTGCTCAAGGCACTCTTCGTGGACAGCGCGTCCCTGGTGGGATTCTCGCGTGTGGTGGCCTTCTTCGTCCTGGCGGTGGTCATGGGCCTGGGAGCGTGGACGTATCAGCGACTCGAACACGCCCATCGTTCGTCGAGCCCGGAGGTGCGATCATGAAGCGGATCACGATGCTCGCCCTGGTGGTCGGTCTGCTGACAGCGAGTCCGGGGCTGGCCCAGGATCCGGGTCTGGCCCAGGAAGGGGCCGTCAGCGAGGATCTGACGCACTGGAAGGCGTTCGTGCCACTCTCGCTGCCGGAGCCGGGCAAGCTCGCCGGCGCGATCCTGACACCGGCCGTCTTCGGCGCGGCGAAACCAGACCTGGGCGACCTGCGTCTGGTCGATCAGGGTGGCCGAACGATCCCCTACGCCCTTCGCACACTGGCAGAGCGCATCGTCCGCCAGAAGGTCGCGGTGAAGCCGTTCGATCGACTCACCCTGCCGGATTCATCCCAGCGACTGAGTCTCGACCTGGGACCGTCGCCGCCCGAACACAACGAACTGGATCTCGATGTCACCGCGGCGTCATACGGCCGACCGCTCGTCCTGGAGTCGAGCGACAACGGCAAGGACTGGGGAACGATCCTGGACAAGGTTGAGGTGGTCAAACTCGACATTCGCGGCCAGTCGATCAATGTGACACGCTTCTCGTACCCGTCCAGCCGACAGCGTTACCTGCGGGTGACGCTTCGGCCAGATCGGGTGAGCAAGGAGAACGACGTGCTGCGTGGAGCGTCGGTCTTCTTCAGTCTGACCCGGCCGGGCAAATGGGCAGGCGGTGCGGCGCAGATCGAGTATCGCGATCCGGTTCGGGCTCACGACGACGCGGCCTCGGCCTGGGTCTTGGACCTCGGCGAGCCGAACGTTCCGGTGTCTCAGCTGACGCTGCACATCGATCAGGAGCGCTTCAGCCGACCGTTCTACCTGGAGGCGTACGAACCGGGCCGACGTGGCGAGCAGCTCGTCTCGGGGACGCTGAGCCGCCAGGGCGGCCACGAGCCGATCGTGCTGGTCTTCCCGGAGACGAGGACGCGGCGGTTGAAGCTGACCGTGATCGATTCGCGCAATCCACCACTGACGTTGCAGAAGGCCGAATACGCCGCCCCGGCCCGGCTGCTCGTGTTCCAGGTCCCGGCCGGGTCCGAATCGCTGCGTCTGTACATCGATAACCCGGAGGCCAGGGCTCCGAATTACGACTTTGCCGATACCCTGCCGCGCGACCTGGGCGAGATCGCGTCCGCGTCGTTCGGCTCGCGGGAGGCGAACCCGGCGTACGTGCCGCCACCACCGGAGACGCTGCCGTTCACGGAGCGCTACCCGTACCTGCTCGACGTGGTGCTGATCGTGTCGCTGGCCGTGCTGGCCGGACTCCTGTTCCTGCTGGCGCGGACGGCGATCCGCCGGCATGATACCGCGGCAGAGGTGGCGTGATCCTTCGTCCGAGCCCTCGGACTCGGACAAAGACGAAGACTCCCTGGCATCACGTCTCGCCCTGCCCTATACTCGGGCGAAATCCTCCCGCTCACCCCTGGAGTCCCGACGTGATGTCCCGCCGATCTCTCCACTGGCTACCTGCCCTGATCGTTCTCCTTTCCGCAGGCACCTCCCATGCCCAGGTGACGGCCGAGGCCGCTCTCGGCAAGTTCACCGTCTCGCCCGGACTCGAACTGTCCCTCTGGGCCAGCGAGCCGACCTTCGTCAACCCAACCTGCATGGATGTCGATGAGGCCGGCCGGGTCTGGGTCAGCGAATCGATCAACTACCGCAGCCAGCTCCGACGCCAACCGCTCCGCCGGGCCGCGGGCGATCGCATTCTCGTCCTGGAGGACACCAACGCCGACGGCAAGGCCGACAAGGTCCACGTCTTCTACCAGGCCCCCGATGTACTCGCCCCGATCGGCCTGTGCGTCGTCAAGGATCCGATTGGGCCAGGCCGCAAGGTCTTCGTCAGCCAGTCGCCGAACATCTGGCTGTTCGAGGACCGCGACGGCGACCTCAAGGCCGACGGACCACCAACGAAGTTTCTGACCGGCTTCGGCGGCATCGACCACGATCACGGCGTCCACAGCATCGTCGTCGGGCTGGACTACCGCCTCTACTTCCTCGTCGGTGACCAGGGCGTCCGCAATCTCAAGGGCAACGGCGACAGCCACGCCTGGAACTCGAACGGTACCGACACCCGGGCCGGCACCGTCTGGCGCTGCGACATGGACGGCAAGAACCTGACCCTGATCGCGCACAACTTCCGCAATCCCTACGAGCTGGCCATCGACAGCTTCGGAGCCCTCTTCCTCTCGGACAACGACGACGACGGCAACCAGCAGACGCGCATCTGTTACGTCCTGCCCGGCGGCAACTACGGCTACCACCCGCGCGGCCAGGGCCAGACCCACTGGCACGAGGAGCAGCCCGGCATCGTCCACAAGATCCTGCGCACCTACTTCGGCTCGCCGACCGGCATGTGCCTCTACGAGGGCGATCTGCTGCCCGAGAAGTATCGCGGCTCGCCGCTGCACACCGACGCCGGGCCACGGCACGTCCGCTCCTATCAACTCAAGCGAAACGGTGCCAGCTACGATGTCGAGCGCGAGGACGTCGTCCAGAGTACGGACAACTGGTTCCGACCATCGGATGTCTGCGTCGGGCCGGACGGCAGCGTCTACGTCGCCGACTGGTACGATCCGGGCGTCGGCGGCCACGGCATGGGCGACGTCACCCGCGGCCGGATCTATCGCCTCGCGCCGAAGGGACACAAGGTGAAAAACCCGAAGGTCGATCTGACCACGTCGGAGGGCGTCCTCGCGGCGCTGAGTTCGCCAAATCACACGCTCCGCGTCATGGCCCAGACGCGCCTGCTGGAGATGGACGCCGGGCCTGCTCGCAAGGTGATCGCGGCGGCCCAGGCAAGCGACAACCGTGTCCTGAAGGCACGCGGCTCCTGGATGGCGGCCGTCCTCGGCAAGAAGGGCGACCCGGCAGCCCTGGCGACCCTCGCCGGCTGTCTCGATCCGAAGCTCGGCGAGAGCTTCCGCGAACTGTTCGTCCGGGCCTGCCTGGACTACCTCGGCAAGCTGCCCTCGGACCTCTTCCCCGGCACGACCGAGAAGCTGGTCAAGGACCCGTCGCCGGCCGTGCGGCGCGAGCTGCTCCTGCAACTGCGCAACTTCCCGGCAGACAAGGCGAAGGATCTGATCTGGGCCCTGGCGAAGCAGTACGACGGCAAGGACCGCTTCTACCTCAACGCGGTGGGCATCGCCGTCGGGCAGCCGACGCAGCCGGATCGACGGCAGGCCATCCTCGCCGACTTCGAGAAGCAGTTCCCCGATCTCGACGACAGGGCCCTCGACCTGGTCTGGGAACTGCGGCCGGCCCAGATTCTGCCGCTGCTGGGGAAGAAGCTCGTCGACGCGAAGACGACGCCGGCCCAGCGGACGCGGATCGTGGACATCCTCTCGGCAAGCGACGACCGGGACGCCGGCAAGGCCCTGCTCGCTCTGCTCCGCCTGGCCACCACGCCGGCCGAGGTGCGGGCCAATGTGATCGATAACCTGCGGCTCTTCTTGCCCGGCAAGTGGCAGGCTCTGCGGACCGACGCCGCCCTGCGCGACGCGATCCAGACGATGCTCGGCGAGCCCGCCCAGCGGGCGACGGCGGTTCGCCTGATCGGTGCGGCCGGCCTGACGAACCGGGCGAAGGACGTCGCCGCCGTCGCCGCCGACGCGAAGCAGGACCAGCCGACCCGGCTGACGGCCATCGCCGTCCTGGGCGAACTGCCAGCGAAGGAGTCGCTCGACGCCCTGAAGTCGCTGGACGAACTCGACGGGGCCTACGCCGCCGCCGTCGCCGGGGCGCTCGGCAAGCTCGTCGGCCCGAAGGGGGATTCGCCGGTCGGCAAGGCGGCCCTGGCCGAGTTGCAGAAGGTCTTCCTGGCCGAGGCGTCGAGCCCGGCCCGGATCGCCCGTCGGCTCGCGGCCCTGGAGACGCTCGTCGCCAACCGACCTGGCACGGCCTGGCTGCTCGATCTGCATGCGAAGGGCAAGCTGCCCCAGGCGATCCAGGCCGACACGGCTCGTCTGGTCCGCAACACGCCCTACCAGGATCTGCGCAACAAGGCCCTGGTCGCGTTCCCGCTGCCGGGCAAGCTCGACCTGAAGAACCTGCCGCCGATCGCCAGCCTCGTCCAGCGCAAGGGGGACGTCGCTCGCGGCCGGAAGCTCCTGGCCGACAGTCTCAAGGGCAACACCCAGTGCCTCAAGTGTCACACCGTTCGCGGCCAGGGCGGCCAGGTCGGTCCCGACCTGTCGATGATCGGCAAGAAGGCGAGCCTGGACAACCTGTTCGAGTCGATCCTCCAGCCGAGCAAGGCCGTCGCCGACCAGTACATCAACTGGGTCGTCGAGACGAAGCAGGGCGTCGTCCTGTCCGGCCTGCTGATCGAGGAGACGCCGGACCACCTTCTCCTGCGTGACGCCAACGGCAAGGACAGCAAGATCGCGAAGAAGGAGATCGAGTCGCGCGAGAAGAGCCCGAAGTCGCTCATGCCGGAGGACGTCGTCGTCCACCTGACGCCGGACGACCTCGTGGACATGGTGGCCTACCTGCACACGCTCCAGACGGCGGCCTACTCGCCGGAGACGTGGCACATCCTCGGACCGTTCGCCAACGGCGAGGGCGACGCTGGTCTGGACAAGGTTCTGCCGCCCGAGGAAAAGATCGACCTCGACGCCAGCTATCCGGGCAAGGCGGGCAAGGTGACCTGGCGAACGGTCAAGCCATCGGCGACGGGCTACGTCGATCTACAGGCATTCTTCGCGCCGGCGGAATCGGACATCACGTCGTGTCTGACGTGCCAGTTCGACTCGGCGAAAGACCAGAAGGCGACGCTGTTGCTCGGAGCGGACGACGCGGTCAAGGTGTGGGTCAACGGCAAGGAGGTGCATGCGAGTCGGGACCACGCCGCCGCCACGCCAGGGCAGTACACGGCGGAAGTGTCTCTGCGAAAGGGCGTCAACCGTGTGCTGATCAAGATCACCAACGGGGCCGGGCCACATGGCCTCTTCTTCACGCTGCTGGCTCCGGAGGAGGTGAAGCCGATCCGGTGAAGAATCGCGCTCCAGGACCGGGCCATGACAAAGAATGGGAAGCCTGGATAATGTGGGGCGTCCGGTTTGGGCTACGCGATCCTGACTTGACGTCGCGTTGGGCTGCCGGGCACAATCACAGGGTGGGACATTCTTTCTCGGAAACGGAGGGGCCCGATCATGGTGCGTACCGGAATGCTGGCGAGCCTGGTGGCCGGGATGGTTGTGATGGTTTCCTTCGGGGCGGATGCCGCCCAGGAACGAGTGGCCTCGGCCCTGGAAAAACGGGGGGGTAAGGTCTACCGCAATGACAAGGACAAGGCCCGCCCCATCTTGATGGTCGATCTGAAGGAAACCAAGATTGGTGACGGCGACCTGGCGGAAATCGCCACGCTCACCGATCTGATGAACCTCGACCTGAGCAACACGCAGGTCAGCGACAAGGGGCTCAAGGCCCTGACTCCACTGAGCGCCCTGCAATCGCTGACGCTGGTCAACACGGCGGTCAGCGACGCGGGGGTGGAGACGCTCGGTGGCCTGAAGGGGTTGAAGGTTCTCATCCTGACGCAAACGATGGTCGGCGATGAGGGGCTGAAAACCCTGGCGACCCTGCCCCGTCTGGAGGTGGCCGAA
>CAYYJM010000026.1:0-37098 GCA_964471755.1 uncultured Alcaligenaceae bacterium
TCCGGCCTGATAAGGCGATCAGGCGTCGGTGGCGCTCCCGCCCACCCTACATTTCTGCGCTCCCGAGCGAGGATTGGTGGGCCTGCGCTGTTCCGGCCTGATAAGGCGATCAGGCGTCGGTGGCGCTCCCGCCCACCCTACATTTCTGCGCTCCCGAGCGAGGATTGGTGGGCCTGCGCTGTTCCGGCCTGATAAGGCGATCAGGCGTCGGTGGCGCTCCCGCCCACCCTACATTTCGCAACTTCGGGGATGCACCCATCCCGACGGTGGCCATTGTCCGGGCCTGGACCTGGGCGCTAGAATGCAATGTCGAGTGTATCCGAGATCCGCGAGGTGTCATCGCCATGCCTCTCACACCCCCTCGGTTGAAAGCGCCGATCGTGCTGGCGCATGGTTTGCTCGGTTTCGACTTCATCCGACTGGGCGGTCGCAAACTCATTGGTTACTTCCCGGGCATTCCCGACGTGCTGGCCGCCGGCGGGACGCGTGTTCTCGTCGCGCGGGTGAGTCCCACGGCCAGTATTGTCCAGCGTGCGATGGAACTGAAAGCGTTCCTCGATCGCGAGGTGCCCGACGAGGCGGTGCATCTCTTCGCGCACAGCATGGGCGGCCTCGACTCACGCTATCTGATCACCCGGCTGGGCATGGCCTCGCGTGTCCTTTCATTGACGACCATTGGCACTCCGCATCGCGGCAGCTCGGTCGCCGACTGGAGCCTGCGCCGGGTGATGCCGCTGGTTCGGCCGGTCTTCAAGATGATGCGCGTCCCCTGGCAGGCTCTGGCCGACCTCACCGTCGATTCGTGCCGGGCCTTCAATGAGCAGGTGCCGGACGCTCCGGGTGTGCGCTATTTCTCCGTCGCCGGGCGGATGGAGCCGAACTGGCGCAAGTGGCACCTGCGCCTGTCGGAAGGCTACCTCCGCCAGCACGAAGGCCCCAACGATGGTCTGGTCAGCCTGACCTCGGCCGAGTACGGCGAGGACTGCGAGGTCTGGGACGGCGATCATCTCGATATCGTCAACTGGCAGCACCCCGTCGCGCTGCTGCGCCGGCGGAACCGCTTCGATTTCGCGACGAACTACGTCCGCCTGGCCCAGCGCCTGGCCGACGTCGGATTCTGATCCCTTTCCCTCGCTACCCTGTGCTGCTACCATGTGGCCCATCGGACGATCCCTTCCGGAGGTGCTTCATGATGCGACACAGCTGGTGCGCCCTGCTCGGTTTACTCGTCCTCTTCGGCCCGGCCCGCGCCGAGCCGCGACCGAACGTCCTCGTCATCCTGACCGACGACCACCGCCACGACGCGATGGGCTGTGCCGGTCATCCGTTCTTCAAGACGCCGAACCTCGACCGTCTCGCCGCCGAGGGAGCCCGGTTCGTCAACGCCTTCGTCACCACAGCGCTCTGCTCGCCGAGCCGGGCGTCGCTCCTGAGCGGCCGATACTCGCACGGGCACACGGTCCTCGACAATTTCACCGACTATCCCAACGACCTGGCAAGCTATCCGCGGCGCTTGCAGGAGGCCGGCTACGAGACGGCGTACATCGGCAAGTGGCACATGGGCGAACAGAAGGACGATCCCCGACCCGGCTTCGATTTCTGGCTCAGCCACAAGGGGCAGGGCAACTACTTCGACAACGAGTTCAACCGCAACGGCACCCGCGAGGTCCGCAAGGGCTACTACACGACCGTCGTCACCGACGCGGCCATCGACTGGCTCAGGCAGAAACGCGACAAGCCGTTCTGCCTGGTTCTGGGCCACAAGGCACCGCATGGCGGCCCGATCGTCCCGGAGCCGAAGTACGAACACTTCCTCGACAACGTGACGGTCGAGAAGCCGAAGAACTGGAACGCCACCGGCGACGGCAAGCCGGCCTGGCTCAAGCAGAGCGTGCCGACCTGGCACGGCCTCAACGGCCCGCTTTACAACCACAAGGATTACGGCAAGTTCGTCCGGGCCTACCTCGGCACGATCGCCTCGGTGGACGACAGCATCGGCCGGGTGTACGCCCACCTGAAGGCGAGCGGCCAGCTCGACAACACGCTGCTGATCTACGTCAGTGACAATGGCTTCGCACTTGGCGAACATGGTCGAGTGGACAAGCGGACCATGTACGAGGAGTCGATCCGCATCCCGTTGATCGTGCGCTACCCGAAGCTGGCGAAGCCGGGGAGCCAGATCACGCCGATGGTGCTGAACCTCGACCTGGCTCCGAGCATCATCGACATCTGCGGAGCGAAGCCGCTGACGAAGGCCGACGGCCGATCGTGGAAACCGCTCCTGGAGGGCAAGACCGATGGCTGGCGAACGTCATGGTTCTACCGTTACGACTACGAGAAGGAATTCCCGTACACGCCGAACGTGCGCGGCGTGCGGACGGCGAAGTGGAAGTACATCCGCTACCCGCACGGCGACGGCAAACCGGATCGCCACCTGGCCGAGCTGTACGACCTGGAGGCCGATCCGCTGGAGGTCCACAACCTGATCGCCGATCCGAAGTATGCCGAGCAGGTCAAGACAATGCAGGTGGAACTGGAGCGCGTGATGAAGGACGCCGGGGCGCTGCCGGATCGACTCCGACTCGACGAGGGAATCAAGAACGTGCTGCCGCGATTTTGAGCGGGCTCGCCTCCGACAGAGCCCGAGCGCCAGCGCGGCTACCTCTCCCTCCTGGTCCGCCCTCTCGCCGGTCCTCAAAACTGGGCCACGTCCAGACAGATGACCGTCACCAGGGCGATCGCCGCCAGGCTGCCGAGAAGGAACAGGACGAAGGCCCGAACCACGGTGGCGACGGTGGAAGCCGATCGCCAGGCCCGCGTCCAGGCCAGCCACATGCCGACACCAATCGCCAGAAGGACATCGACCGGCACGGAGGCCACCAGCAGGATGACAGTCCTGGTTGAGGTGTCATCGGAATGCGCTGGCACCACGATCGCCAGGAGCAGCACGGCGATCAGACTGCCAAGCAGGAGCAAGGACCAGATCCAGACCCAGACCCAGGAGCCTTCCCCAGACTGGGGCACGGGTTGACCAAGGTCGGCGGGGAGTCTGCTCTTGCTGGAGTGCATGGAACCACCTGGATCATGAGCGTGCGTCAAGGGAGCCGACAGAGAACGTCGCGCCTGGATTCACCATAGATATTATCCCGTTGCGGCCTGCGCCGTCCGCACCGCCTCCAGCAGCACCGCCACTGTAGGCCGATCACCCGGATCGGCACTCCGATAAGCGTAGACGATGCGCTGTCGGTGATCGAGAACGAAGTCACCACCGAGTTGAAGGACGTCCTCCTTCGTGCCCGGCCAGCGCAGCCGCCAGCCGCTGAACATCAGGCCGACGTAACGTCTCAAGGCTCGTCCGGTGAAGAACATCCCCCAGCCGCCACGCTCCAGGCCACAGGCCCGGTAAGCCACCCGATCCGGATCGGCCACGACCGGGAACGGCCGTGGCTCGGCCTTCAGATGCATCGCCAGCACGTCCGGCTTCGCCTGGCAGACAGTCACGACCTCTGCCCCGAGAGCCCGGATGGCCTCGTATTCCGCCTGCACCTCGCCGAGGTGCGCCAGGCAGGGCAGTCAGCCCAGGTGACGCAGAAAGACCAGCAGGATCGGGCCGGAGTGCAGGTCCGCCAGCCGAACCGGCGAGCCGTCGGCACGGAGGAAGACCAGCCCGGAGAGATCGCTCGGTTCGGTCATGGCAGACGATCCTTTTCGTTCCTGATCTGGTCGCCGGTCAGCTTTTCGTAGAGCAACCGGGCGAAGTGGATGCCGCCCGCGAAACTCGGACCGCCGGCCGTCGCCCCGACCAGCCAGAGATTCGGATACGGCGTCCGGTAGTCGATCTTGCCGGTGTTGAACTGCCGCGGCGTCAGGTCCGCACCGTAGGCGTTGCCCCGCGGCGCGAAGACGAACCGCTCGTGCGTGCAGGGCGTGCCGGCCTCGACCAGGTCGAGGTGCTGACGCAGATCGGGAAGGTAGTGACGCTCGATCTGGTCGAGGACGAGGTTCGTCACGCGCTCCTTCTCGGCCAGGTAGGCGGGTCGGCCCTGCCGGTGGAACGCCTGGAAATGCTCGAAGCGGCACGGCACGCAGACGACCATCTGCTCGCAGCCGTCCGGGGCGATGCGAATGTCGCGCTGGTGCAGCGTCGGCGTCGAGAGGAACATCGACGGGTTGTCGAAGCGGTCGTCATCGACCTGCCGGCGGTAGCACTCGTCCACATCGTCGTGGCCGTAGTGCATCACGTTCCAGTTGCCGAACCCGTGGCGGGCCAGGTCGAGGCCGCGGATGCCGAGGTAGAGCGTGAAGAAACTGGCCGAGTAGTCGTAGGCGAGCTTCCTCTGGTACGAACGGGGCAGGGGAGTGCCGAGCAACTCGGGTAACTTCTTCGGATCGCCGTTGTAGATGAAGCGGTCGGCCTCGAACGTCCGACCGCGTACGCCGTGAGCCGCTGTCACCCGACCGGAGCGGACTTCCAGCGACTTGACCCAGGTCTTGAGATGGACCGCGCAGCCGGGCTGCCGGGCGATGTAGTCGGTGAGCGTCGTGAACAGATGCTCGTAGCTCCGGCTCGGCACGCAGGCCCCGGCATCGTAGCCGCAGGCGACCGCGGCCTGGGCCAGCAGCGAGAGCTTCGCCGGCGGCAGCAGCAGGTCAAAGCTCTGACCGGCAAGGATCGCACGCAGCTCGGCAGGCAGGCCGAGTTCGCGGAACAGATCGCCGAGCGTGTGGTTGCGATACCACAGGACGTGGCCGAATCGCCACGGCGTCGCCAGGAGCGGCCAGAGCGACGAGCCGATGGGCAAGAGCAGGAGTTCCTGGTTGATGTGGGTGAGGATGTCGAAGTACCGGACCAGCGCCGGACGATGTTGCGGATAGCGGGCGGCGAGACGTTCCACGTTTCGGTCGAAGCCGCTGACGATGTCGTAAGAGAACGACGGACAGCGCACGCGGTCGAAGCCGTCGCGATCGAGGCGCTGAAAGGTGATCGCGTTCTCCAGACCGAGACGGCGCAGGAACAGGCCGAAGTCGTCCTTCGCGCCACAGTTCCAGAGATAGTGAAGCTGAGCGCAGAAGGTGTAGGCTCCGCGTCGGAAGCTGTGACCGTAGCCACCGGGGGCGTAGTGGCGTTCGAGCAGGCCGACACGCAGGCCGCGCTGTGCGAGCAGAGCGGCCGTGAAGAGACCGCCCACGCCCGAGCCGATGACGACGTAATCGAACCGTTCCGTGGTCATGGTTCACCTGCTCTGTTCGAGGATACGGTTGGCGGCGTGCAGGCCGGTCAGGAAGCTGTCCTCCAGGCCGCAGATGTTGTGGTCGCCGATGGTGTAGACGTTGGGCCGCGGAGCGAGCGGCCGCCAGGCTGGGCCGGACAGCACGAGAGCGGTCTTCCAGCACGTCTTCCGCACGACCTGCCAGTGGTGATAGTACGCCGACAGGTCCGGCTCGTGCGAGTGGGAAAAGAGCAGGTCATGAATGCCATCCGGCAGCGGTAGCAGGACCGTGGCCGGTTCGCCGGGTCGGAGGAAGACCATCTTTCCGGGGCGATAGTCGAGCCGTCGTCGGCCGGCGACGTGGAGGGTGCAGATCGGCACCTCACGGACTCCGTCCTCGGCAGCACGATCCAGCTCGGGGCAGAAGGATCGGGTGTTGTGGCCCGGCGTGGCGACGACGACGTTTCGTGGCCGATACTCAACGCCGTTCTCCAGGGTCATCCGGAAGCCGTCCGAACGGCCCAGGTCCAGGGCGACGACGCGCGAGCGGACGATGCTTCCCTCGAAGCCGGCGGTCAGTTTCGCCAACGTGCCGGTGAAGTCGGCCAGGTAGGTGGCCAGGAGGATCGGGAAGAGACAGAAGAGGTAGTGGAACGTGTTCAGTGTCTCGGGCGCGGTGAACATCGTCGAGTGAACGATCGGCCCGGCGAACACGGCGTGGCCATCTTGAAGGGCGTTCTCGCGGATGAATTCGGCGGCCGACTGGCAGACGCACCGAGTCAGGAAGGGATTCTGCCGAAGGGACTCGGCCTGGCACTCGAATGGTGTCCGCTGGCGCAGTCGGTTGAGGTGACGACGGTAGTCCCTGACCTGGGCGAAGAAACGGAGGATGGTCGGCAGACGGATCAGGTTGGCCGGATCGAAGAGGGTGATGAGGCGGTCGCCGTCGCGGAAGTAGGCATCGCGTTTATGGATGCGCGGCCCACGACCGACGTATCGGCCGACGTGGCGATAGTCGGAGGTGAGGTAGGTGGCCCCGAACGGAGCTGTGGCCGCGGCGTGCATCCGACCACCGAGGCGGTCGGTGACGAGGAGGAAGGGATGGCCCGCATCACGCAGACGGCGAGCGCAGGCCAAACCAGCGATGCCGCCGCCAATGATCAGGGTGGAAGGTGTGCCCATGAGGACCGCCCTTTCCGCGATGGGATTGCGCCTCGAATCCTTCGCGCCAAGATGGGCGGAAACACGACCGGCCCGGCGAGGCCGGCCGATAATCCAACCTAACGCGATCTCGGTAGAGCATCAAGTCGGTTCCGCTCCGAACCTCGCTTGCCGCTCTGACTGGGGCTCGCCTGACGGGATGCCGATGTGATATCCTGACAGCGGTATCCCGCGCTGCCCTTTGGAGGCGAGGTCGTGAGTTCACTCGAAGCGCCCCCCCAGCCGATTTCTCCCGCCGATCACCTTCCCGACCCCGGTGCCGGCCGGCTCGGCCCCTGGTGGTGGAACACCCTCCGCTCGTGGTTCGGGCTCCCCTGGCAGCGCCGGCTCGGCTGGGCGGCCCTGCAATTGCCGCGTATCCGTGGGTGGGAGAAGAAGTTCCACGCCGCCACCGAGGACGAGATTCTCCAGGTCGGCCTGCGCCTGCGAGGCCGCGCCCGCAATGGCGAATCGCTCGACCGTCTGTTGCCCGAGGCGTTCGGCCTGGCCTGTGTCGCCTGCTGGCGGACGCATCGGATGCGGCCCTTCGACGTGCAGATCGCCGCCGGCATCGTCCTGCACCGGAGCGGCCTGGCCGAGCTGGCCACCGGCGAGGGCAAAACTCTGTCCGCCGTCCTGCCGTCGTACCTGAACGCCCTGCCAGGCAAGGGCGTCCACGTCACCACGGTCAACGACTACCTGGCCCGCCGTGACGCCGAGTTCGTCCGGCCAATCCACAAGATGCTCGGCCTGACCGTCGGCGCGATTCAGCAGGGCCAGGGCGACCAGGATCGGGCGGCGATGTATCGATCGGACATCACCTACGGCACCGCGGCCGAGTTCGGCTTCGACTTCCTGCGGGATCGGCTCAAGCTCGCCGGCCAGCGCGGCGGCGAAGCTCCGTTCTGGGCTCCGTGGACCGGCGGCAGTGCGGCACCGCTCGATCCCCGCGTCCAGCGTGCCGAACACTACTACGCCCTGGTCGATGAGGCCGACAATATCTTCATCGACGAGGCTCGCACACCGCTCATCATCGCCAGTCCGACCCGGCCGGCGACCGAGGCGGAGTGCCTGGTCTTCCGCTGGGCCAATGGCGTCGCGCTACAGATGAAGCACGAGGAACACTTTCGCTGGGAAGTCAAGAAGCAGAAGTTCGAGTTGACCGAGGCCGGTCGGCAACTGGTCCGCTGGTCCAACCCGCCGACCGGGACGACGGCCTCGGCGATGGACAAGCTCGTCGAGGCCGTCGAGCAGGCCGTCCACGCCCACTATCGCTTTCGCGTCGATCAGCAATACATGGTGGACAGGGGCAAGATCGTGCTGATCGACGAGGCGACCGGCCGACCGATGCCGGATCGGCACTGGCGTGAGGGGCTGCACCAGGCAGTCGAGGCGAAGGAGGGGGTGCAGATCACCAAGCCGACCGAACACGCGGCGCAGATCACCTTCCAGAGCTACTTTCGCCTGTACAAGAAGCTGTCCGGCATGACAGGGACGGCGGCGACGAGTTGGTGGGAGATCTTCCGCGTCTACAAGCTCTGGGTGGTCAGGGTGCCGACGAATCGGCCGGTGCGACGCCAGGCCCTGCCGGATCGAGTTTTCCCGACCGAGAACGCCAAGTTCGACGCCGTGGTTGCCGAGGTGCAGCGCCTGATGGCCGAGGGGCGGGCGGTACTGATTGGCACGTCGTCGGTCGAGCGGTCGGAGAAGCTCAGCGCCAAGTTGAAGGCGGCGGGGATCGACCACAAGGTGCTGAACGCCCGGCATCACGAACACGAGGCGATGATCATCTCGGAGGCGGGCCAGGGGCCGCGTGTGACGGTGGCGACGAACATGGCCGGCCGCGGCACGGACATCAAGCTGTCCGAGGCGGTCCTGAAGGCGGGCGGCCTGCACGTGCTGGGAACGGAACGGCACGAATCGCGACGAATCGACCGCCAACTGGAGGGTCGGGCGGGTCGGCAGGGCGATCCCGGATCGGCGCAGTTCTTCCTGTCGCTGGAAGACGCCCTGCTGGAGGGTCTCGGCCCGGCGCTGTACGCCTCGCTGAAGAAGCGCGGCCAGCGTGGCGGCAACAGTGACTGGGACCGGTATCAGCCACTGTTCGAGCGAGCCCAGGCGAAGGTCGAGAGGCGGCACTACATCTCGCGCATCGACCTGCTGAACCGCGAGCGCCGACGGCAGGAGATCCTCAAGGACCTGGCGGCCGATCCGTATGTAGATTGACGGAGCCCGGTGCGCGAGCAAGGGGCGATCTCCTTCACGACGTGGTGAGGGCGGGATCAACCTTTCTTCTTTCCGAGGCCGCTGCGGGTGTATACGTCGATAATGCGTCGGCTGGCAGGGGCCTCGCCCCTTGCCGCAGACCACCTCGTCCCACGTGGCCTGCTCCCGGCTTTGGTAGGAGGCGCGACTCAGCAACGGCCCGCGATCGAATAGACAAAGCGGCTCCACTGACCAGCGGCGTCATCGTGCCGCTCGCTGTCCTCTGTACCTCCTCCAGGCAACAACACCGACGGCATCTTGACAGATTCGTCCGGGCCATCTCAAATGAAACGGCACTGACTTACATCGTGGAGAAGACCATGCCCGAGCAGCGACCGCCTGCCCCCGGCACCCCACCGCAACGCCCGCCGCGAACCTGGATCGCGGATGCGGGAACCGCCGTGGGTCTGCTCCTGTGCCTGGGCCTGATTTTCGCGATGGATCGCGGCGATCCGGAAGCTCCCAGACCTCAGACGCTGACTCCGGATGCTCCGCCGCCACCACCGCCACCACCGCCGCCGCCTCCGCTCGATCCGCGCTCGTTTCTACCGCCGATCGATCCCGAGCCGCGATTGCGCGTTCTCTTCACCCAGACGGGCCGGTTCGGCATCATGACCACCAGTGGCGACCCCGAAGACCCGACCTCCCGCAACAAGCGACTGACTTACAGCGCGGACGGAAACACCAACAACACCCGCATCTCGATCAACGGCAAGTCGCCCATCTTCGGCGGTCCACCCGGCCAGATGCTGGTCGTTCCTCGACGGGAAGAAGACCGCAAGTGGGTCTGGGTGTGGGAGATGGATCGCGTCCAGGTGACTCAGACGGCCGAGCTGGTTCCCGGCGACGTCTCCCGTCGCATGGACACCGTCCGGGTGAGCTACGCCCTGAACAACAAGGGGACGGCTCCCGCCGACGTCGGTCTGCGCGTCATGCTCGACACCTACATCGGCGACAACGACGGCGTTCCGTTCTTCGTCGCCGGGAGAGAAGGCGTGACCACCAGGTCGGAACGGTTCGTCGGCGCGGACGTCCCGGACGTTATCCACGCCCTGCAACGGCCGGACCTGAAGAACAGCGGCGTCGTCGTCAAGATCAGCGGCCTTCGACCACGCGACGGCCACGGACCGGAGAAGGTACTCCTCTCGTACTGGCCGGGCGAGAACGCCGACTGGAACTACCCCATCAAAGATCCGAACGGTCGCGACAGTGCCATCGGTCTTTACTACCCGACTCAGCGGCTGGAGCCCGGCGCGGAACGGGTCGTGACCTTCAACTACGGCCTGGGAGCCCTGAACCGACGAAGTCAGCTCAGTCTGACCGCCCTGTCCGCGCCGCAGGCCGGCGGCGAGTTCTTCCTTGCGGCCCTCGTTCAGGAACCGAAGGCCGGCCAGACTCTACGGCTCGAACTGCCACCCGGGATGATGCTCGGCGAGGGCGAGACGGCGAGCAAGAAGATCGATCTGCCCGATCCGGTTCCGCCGTACTCGCAGGTCAACTGGCGGGTTCGTGTCGCGGCCGACACGCTGGGCCAGGTGACGGCTCGGGTCCGACTCGAGCCCGGCCAGCTGGAGGCCCCGGCGAATCTGACGGTCCAGCCGCGGAACTCCAGCCTGGTCGTCCGTGCGGTCAAGGGGGCCGACGGCCGGCGTGGCTTCTGGGTGCAGGCCTACGTCCACGCTCCGCGGCCGGGCCAGACTCTCGAACTGCGCGGCATGGCCGCCGGTGTGCGCCTTGCCGAGAAGTACCCGGCCCGGCAGTCGGTGCCAGGCCAGCCGGACTGGGTTCACTGGTGGCTCGACGTCGATGGCAAGGTCGAGGGCGAGCAGACATTACAGGTGGTTCTCGAACCCGGTGAGACGACCGAAACCGTGAGCGTGCCGTTCACGGCCAGCCTGGTGCAATGAAGGAGTTGCCATGTCGCTCACGCGCCTGATCTTCTACAGCGCCCTGCTGTCCGCCTGGGCCGCCCTGGTCGCCGCCCTGGTCGCCGAGTTCACGGTGCTGCGCGGCGGCTGGGTGCCCGAGGGGAGCGTGCAGACCGCGGTCATCGCCGCGCTCGTTGGCGGAGCGCTCGGAGCCGCGCTCAACCTGGTCGCCGGCCTGGGCGGCGGCTCCTGGCGTTTCGGCCGACTCGTGCCCGGCTTCCTCTTCGGAGCCCTCGGCGGGGCGCTGGGCGGCTGGCTGGGCAACGAACTGTTCCGCCTGCTCCCCTGGGCTCGCCTGCTCGGCTGGCTCGTCCTGGGACTCTGCGCCGGCGCGGTGGAGGGCCTTTCCGAACGTTCGGGCCGCAAGCTGCGGAACGGCCTGATCGGCGGGGCTCTCGGCGGTCTCGCTGGCGGTCTCCTCTTCGAGATCAGCACTCAGGTGTTGACCTCGCGCGGCAGTCTGTCGCTGCGGGTGACCGCCTTCGTTCTGCTCGGCCTGGCGATTGGCCTGCTGATCGGCTGGGTCCAGGTGATCCTCAAGGATGCCTGGATCACCGTCCTGGACGGCTACCGACCCGGCCGACAGTTGATTCTCAGCCGGGAGGCGACGGTTATCGGTCGGGCCGAACACGTCGCCCTGCCCCTGCTCGGCTCGCCGACCGTCGAGCATGAACACGTCTGCATTCGCCGCATGCCGAACGGGAGCTACGTCCTGGAGAATCTGCATGGCCGAGAGAACGTGCTGCTGAACAACAACCCCGTCGCGACGAGCGCACCGCTGAAACATGGCGACGTGATCCGGGTCGGCTCGAACGCCATCCGCTTCGAGGAACGCCAGCGTTCGCCCGGTGACGCCGCCCCGTCACCGGACTCGCGCCCCATCCGGGCCACCACGCCAGTCACCACGCCACAGCCGCAGCCGCAACCGCAACGACCGACTCAGCCGTCCGTGCCGGCGAGGCAGTGTCCCGGTTGTGGTCCCAACATGCCCGGGCCGGTCGGCAAGCGGCGCTGCCTGGTCTGTCAACGCACCTACTGAGCGAACCTCGGCGATGGTGGCCTCATGTCCTCGCGTCGTGCCCTGATCGTGCTGCTCGCCCTGTCTGGTCTGGCCCTCGCCCTGTCGCTGGAGCCGGCCCGGATTCGCCTGGACACGCTCCGGGCCGACTGGCTCCAGGCCCGTCTACGCGGCTACCAGACCGAGAGCGAGCTGGCCGGCCGTCGTCAGTGGTACAGTCTTCTCGCCGCCTACGTCGAGGCCCAGCCGAGACGTCAGCCGGCGCACGACTCGCCGCGCCGGGAGGAACTCGGCAACGAGTGGGCCACCCTCAACCGGATCATCGAGGGCAGTTCGACGTTCCGCAGATTGGCGGACGCCTGGAACAAGCTGGACGGGCCATCGATCTCGGGACCGGACGCTCCGGGGAACTCCGACCGGGCCGAACGCCTGGAGCGGCTCGAACAGACCCGCCTGGCCCTGCTCGAGGCGGCAGTCCGGAAGGAGAGCCAGGCCGGCCGGGATCTGTTTCGCGTGGGGCCGGATCTGACGCTAGAAGCGATCCCGGCCAGCGGATTCTGGCCGATCGATAGCTCCCTTCTGCGCCTGGCCCTGGCGGTCGGCCTGCTGCTGGCGGCAGGCGGCGTCCTCTGCTGGAGCCTCGTCCATCGCTGGATCCGTCGGCACTACCGGGCTCTGGATCGCTCGGGTCGGAACGTCGTGCTGCTGGCCGTCGTGCTGATCCTCGTCGGCTGGCTGCTGGTGGAGGGCTGTCTCGCCGGCTGGCTCTGGGGCGCGGGCCGAACGCTGGTTCATCTGCCGGAGCCGCAGCGTGCGAATCTGCGGCTGGCGGTGATTCTCCGGAGCGAGGTGGCTCGCCTCAACCGTGGCAGCCGCGAGCAACTTCGCGAGATCGAGCGCCTGAAGGAGCAAACGCGCGAACTGGCCCAGCAGGCCCTGTCGAACCTCGAATCGGTGAAGCGCGTGCAGACCGCCGCCCTCGAACGGCTGGAGCAGCGCGAGGTCGAGCGAGGACGGCAGGTCGCCTTGCAGGAGTTCGGCAAGAAGGCCCTGGAGTCGCTCCGGGAAGCGGAGACGACGTTCCATTCGGCCGCTCCGCCCGCGACGCGGCCGCTGCCCCTCCTGCCAGCGGTGATATTGGCCGTGGGCATGGCTCTGCCCCTGGTCGTGGCCATCGGCCGATGGGGCAGGCCGCGATTCGACGTGGCTTTGCTCGGAGTCCCGGACAGCGGCACGACACGACTCGCGGACGAGAAGGACCCGGAGAGCTGGACATTCACCGAACCGGGCTCGCTGCCCGAGCGGACGCGAATCCACCTCGTCAACCTCGGCGGCGACGACTCGCGCAGCCAGGCCAGCCCATTCCGGCCGGCTGGCGTGATCCTGTTTCTGGATCCAACTCAGGCTGCCGCCGAGCAGCGCGATCAGCTGGTCGCCTGGCACACGGATCTCTGTCGTCGATTCGGCCTGCGCCCGGGCCGATCCGTCGGTCGTCCGGTGGCGGTCTGCCTGGCGAACCTGGACCGACTCGCCTCGGACACCCTGTTCGGTTCCGCCAGCGTGGCCTGGCTCGATCGCCTGCGAGAGACGGAAACGCTGCCCACCTGGATTGACCGGGCCCGGGCGCGGTCGCGGCTCGTCGAGGAGGTTCTCTGCCTGCTGCTGCCGGGCTGGCCGGATCCACAGCAGACGCTGGAAGAGTTCTTCGGTCAGGGCAACATCCTCTTCGTTCCGCTGGTCGAGCCGGCCCGGACGCTGGCGCGGAATGACGCGCTGATTGACCCGGTGAAATGGCTCCTGTACTGTCGAGGTTATCGCGTGGAGTCGGCGGACACCAGCGCAGGAGAGCCCCAGTCATGAGTTCGGCAGCCACCTGGCCACAGGTCACCGATTTCGTGAACGCCTTGCAGAAGCCGGCGGAGGCGTTTCACGACCCGGCCCTGAAGGCGAGTACGATTCCGACGCAGGGCAAGGACCGATTCGGTCGTCCGCGACCGCGTACCGGGTCGTTCGCCGCCGTCTTTCGGCTGATGGTCAACGGTCAGCCACGGGCCCTGCGCGTCTACCGCTCGCCGGTCCACGCCAGCTGGAGCGGCGATCATTACCGCGGTCTGAGCCAGCACTTTCGCCACCAGCGTCGGCCGAACTGCCTGGTCCATTTCCACTACGACGACGAGGGCATCCAGATCCAGGGGCGGAACTATCCGACGCTGATCATGGACTGGGTCGATGGTGTCACGCTGGACGGCTGGGTGCGGACGAAGCTGGAGGAAGGCGACGCCGTCGCAGTCGGCCAGATGGCCGGGCGCTGGTCCGACACGGTCGCCGAGATGAAACGCGAGCAGCTGACGCACGGCGACCTGCAACACGGCAACATCATGGTCGTCGGTGATGCGCTCCGGCTGGTTGATTACGACGGCCTGTGGCTCCCTGCTCTGGGCGACCGCCCCGCTCCGGAGGCCGGGTTGCCGGCCTATCAGCATCCGCGACGCGGTGACGGCCAGCCTCAGTCGGCACATCTCGATGACTTCTCGGCCTGGCTGATCTTGCTCAGTCTGCACGCCCTGGCCGCCGAGCCCGATCTGTGGCGAGAGTTCCGCGACGAGCGCAATCACGACAACCTGCTCTTTCAGGAGGAGGATCTCCGGCAGCACGAGCAATCGCCGCTCTGGCCGCGGCTGGCTCGCTCTCCCGACGGGCGAGTCCGCCAACTCGCGGAGCAGCTTCGCCGTGACCTCGATCATCCCTTCGACCACGGGACGCGGTTTCTCGTTGCCGATCCGTGCGAGCCGCTGCGTCGGTCGTGGCAGGCCGGCAACCGGAACTGGGGCGTCCTCTACGAACTGGCGGCCAACCTGCCTCGGAGCGGGATACCGGCCGACCTGCAAGACGTGGTCGTCGAGATCGATCTTCGGTTCCACGCTCTGGTCCGGTTGCGGAACGCACTGAACCGGATCCCGGCGGACCCACGGGCGATCCTCGAGGCGTACGAGGAACGCTGGCTTGCCGACCGTCCCGAGTGTGCGGTGCTGATCCAGCAGGTTGAGCGAGCCCGGCGTCAGATCGAAGGCCAGGAACAGCAGCAGCGTCAGGCGGAGCAGGCCCGGCGAGATCAGGCGGCCGAGGATCTGCGTGCCGCCCTCGCGGTGGCTCCCCGCTCGGATCGTCGCCTCGTGGCCGCGTTTCAGGCCTACCTGGACGCCGGCGGGCCGCCACCGACGGGCGAATCGCTGGCAGCCTGCGAGCAGGCCCGAGCCCGAAGTCGGTGCCTGGACGTACTGGAGGTTCCACCCGCTGGCCTGGCCCTGGACGAACTCGACCGCTGGTGGGTCGCCGCCTGGGACGAACCGCTCCTGGCCGACTGTGCCGACGCCGCACCGCATCGCACGCGATATCAGGCCGCCCGTGAACGGCTGCGTTGCTGGGAGCAGATCGAACGGGCCCTGGCCGACCGCAACGGGACCGGCCTGGCCGACGCTCTCGCCTGGGACTGGCTGCCGACCTATCCCCCGGCCGCGGCACGCTGGCCGGAGATCGAGTCGCGGGCGCAACGGGGTGTCCGACTTGAGGCCCTGCGTACGGCCCTGGCCAGCGACGACCGAACCCGGATTCTCGGCGAACTGGAGGCGGATCTGTCGTTACTGGCCGAGTCTGGCCTGTTCAGCAATCCGCGTCTGCGACAACGGATCGTCCAGCTTGTGCGTCAGCGCTGGTCGGAGGTGACCGTCGCACGTGGCGGCCTGGTTCTGGAACCGGACGGCGCGACCCGCCTGCGTCTGCGCTGGAGCTGGAACTGGCCGAGTTTCGGTCAGGTGCGGAAGTGTCTCATCGCTGTCAGTTCCGAGGGCAACCTCGATCTACCTCCCGGAGTCGAGCAGGGCGGCTGCCTGGCTCCTACGGAACAGAACTGCCCGGATGGGAGTCTCGTTCTGCCCCGGCCGCGAAGGACGACCGTGGTCGTGACGCTCTGGCCCGTTCTGGTCGTCGAGGGAAACGAGGTGGCGGGCCGCCCGTGTCAGCTTGACGTGAAGCGTCCCGGGCCGATGACGCTGCCGAACCGGATCGTTTCGCGGCCCGGTTGGCTGACGGGGATGATCGAACGCTGGCTCGGCCTCGCGGACTGATCCGGGGCCCGATCGGGAGGATGGCTCATGTTCTCGCGATACCTGCTGTTCCTGCTCGCTGGCGTGCCATTGGCCCTGCTGTGTCTACCCGTCGTCGATGGGGACGTGGTAGCCGCGCCGCAGGGACTACTTACCGCCGAGGACCGGACCCGACTGGCCTCGGCCGGGGAGGCGGTCCTCTCGACATCGTCCATCGCGCAGTTATTCGAGCGAGCAGCCGACGACCAGCAGAAACTGGAAGCCTTCCGCCAGGCCTACCAGGCCGGTCAGCAGGTGGCGGGCGGATCACTGAACGATGCCCTGTTCCAGGACGCGCTACAGGTGCGCGGACAGGAGATCCGACTCCTGGATCGCATTCGACGCGGTCTTTGCTCCACGGCGGACGTGATCGAGTACGAGAAGTCACCCGACCCTGCGAAGAACCCGACTCTCCGCCAGGTGGCAGCGAACGTGAAAGTCGTTCTTGCCCAGGCCGAAGCGCGGCGGATGGTTATTCGTGAGTGTGTGAGTCGGGCTATAACGACGAAGGATCTGTCCGACCTCGCCATCACCGGACAGGGCCAGTGCAACGCCGCGCTGACCCGGTTGAACCCGGTTGTATTCCCGGCGTTACCGGTCTTCGGAGAGATGCAACGTTCTCTTGAATCGGTGCGGGCTTCTTGGAAGTCAACCGACGAAATCTTCACGCGGATGAAGGACGCGAACTTGCCCGGTGAGCGCCTCGCTGTCCTCGGAGACTGTGCATTGAATTACTCCGGCGTCGATGGTCCGATCCGAGCCCTGGCCCAGTTAGCTGCCTCCGCGCTCTGCGTCCGTGAGTTTCCCATCGAAAAATTCCCACTCGAAGCCACGGTTCTGTTGAACGGAATCGAGACCGATCGATCGAAACTGCGGATCAAACAGAAAGGGAAGGAGACCTGGGTTTCACTGGCTGGGAAGGACATGGACGAGTTCCGCTACGACGCAGTGAAGAAGAGCGGCGAGATTCTGGCCGTCGAAGTGAAAACCAACACGAACGAAGCGGAGTATTCCGCAAGTTCCGTGGACTTGAAACCGACGCGACTCAGCACCGCGAGTCATCGTTACAACAGCCTGCGTGCCGTGGTGATGGCTCCGACCGGCAGAGCCTCCTGGACGATGAAACACCGTGGCCAACTGGAAGACCAACTCGCCCGGATCACCGTTCGTGACGGAGAACTCCGCCCGGAGTTGGCTCGACTGATTGACTTCGTGAGGATACTGATCTCACCCAAATACCGAACGATCTTCTTTTCGTCCTGACTCGAACGACTGCCGATTGGCGAAAGGGTTCCCATGAGTAGTCCCGAATGGCGTGTTAGTCGTGGCAAACCGGGCTGTTACATCTTCTTGCTCGATCAATCCTTCTCGATGGATGATCCCTTTGCGGGCACGACCTTGAAGAAGAGTGAGGTTCTGGCCAGTGCGATCAACCGTTACATCTGCGAACTGGTCACCCTGTGTGAGAAGGACGACGGGCCTCCGCGCCACTATTTCGATCTTGCCGTCATTGGCTACACCACCGACGACCGGGGCGCTCCCGAGGTTCGCTCCGCTCTGGGCGGCGCGCTGGCTTCCGGCGATCCGATGTTTGCCGTTGATATCTTCAGTATCACGGAATTGAGCGAGAATCCCCTGCGTCTCAGCACCGCCAACGGGATCACCGAACCGATCTGGTTCGACCCCGTTGCCCGATATGGAACGCCGATGTGCGCCGGAATGGAGTACTGCTACCGGGTCGGTGAGAACTGGGCCGCCAGTCATCCCGAGAGTGTGCCGCCGATCTTCATCCACATCACCGACGGCGAATCAAGCGACGGCGATCCTGAACCGATCGCGCGTGCCTTGCAGACCATCCGGACACACCTCGGCAACGCCCTGGTATTCAACTTTCATCTGTCCAGTTCAGCCCTGCCGGGAATCATCCTTCCGAGCAGCGAACAGGGCTTGCCGGATGACAACTCACGTCTGCTGTATCGCATGTCGAGTCCGTTGCCGGATTTCTGCCAGGTGATGGCGCGAACGCTTGGCTACCCGATCACGAACGGGGCCCGCGGCATGGCTTTCAACGCGGACGCCACGGTACTGAGCAGTCTGGTCAGTGTCGGGACTCTTCCCCAGGACAATCGGCCGCCCGGACTGTTGCGTTGAACCGAGGTGATCCGATGGAACGTGACCCTGCGACACTGCCGCGCTGCCTGCTGTTCCTTGTGCAGGGGACGGCCAGCATGTCGGGCCGTACCTTTGGCTCGGACTGTCAGGAGGTTGTCAGCAAGTTTGCCGCCGCCCTGGAACTGGTTCGTCGCGTCCTGGCCGGCTTGCCGACGCCCGCCGGCGGAATCGATCTCGCCGTCCTCGTCTACACTGGCGGGGCCGACCGCCGGCCGGTGTACCATTCGCTATTACCGGAGACGACGCTCGATCGGCCCTGGCTGTCCAGCGAACACGTCCAGGCGTATCGAATTGCACTGGAGCAACCGCGTTGGCCCTGGCCAATTCCAACACCGACGGGTGAGGCTCTCGCCTCGTCGGCCCTGGCCACCGCGACCCTACTTTCCCAGCAGTGGTTGACCGAATCGTCGCTTCATGGATCGCCGATCGTCGTTCATCTGCTCGACGATCAGGCCATCGACGCGAGCCTGATCCGAATTGCTCGTAGTCTACGCTGTCTGGCAACGCCATCCGGGCCGACGATCCTGGCCCATGCGCTATTCACAAGTCAACCCGTCGCCGAACGCCGCTGGCCGGCCCCGGACGATCCGCTGCCGCGTGGCCTTCAGATCGACGCCAACCGACTGAGCAGCAAACTTCCAGGCAACCGGTGCGCCTGGTCGGTGAACGCCCTTCCAGTCGAGGAGATCCTGGAGTTGCTCTGCGTGTCGGGGATCGACCAGCCCACCCGCCCGACTCGTAGGAACGCCTGGAGTCTGGAACATCGCGTCCTGACCGAGGCCAAGGAGGGGAACACCGCGGAGGAGAACGAGGACGCCAGCGACGTTTCGCCGTCGAACCTGGCGGCGGCGGTCGCCGATGGGGCCAGTTTCGGCATCTTCTCACGGTCCTGGGCTCGGTTGCTCTGTTCCGGTTCAGTTACCACCCCCGAGCGATTCGCGCAGCCAACCGACCGGGACCGATGGCTTGCGGAGTGCCGGACTCGGTGGCTTGACGGAATCCCGACGGAGCGAATGACAGTCACCAAGCAGCGGAAGATCCAGGCCGTCGGTTCGGGAGCGACGCTGCTGCTATTCCAGGCGGAATCGGGCCTGCTCTACCGGCGTGGTCAGGCATGGTATCGCTGGCGTGCCTGGGCTGTCGGAGATAGTTGCCTGTTCTGGATACGGCGGAATCGGCTTCTTGCCAGTTTCCCCGGCCCGAACAGTGGAGCGTTCGGCCTGAGTACGCCGTTGCTGCGCACCCTGGCCCTGAACCAGGCCAGCATCCCGTTGCACGCCTGTGGACTGGGAAAAGTAGGGGATTTTTTCTTGCTGGCCACCGACGCTCTGGCTCTAATGTTCTTACAGTTGTGCGAGGCCGGAGAGTTGTTCGACTGGTCCCGGTTCTGGGATCTTTCGGAGACGGCCTGGCAACAGGAACTCGAGACTTACCGCAATAAACGCCTTCTGGTGAATGACGACTGCACCCTGTTGGCGGTTCAAATCGTACCCCGCGCCCCGGACCTGGGAGTGGAATCATGAACAGCAAATCCATTTTCGTCTTTCTCCTGACGACCTTGACCGGTGTTGGAGCCGGGGTCGGCGGCACACTCTATTACAATACCATACACACGGCCGACAAGGGGCCAGATAACCCAACGCCAGCGGTGCCTCAACCCGACGCACCCAAACAATCGGTCCTGGACGCCATCACGCAGGATTTGCAGCGTGCCTGTGAGCAACCCGGTTCGCCACTTCGCGGGATCTGGGTTGCTCCTCAACAAGTCACTGGAACCGGCGCGCCCGGCCCGGACGGAAAGTTGATGCTGGTCGGTTTGATCGAAGAGGAGTCACAACGTACTGACCTGGCGCGAGAATGGGATCGCCTGCGACTGGGGATTCCGGACGCGGAGCGCCAGTATCCCGGCGGTCTCGACGTGAGCAAGTTGACTCGCCTGGCGATGGGCCAGACCCTACGCGATTCCCGGAATGCGGCAACGGTCGCCCCAGGGCGATTGCGCCAGGCCTGGCAGCAAACCTGGTTGGGCACCCCGTTCTATTCGGCAACGACGAAACGGATGATTGTCCCGGGAGTCACCCTGGCGACGCTCAATCCGGATCTGGTAGCGAGTTTGCAAGCCTCCATCAGTCAGAAACTCAACACGGTCCCCGAGGAGATTCGCCCTCCGGGTATGCCACAGATCGAATTGAGCGTGAAACCGAATCCGGCGATCGCCCTGGAACAACGGTTGGTCCAGGATGCGACCCTCCGGGGTGTGGTCCTCGACAACGCCGGATTCGATGCCGCCGGAAAACTGGTCTTCACCGGGGTGACGCATCAACCCGACCAGGCGGAGGGAGTACGGAAGTTGATCGCGGATCTCTCAGCACGCTGGCAGGGTGAAGGCCTGTTGACTTCAGCGGGTTGGGGTCTGGGTGAGTTCTCGCAGTTTGACGCTGCGATGGCTCAAAAATCGCTCCAGGAAAAACTGGCCCGGAGCGGAGAAAAAACCAACAAACATTCGCCACGAATTGGCCTGCGAGAAGTGACGGTTGTGCGGAATCCGGATCAGGGGTTGGAGTTGGTCTGTTCGGGCTTCTATCTTCGGTATCCTTCCAAAGGTCTCGCAACCCCAGATGATCCTCGTCAGGAAATCACTCAGGCGATCTCGAGTGTCCTGCCTGAAATTGGCCTCGACCGATTTCCCCTCCGGGTAGCAACCGGGTTTATGATCAAACCCAATCCGATTTTTGCCTTGCGGGAACGAGCGAAGAACGATCCGCAGATGAAGGATGCCGAACTGGACGACGTGGTTGTCACGCCAACCGGAGAGTTGAAACTCATCATGCTTGGTGAGAAGGACCAGAGAGTCCGAGCGGAACAGTGGTTGAAGGAAATCGGTGACTCGACGTTGCCAGGCCAGGGCGGAGGTAACGAGGTATCGTCCGTCCCACTGTCCTGCGATTCTTTTGTCAACGCCGTGGATCAGGAACCTCCGCCACTTCCAGGGAATCGCCTGCCTCGCTGGAAACGAACGATCGTCGCGAACTTGCAAGCGATCCTGGCGAAGCATGAAACCGTTGCCTACCACGGTGTACGGATTGATGGTTTTACCCACCCCAAAGATCCGGCAACTGGCGAGGAGCAATTGCTGTTCGAGGGGGTATGGCTTCGATCGACGGCCGCAGAAACAGTTCCCAACGCCCTGTATGAGTTGCTTCAACGTGAAACAAATCTGCAAATGAACCGGATGAACACGAAGGAAGGTGAACCGGTCGGGAACGATTACTCATACGGGATCGCCAGGAAGGGGATCGCCCTGGTAGAGAACCCTCTGCATGAACTCCGTGCCAGTACCCTTGTAAAGGCCGACCAGAAAGCTACTTTGCCAGGTGCGGTATTTGAAAAGGTTCGCTACGATGCTGCGGGGAAGTTGATCCTTCTTGGCTATGTTACGTCGGCGACTCAATTGACGGACCTGAGTACGTTCGTATCGACCCAACTGAAGGATCGCACCCAGTTACTACAACCTCCTGTTGGAGTTGGCAGTGTTGATCTCCGCGAAATGGTGAATCTTGGGATGCCCGGAGAAGGAAAACTCGGGCTGTCTGCGATTCGGCAGAAAGCCCAATTGGAATTCTCCGAAGCCGACCATCCCTTCTCATTGACTCAGGTCAATGAACTCTCGTTTCGTTACAAGGAACAGGCGGACCACCACCTGAGTTTGACCTTGCATGTGGATGGTGCGCACTTGTATCAGGATGCCGCCATCCCGCAAGCGATGGTTCAAATGAAACTGGGTGACCGCATCAAGCAACTGGCCGATCAGTCCCTGCCTCCATTGCGTGAGAAGATTGCGGACCTCGAAACGGTGTCGCTTCCGGCCTATTCCGTGGACAGTAGTGGCATCAAATGGATCGCCAATCCGTTGGTGAAACTGCAAGAGCAGATGCAGACAGATTCTCAACTCGATGGCGTCCTGATCGAGAAGATTCACGTGAACAAGGATGGTCGCCCGACCCTGCAAGTCCGTGCCGAGAAAACCAAGGTAGCCAGACTGACCGAGTTTCTCAAGGCGAAGAGTGTGGAGGCCCTGGACGGTTTAAAGGGCGAGCTTCTCCTGGACCCAGACCCACGTCCGTTTCAGCGGGATAACAAGGATTTCACCTGGGGCAGTTTCAAAACAGACGTGCGTACGGCAATGGCAGGAGCGAAAATCGGTGTCCTTGATCAAACGGTGGTCGATCAGATTCACCTTCTCCAGCAAACGCGAATTGATCGACTATTCTTCGGTCATGACAAGGAAGGCAGACCGGTCCTTCACCTGGTTGGTGTCTCCTTGCGTGGCGAATCGTTGGCGGTCGGCGATCGTCCGATTTTGAGCAAATTCATTCTGAAGTTGTTGACCGCGGAACGGATCGACCTGGGTGTTACCGCGGCGAGAGAAATCCTGGTTAACCAGATCGAGTTTCGGGGCGACCAACTCAAATCCATTCGGAATGCGTTCGAGAAGGAATTTGGCGAAGAGGTCGCTCTGGCATACTTCCATTATACGGCAACGGGAGAACTCGAACCCCGTGGCCTCGGCTTTGACGAACCTGGTGTGAAAGATCGGGTCCGGCAGTTCCTGGAAAAGGCCTTGAAAGGATCAGGATTGCTCGCCCCTGTAGAAGCAAACACTCCAAATTCCAATCGGCGGTCTGCGGCCGAGGTTTTGCCGATCAGTTTAGATGGAATCGTATACTTCAACCGCGAGGCGATACGAAAACAACTTCAAACTGATTTCGCCCGGATGAACG
The DNA here is from genome assembly GCA_964471755.1 of uncultured Alcaligenaceae bacterium. Classification (GTDB taxonomy): domain Bacteria; phylum Planctomycetota; class Planctomycetia; order Gemmatales; family Gemmataceae; genus CAYYJM01. The sequence goes on from CAYYJM010000026.1 coordinate 22,717, forward strand.
AACAGGCGGTCTACCGTCAAACGCGACTGGATCAACTTGCCTTTATCCCGGCAAATGATCGAAAGATCGGAATCCGAGCGACTCTGGTTTGTATCCGAACCGGGACCAGAAACGAAACCGATCAGATCATCACGAATCAACTGACGAGTCGATTGCAGACTGATCTCAGGCAGAAATTCGATCTCTCGCGTCTGGGAACGGAATGGAACGGAGATTCCAAATCCATCCAGATGGAAGTCAACCTTGGCACCAATCCGTTCCGAAACAACCCCATTCCCGTCTTGCACAACTCACTGACGAACAATTCACTGCTGGACGGCGTTGTCCTGGAAGGCATCCGATATGACAGTGAAGGTTATCTGACGATCGATGCTCGGGTCGATTCGACAACGGAACAGAAGAAACTGCTCGCGACCGTGGTCGCACCGGGGAGTCAGGGGCGAACCCACCTCGCGGGAGTACTTCGTCCGGATTCGCGGCCTTCCAGAGTGAGGGAAACCCCTGCGCGAAAGGAACCCTCATTCCAGTTTCGAGACCAGCAACCCTGGAAGCAATTCGTTAACGCTGTCCAGGCGTACCTGACTCAGAGTGATAAGGCCCCGTTCCTCGCGTCACGGGTCGATCGCGCCTACTTCCATTACAAGGATGACAACCTCGGCCAACTCACCTTGCAGTTGAATGGCATTACACTGCGGACCGATGCTTCTGCCCTGTTGCAAACACAACTCAGTACATTCTGCCCGGAACGAATACCGGACAGTTCCTTCAAAGTAGTTACGGATTTCCGGAAAGTCGCTACCCCGGTTGTCACGCTTCAGAACCTGGCCAACGACCGTGGCCTCGACGACCTCCTGTTTAATCAAGCTACGTTCGATGCGAGCGGAAAACTTCATCTACAGATCCTCACCGCTTCACCTACTACGGATACAGGTGCCGTGAAGCAATTGGTAGATGGGCAGGTCGGACAGGCTGCCCTGGCCTCGATTCTGACCCGTTCGTCGGGTCAAGAGCCTGCGGTGATCGATCGCGCTCAACCCTTGCCCTGGCTGAATACGGACGCTGAGTCCAAGACCTTGCGTGATCGCCTCCAGGCTCATTTTGCCGGTTCCGATCAACCAACGGTTCGCAAAACTCGCCTCGATCGCGCCTATTTCACATACCCCGGCGAGTTCAAGTACGCCGACGAGATCAAACGAACACTCAGCCTGCAAGGTTTTTCGCTCGTGGGAGAGATTGGCCAACCCAGACTCAAAGAAGAATTGACGCCCATTTGTGGTGCCATTCTGAATACCCCGCCCCATATCCTTGCTACCGACAAGTTGACGGTACTGGAGAACCCGGTGCTGGCATTCCAGCGTATGGTGCCATCGGATGTCGATCACGACGGATTACTGTTTCACGACGTTCATTTTGCCAAAACCGGGCAGTTGATTCTGGACGTACTGCTCGCCGAGACGAATCCGCAGAAGCAATTTCTTCAGGACATCCTCGCTCGGCCACCGGTTGATCCTGCTCTCTTCGCGGGACAGTCATCGGCACGACAGCACATCAAGAGTAATGAGTACCATTTCAACTGGGCGGAGATGATCCAACAGATCCGATCTCAAATGGCAAGCACGGAATCCCCCGAGTACTTACGACGAACCTGGCTACAACGAGCCTTCTTCACTCGCCCCGCGACGGGGGTAGAGCTTCATTTCCAGGCGCTGAGTCTGGCTGCCAACCCGGACTGGAACCGAACCGCCGAGGCGAACGTCAAGACCAAACTGGCGCAAGCGTTTGACAGGGAGAGCCAGATCCGCCTGCGTGTAGTTCCGTTCAAACTGTCTCCAAAGCCTGTTGTCAACGTCGCCATTTCCGAACGCCCGGTCGTCTCTGCGGGCCAGGCCAGGGTTGCTCTCCAGCGCTCGCTCGACGGAGTCCGTCTATCCCAGGCCCTGTTTACTGCGGACGGCACTGTCAACCTGGAAGGGATCTGGCTCGGAAAGCAGCAGAGTCCTTCGTTTGCTGAACTGCTTCGACTGACGTTTCGGGAGCAAAGCCCTGCCTTCACTGATCAACGCTTCAAACTTGATGGATTCCAATCGGTTCGTACGGATCTGTTGCTCCAGGATGTTCGTCGCTGGGTCATTGCGAATACGGACTGGGAAGAAGTCCTTGTCGATCGGTTGTATTTCGATGCCGATGGACAGTTGAAGTTGAAGGCGGATTCACCCACCACGGAGGCCGATCAACCCGCCCTTCGCAAGGATCTGAACAAGGCTCTTCAGGCCTATCCTCTTGGCCGTTCGCTGATGCCGACCCCATCGACACCGACGCCAGAACCGCCTCCTGCGAACCCGATCTCCATCGAGATTTCTCATCACCTCGCACAACCGATGCCTGCCGATCCTGTCCAGTTGGGCCGTCGGCCCGGTTTTACCAACTTCTTGCGAGAACGAGTTTCGGTTCTTCGCCCCCTTGATGGCGTTCGACTGGATCGCAGTTATTTCGACGAGAACAACGTCCTTGTGTTTACCGGGTTGGTGGGTTCCCGTACCCAGTACGAACAACTCCCTGGACTGATCGAATCAGCCAGCGCCATGCCGGCCTTCGCCCATGCATTGCCCAATCGATTTCGTTTTGAGAAGTTCGTTGAGTCATCGCTGCAACCATTGCTCGAAACATTGCCCAGGGTCCTGCCGGCTGATCCAGTCTTCGACGGCCTTGTCGTCAATCGGTTGCATCACGCTCCGACGGGAGAACTGATCATCAGCGGTCGAGCGACCAGCCTGAAAATGAGCGAACCCGCTCAGCAGCAACTGGTGCGTTTGATTCGACTCGATCCCAACGGGTTGTTGCATCTGGGAACGAAGCCGCCGGTGTTCAAGTTCCCGTTGATCGAAATCGGCCTCACTTCCTCCGGCGAGGCCTTCGATGCCGCCATCCTGGCGTATGCGGAAGAACGGAACCTGTGCAAGGCGACCGTCCTGCTTGACCAGGCCCTGTTCCACTGCCCGACGGACGCCACGGCCTGGTATTTCCGGGCCCTCTGTTACCACCTTCAGGGCAACGACCTGCTCGCCGAGCGGGATTTGCGCCGCCTGGCGGACCATGTCGTCGGCCTGGGATCACCGGCTCCGAGTCTGGAAGATGTCGTCTCCGCCCGGCGTCTTGAACGGATTCAGGGGCCGGCACGATCCCGCGTCTCGGATCGAGCCGTGCGATTCTCTCTCGAACGACCTTCCCTTATGCCGGGCGACCGACTCATCCTCCTGTTCAACAAGTTGCTCCCCGCTTCACCACCGCGTCCGATTGAGGCACGACCGGAGTCCGGTTCGTGAGGTAGACTTTCGCGTCTGAATTGCCCGTAGCCTATTCCGACGCGAAAGTGGGAACGATGCTCGATCCTTCGGACCCGACCCTACCGACCCTGGTGCTGTCCCCGTCGCTTCCGGGTGTCTGTGTCGTCCAATCAACGTTCGCCGATGCGGACAACGACTGGCCGATTATTCCGGGATACGAACTCCTGGCCGTCCTCGGCGAGGGCGGCATGGGCGTCGTGTACAAGGCCCGGCAACTCGGCTTGAATCGACTTGTCGCGTTGAAGATGATCCGGCCCGAAGTGGACAGCGAGCCGGAATTGCTGGGCCGCTTCCAGGCCGAAGCTGCCGCCGTGGCACGGTTGAAGCACCCCGGTATCGTTCAGATCCACGAGATCGGTCGAGTCGATGGCCGACCCTACCTCTGCCTGGAGTACGTCGCTGGGCCGACGCTGGAGGAGTGGATCGACGGCAAGCCGCACGATCCGCAGGTGGTCGCACGGTTCGGCGAACAACTGGCCGAGGCCCTGGATCATGCCCATCAGCAGGGCATCGTCCACCGGGACATGAAACCGGCCAATGTCCTGCTCGAGGCAAGTCCGGTGCATGAACTCGGTGTGGGGTTCGTACCGAAGATCACCGATTTCGGCATCGTCCGGTTTCTCGAAGACGAGGTGCAGGGGTTCACCCAGCGGAACGAGGTAATCGGCACTCCGGCCTACATGGCTCCGGAGCAGGCCGCGCAGGGCGATATCAGCCCAACCACGGATGTCTACGCCCTGGGTGTGCTTCTCTACGAGATGCTGACCGGTCGGCCTCCCTTCGTCGCCCCGACCGGGTTGGGGACGCTTCACCTGGTTCAGTGTGCCGATCCGGTGCCGCCCCGGCGGCTCCAGCCGGGCGTGCCGCGTGACCTGGAAACGATCACCCTGAAGTGCCTGGCCAAGGAACCGGGCCAGCGGTACGCCTCGGCGCGGGAACTGGCCGACGACCTGCGGCGCTGGCGTGCCGGCCTGCCTATCCTGGCCCGGCCCCTGTCACCCGTGCGGAAGGCGATTCGGTGGTGTCGTCGCAATCCGGTCCTGGCCGGCTTGGCGACCGCTCTGAGCGTGGCTCTGGCCGCCTTGCTGGCCCTGGCTCTGGTCTGGGCCCGGGCTCGCGAGGCCGATCGCCTGAAAGAAGCCCGCATGGCGGAGCGGCGCTACTTCGAGCAGGTCCGGCTCGATCAGACTCTGGAGGAGGACGTTGCTCGCATCGAGGCGGCCCTCAATCGAGATGCGATTCCCGCAGCTCGGGAAGCTCTGCTGCATGCGGAAGGCATCCTGCATTCGCAGTCGGACGGAGCCGAGACGTGGGAGCGGTTCGATCGCTATCGCCAGTGGGTTGATCTGGCCAGCGGACTGGAGACAGTCCGGGCCAGGCTCGGCCGGGCCCGCGGCAACGTGTTCGATGTCCAGGGACGTTCCGAGGAATACGCGGCGCTCTTTCGACCGCTCGGCGTGACCCCGGGCCGAGAACTACAGGCAGACTGGATCGACCCGCTGCGGGAGTCTCCGGTGCGGGGCCAACTCATCCACGCCCTGGACGTCTGGGCTCGCCTCCGGGTTCACGGAGGCGATAACGCCGGCAGTGACTGGCTGCTGTCACTGACCAACCGCCTCGATACGGATGAATGGTGCCAGGAGGCCCGACAGGAATGGATCGATCGCGACGTTGACCGGCTAACTGAGCGAGCGAGCCGGGCCCAGGCGGAGTGCCATTCCCGATATCGCTGGCGGCTGCTGGGGACGCTGCTCGAACTGATCGGCCAGACGGAACAGGCCCAGCAGATCTACCGCCAGGCCCTCCTACGTTACCCCGACGACTTCCTGATTGCCAACTCGCTCGGCATGCTTCTCATGCACGAGACGGGGCCGGTCGGCTGGCACGAGGCACTCGGTTGCTTCCGTGCGGCCCTGGCCATCCGGCCGGATAGTGCAGGCGTCCAGCTCAACGTCGGCGTCATGCACTGGAAATTGAAGCAACCGATCGAGGCGCTGGCGGCCTACCAGCGGGCCGGTCACCTGCAACCCGATTACGCCTCGGCCTTCTTCAATCAGGGGCTGATGCTCCTGCGTCTGAACCGACTGGACGAGGCCGTCAGCGCCTTCCGTCGAGCGATCACGCTGGACCCGCCCGAGCCCGGCCCACTTTATGCCCTGATCGCGGTCCAGGCTCGCCTCGGTCGATTCGAGGAGGTCCGCCAACTGGTTCAGGGAATTGACTCGTCACTCTATCGCTTCGAGTCGGCTTCGCGCCTGCTCGGCGAGTTCCACAAACGGGGTCTGGATGACCTGGCGATCGAGGTGTGCGCCCACTGGCTGCGGCTTGATCCCGAGCGGGCGGAGTTCCACTACGGCCGGGGGACAGCGTTGATGAAGCAGTCCCGCTACTCCGAGGCGGTGGTCTGTTTACGGCGAGCGGTCGAGTTACGGCCCGACGACGCGGAGAGCCTGTGCAATCTCGGGCTGGCTCTGCTGGAAATCGGCCGGTTGGAGGAGGCGGCCGAGACGCTCTGCCGTGGCCACCAACTTGGCAGCGATCGGCCGAACTGGTCCTATCCAAGCGGCCGCTGGATGGCGACGGCCTACGACCTGGTCCTGCTCGATCGACAGCGAGAAACGACCGCGACCGGGGAGCTGCTGGCCCGACTCGACCCGGCCGGACTGATGCGCCTCGGCAGGTTGGCGACCCTCCGGGGAGAGTATCGCCTGGCGACGACGGCGTATCTGCGAAGCCAGGAGAAAGCCGCGGCGTCAAATCCCCTTCTGGCCTGGTGGACGGCGCGAGCGGCCCTGAGCGCTGGCCTTGGTCTGGGCTCCGATGCGCCGCCCGCAGAGCAACGCCCGGCCTACCGGAACCTGGCCTTTCGTCTGGCGAAGGCCGACCTCGCTCGCTGCGAGCTGTGGCTCGCCGGAAAAGATCCGACGATCATCCGGCGGATTCAGTCCCATTTGAAGGAGTGCCTGGATGAGGACGCCGTGCGCGTTCTGCGGCGAATGACGACCGGCCCCGACCTGCCAACCACGGAGGCCTCCGCCTGGCGGCCCCTGTTCCAGAAAGCCGAGCTGCTTTGCGAACCGCCTGTCTCGCCGACTCCGCGGCCCTGAAGCCGAGTCTCGGCTTCAGGAAGTCCCTCCGGTTTCCTTGCTGAACGGGGTGTGGACGATCGCCTCCAGATGGTGGTCCGCCTTGTGGACCTGCTCCCAGGTGATGCCATCTCGCGAGAAGAAGATGCGGCCCTTCCAGTGAACGCCGACGAAGATACCGTCGCCATACGCCACGGTCAGTGGAGCGTCGCGGTTGGGATGGCGGACCCAATCCTTGCCGTCGCGGGAAACGTAGGTCGCCCCCGCGCCGACGGCGACGAAGCGGTCGCCGGCCCAGACGATGCTGTTGAGGTGTTCGCCCTCATCACCGCGTTGCGGCTCGCTCCAGGTCTGGCCATCAGTCGTGTGCATGCGCAGACCATGCAGGCCGACACCGACGAAGATGCCCGCACCGTGGGCCACATCGATCAGCGTCTCCTTCGCCCGGACACCCGGAACGTCGGTCCACTTCTTGCCATCCCGTGACCAGGCACGCCGGCCGCGATCGCCGACGCCGACGCACAGATCCTTGCCCCAGGCGGCCCGGCGCAGGATGTGTACGCCGGAAATCTCGACGTAATCCCCCCAGGCCAGACCATCGGCCGAGACGCTTACGAACGGCTTCGACGAACCGACCGAACCGGGATCACCTCCAAGAGCGAGGAAGCCACCCGGACCAAAGGTCAGACCACGGAAGTACCGGACGTACCGGCCGTCCTTGCTGTCGGTCTTCCACTGCGTTCCGTCGGTCGAGGCCGCGAAGATGTTGCCGCCGCCGTAGGAGCCGACCGCGACGACCCGGCCAGCTCCGGCCACGACGCACCGATAGACCTCGCCTTCCTTGCCGGCCTGAGTGACCTTCCAGTCCCGACCATCCAGAGAGACAAGGCGGATTCCATGATGACCGACCGCGATGAACATGAGGACTCCAAGAACAGTGGCGATCGCCTGTCGCGGTGGTGTTAAATGGCCACGACGCCGGTACTGTCGCCGAAGCGGTTCAGACCGACGCCCATCCGGTTCATCAGGGCAACGTAGAGGTTGGCCAGGGGCGTCTTCCGCTCGCAGGCCAGATGACGGCCCTGTGTCAGGCCGCCACCAAGGACGGCGATCGGGTAGTCGTCACGGCCGTGCCCGCCATCGGCCATGTACGACGTGTAGAGCAGGAGCGTGTTGTCGAGCAGGGATGAGCCCCCCTCGTCGATGGCGGCCAGGCGACCGACGAACTCGGCGAACAGGCTCGTGTACCAGGCGTGGATCTGGCGGCACGCCTCGCGGGCGATCGGATCGGCATCGTCCACCTTCGCGGCATTGCCCTGGTGTTCCAGGGTGTGGCAATGACGCTCGTAGCCGACCGTGACGACGCCGGGGAAGTGGGCCTCGTCACTGCCAACGGCGAACGTGCAGACGCGCGTCGTGTCCGTCTGGAAGGCCAGCACCATCAGGTCGGCCATCAACCGGATGTATTCACCGTGCCGCTCCGGATCACGGTAGACCGGCTGCGTGATCTTCCAGATCGGGACGTTCGCCTTCGGCAGGTTGTCCGGCAAACGGACCTGCGACGGACCAGGATTCAGGGCGTCCAGCGCTTCCAGTTTCTGCCGGGCCTCGACGAAGGCGAGCCGCTTCTCGATTTCGCGGACCCCGGTCAGGTACTCGTCGAGTCGCTGCCGATCGGCGCTGCCGAGGTGCCCCTGCAAGGAGTGGGCTTCCTCCTGCACGAGGTCGAGAACGCTCTGCTGAAGCGACTCCGGCTTGGCCGACTGGGCCACCTGCTTCGCCAGGTTCTCGGCCCGGCGATTCCAGTTCGGGACAACCGGCTGTCGGCCCCGGAACATGCGCTCGAAGACGAGTCGTGGATTGTCCTCGTACGGCACGAGCAGATCCCGACTGCGGAACGAGTAGCGCGTCTCACCATTGGTCAGGCCGATTTCGAGCGAGGGCAGGGCCGTCGCACTCGCCAGGTGTCGGGCCACGACCTGATCGATCGAAGGCCCGGCGAAGATCTTGCCCTGCTCTTTGCCGACACGCGGAGCCGCAGTCAGATGCAGGAAGGCACAATGCTCGTGAGCGTTGACACCCTGGCCATCCCCCGTGTGACACAGGCCTGACACCAGCGACAGTTGCTTGCGAAACGGCTCCAGCGGCCGGAGGATCGACGGCAGCGTGCCGAGAGGGCCGGACTCCTTCGGCCGCCATGATTCGATCACCGTGCCGCCGGTAACGGTGACGATGCCGAGCCGAAGGGGCGGCTTCGCGTTCGCCGCCGGGGCGAGCGATTCGAGGAACGGCAGGGCCACCAGGGCACCGGCTCCCCGCAGAAACGTACGTCGGGTCGGAGTCATGGATTGGCCCTCATCGGGTTGATGCGGTAGCGAAATGGCTGGCTCTCGACAACACCGAGGACCAGTTCCGAGAATCGGTAGCCGTTCTTCTCCAGGCGGGCAAGGATCGCGACGATCACCGGATCGTCGCTCGCCTTCAACTCCCGACCCAGGGCGAAGGTCAGCGTCTGCTCGACGAGATTGCGGACGATGCGCGGTTGTCGCCGGGCCAGGACGCGTCTCATCTCGTCCGGCCCGACAAAGGTGTCGCCGCCGGGCAGTGTTCCCGAGGCGTCGATGGTGTTCGGCTTGCGGCCATCACGCCACCGGCCGATGGCGTCGAAGTTCTCCAGGCCGAAGCCGAGCGGGTCGATGCGGCGATGACAGTTCGCGCAGGCCGGTTGGCTGGCGTGCTGGGCGAGCAGTTCGCGAAAGCTCTCGGGACTGGACCCCCTCGCCTTGCTGTCGTCGATCAGGCCGGCGTCCGGCGGCGGAGGCGGCGGCGGGGTGCCGAGCAGAACGTCGAGAATCCACTTGCCGCGCAGCGTCGGGCTGGTGCGGAATGTGTGCGATGTGGCTGTCAGCGGAGCCGCCATCGTCACCAGACCGCCGCGGTGCCACTCCGGTTTCAGCGACACCCTGCGCATCTCCGGACCACTGACACCGGGAATGCCGTAGTGCCGGGCGAGATCGGCGTTGAGGTAGGTGTAGTCCGCGCTCAGCACGTCGAGGATGCTGCGATCCGCCGTACGCAGGCCGTCGAGGAAGAGGAACACCTCATCGTGCATCGCAAGCCGGAGTCGTGGCGTGAGCGTGGGAAAGAATTCGCTGCTCGGCCGGGCGTTGTCCAGCTTTTCCAGGCCGACCCAGCGGGCGAGAAAATCCTCGGTCAGAGCCCGGCCCCCGGGATCGGCGAGGAGGCGCTTCGCCTGATCTGCCAGCGTGGCCGGTTCGCTCAGTCGGCCCTGATCGGCCCGACGCAGCAGTTCCGCGTCGGGCATGGTGCCCTGGAGGAAGTACGCCAGACGGGTCGCCAGTTCGTGGTCCGAGAGCGGATAGGCCCCCTTCGCGTCAGGCCGGTCCCGTTCGATACGGAAGAGGAAACGCGGCGAGACGAGGGCCGCCCGTGCGACCCAGCGCAGGCCGACTTCATGGGATTCGCCCTTCGCGCGGACCCGATCGTACAGGGCGAGGTAGCGATCGATCTCGGCCGATTCGATCGGCCCCCGAAAGGCCCGCGGCAGAAATGCCTCCAGCGAACGCTTCACGGCGACCCGCTCGGAGATCCCGTCGGCCGGGACGACACTGGCCAGGAGGTGGAAGCCCGGATGGCGGGTCCCCTGCGGAACGCTGCCGCCGGGCTTGAGCGGCGTGAAGACGATCTCCAGAGCCTGGTCGGCGGCGCTGAGGTATTTCTCCAGCAGAGCGGGCGGCAGGGTCAGACCAGCGGCGAGTGTTGCGTAGCCGGTCGGAGCCGGCTCTTCCGGAATTCCGACCGCATCGGAAATGTCCTGGTTGAGCGCGAGCAGATCCCGCACTGTGCGGTTGTACTGGGCACGGGTCAACCGTCGGAGCAGGGCCGGGCCTGGATCACGCTGGGCGAGCGGACGTGCATCCGGCTGATCGAGAACGGCGCTGAGTCCAGTGATCAGGGCCCGCGTCTGCTCGGCGGTGAAACGCTTCCGGTTGGCCGGTGGCATGGTGCCGTCACGAACCTGATCGATCACCTTGCGCCAGACAAAGGCGTCGGCCCGAACGCTCGCTGCATCCTTGCCAGCGTCGAGTGCGATTCCGCCACGGGCGAGGTCGCGCGTGTGGCATTCGAGACACGTCGCCTCGACGAGTGGCCGAACCGACTCGGTGAACGGGTCGGCAAACAGGCGGGACGGGATCAGCAGGAGGGATAGCGCAACCAGCAGCCGGCGGGACATCACGATCTCCGGGGGCGATCCATACCATCCAGGATAGCACCCCCGGCGACTCGTGTGCAGCCCTTTCCGCTCGGCCCGCGGTCACTTTCGCAGGTAGAGCCAGACGAACCCGGTCATCTCCTCACGGAGAAACTCGGCTCGGCGCGAGTAGAGCTTGCCGTAATCGGTCCGCGCCTGGATCCGGATTTCCTTGTCGGCCTTGGGATCGTTCATCTTCGCCAGCGTCTTGCGGAGATCTTCTCGCCACTCCGCCTGCTTCTTCTTCGCCTCCTCCGCAGTCACCCCCTCGGGGAGCGTGACGAGCGTGACGCTATCGCCAACGAGGAGATCGAGTTTGCCGTCGCCGTTGATGTCATCGACCCAGACTCGGCTCGCGTGCGTCGGCCCCGTGAGATCCTTCTCGTCCAGTGGTTTGCCGTACTCGCCGCGCGGGTTCGGCTCGATCAGCGTCTTGAACGGTGCGAGATCGGGCAGCTTGCCCTTGCCGGCATGATTCTCCGCCCAGGCCACGCCGCCCTCGCTCGATCCGCTCAGGATGTCGAGGTCGCCGTCGCCATCCCAGTCGATCACGAACGGATCGCTGTGTGCGCCCTTGATCTGGAGGGGTTCCTTCCCGGCGAGTAGTTGCGTCGCCTTCGGGGCGAACTTGCCCTTGCCCTCGCCCTTGAACCAGTAGAAGGTGCCGGCGAAGTTGCCGGTGACCAGGTCGAGCTGGCCGTCGCCATCCCAGTCGATGGCGAACGGGCGCGTGCAGATGTTGATCGTGATCGGCTCATCCTCCTTGCGCGGGATGATGAGCGGCTCGCCGTCGCTTCCCTTGAGAACCTCGGCCTTGCGGAAGGTGCCGTCCTTGTTGCCGAACAGGACCTGGAACAGGCCCGCCATGTTGCGGTCGTGACGTGAGTAGGAACCGGACAGAATGTCGCGCTGGCCGTCTCCGTCGAGGTCCACAAACTGTGGAATCGAGGAGGTGCATCACCACACGCCGGGCACTTCGGCCACCTTGCCGGCGGCCTGGAGCCAGGTGCCCGCGGCGAGCTTGTTGTCACCAAGGTTCTTGAAGACGCGCATCTTGCCCTGGGCGAACTGGCCGACGACGAGGTCCTTCTTGCCGTCGCCATCGACATCGACCCAGGTGGGACAGGCGTAGCCGGGCCGCTCGACGCGGACGGCCGCTCCATCCGCCTTGATGCGAACCGGCGGCGCAAACTCGGCCGCACCGCAGAAGACGGGCCCGGCAAGAAGCGCCAGAGCCGTCAGGAATCGTTGCTTCATGTCGAAGTTCTCCTGGCCAGGAAATGAGTCATCCGGGATTCTACTCTCCGGACGCCGAAGCCACCAGATAATCTCGGTTCATGCGGACGATGACCGAGAGCGGAATCTCCTTGGGGCACGAGGCGGAACATTCGCCGTACTCGGTGCAGCCACCGAAGCCTTCGGCGTCCATCTGCGTGACCATGCTCAGGGCCCGGCGATTTCGTTCCGGCTGGCCCTGAGGAAGTTTCCCGAGGTGGGTGATCTTGGCTCCGACGAAGAGCATGGCCGAGGCGTTCTTGCACGCCGCCACGCAGGCTCCGCAGCCGATGCAGGTCGCCGCGTCCATGGCCGTCTCCGCGTCCGGGCGCGGCACCGGCAGCGCGTTGCCATCGGGAGCGCCGCCCGTGTTGACGCTGACGAAGCCGCCTGCCTGGATGATCCGATCGAACGCCGAGCGATCGACGATGAGATCCTTGACAACGGGAAAGGCCGCAGCTCGCCAGGGCTCGATCCAGATGTGGGCCTCGTCGTCGAACTGACGAAGGTAGAGCTGGCAGGTCGTCTTGCCCTGGCCGGGCCCGTGAGCCAGGCCGTTGATCATCAGGCTGCACGCGCCGCAGATGCCCTCACGGCAGTCGTGATCGAAGGCGATCGGCTCCTCGCCCTTCTCGATCAGGTGGTTGTTGACGACGTCGAGCATCTCCAGGAAGCTCATGTCGCCTTCGAGGTCGGTGACGGCATACTCGACCATCCGGCCGGGATCGGCGGCGTTCATCTGACGCCAGACGTGCAGGGTGAAGTTCATGGTTCGCGCCTCAAACGTAACTGCGGATGCTCGGGTGGACCTCCTCGAAGACCAGCGGTTCGGTGTGCAGAACCGGCTCCTGGCCTACCCCGGCGAACTCCCACGCGGCGACGTACTGATAATGCTCGTCGTCGCGTTTCGCCTCGCCGTTGGGAAACTGGTACTCCTCGCGGTAGTGGGCTCCGCACGACTCGTTTCGGTTCAGGGCATCGCGGCACATCACCTCGGCGAACTCCAGGAAGTCAGCTACCCGGCTGGCTTTTTCCAGGGCCGGGTTCAGCTCGTCCCACGTGCCGGGGACGTTGACGTCGGCCCAGAACTCCTCACGCAGGGCGGGCAGCAGGGCGAGGGCCTCCTTCAGGCCAGCCGCGGTTCTCGCCATGCCGCAGTGTTCCCACAGGATCTTGCCCAGCTCGCGATGGAACACGTCGGGCGATCGCTTCCCCTTGATCGCGAGCAGCTTGTTCGCCCGGTCCTGGACCTCGGTGACAAGCCGGCGACACTCCGCATGGTCGGCCGACACGGCCGGGAGATTCCGGACGCTGCCGAGGTAGTTGCCGAGCGTGGCCGGCAGGATGAAGTAGCCATCGGCCAGGCCCTGCATCAGGGCGCTGGCCCCCAGTCGGTTCGCGCCGTGGTCGCTGTAGTTCGCCTCGCCACCGACGAACAGGCCCGGCAGGTTGCTCATCAGGTTGTAATCGACCCACAGACCGCCCATGCAGTAGTGGACGGCCGGGTAGATCCGCATCGGCCGCGTGTACGGGTCCTCGTTCGTGATGTGCTGATACATGTCGAACAGATTGCCGTAGCGATCCCGGATCGTGTCCTTGCCGAGTCGGCCGATGGCGTCGGCGAAGTCGAGGTAGACGCCCCGACCGCCGGGGCCCACGCCTCGGCCCTCGTCGCAGACGCGCTTGGCGGCCCGCGAGGCGACATCACGCGGCACGAGGTTGCCGAAGGCAGGGTAGATCCGCTCCAGGTAGTAATCGCGGTCGCCGTCCGGGATCTCCGCTGGCAGACGTTTGTCACCGGCAGCCTTCGGCACCCAGATTCGGCCGTCGTTGCGCAGCGACTCGGACATGAGCGTCAGCTTCGACTGATGCTCGCCGGAGACGGGAATGCAGGTCGGATGGATCTGCGTGAACGACGGGTTGGCGAAGAAGGCTCCCCGCTTGAAGGCGCGGTAGGTCGCCGTCACATTGCAGCCCATCGCGTTGGTGGACAGGTAATAGATGGGGCCGTAGCCGCCGCTGGTCAGGACGACCACGTCGCCGGTGTGGGCCGTCACCTGGCCGGTCTTCAGATCGCGGGTGATGACGCCGCGAGCCCGGCCATCGACCACGACGAGATCCTGCATCTCGCAGCGGGAATGGACCTTCACCCGCCCGGCGGCGATCTGGCGACTCATGGCGGAGTAGGCCCCGAGCAGCAGCTGCTGGCCGGTCTGACCGCGACAGTAGAAGGTCCGCGAAACCTGGGCTCCGCCGAAAGAGCGGTTGGCGAGCAGACCGCCGTACTCGCGTGCGAACGGCACTCCAAGGGCGACGCACTGATCGATGATGTGCGTCGAGATCTGCGCCAGGCGGTAGACGTTCGGCTCCCGAGAACGAAAAACGCCGCCCGTGATGGTGTCGT
>CAYYJM010000027.1:0-27120 GCA_964471755.1 uncultured Alcaligenaceae bacterium
ATGATGTCGTCCCCCTCGAAGAGCCAGTCGGGATACTGGAAGCCAACGTGCTTGACGTCCTTCTCTTGCAGGACGACACGTTCGCTCTTCCACTCGCGCAGATCCGACGAGGAGAGCAGAGCCAGCGTGTTCCGCGTCTGCCCCGGATTGAATCCGCGATTGCGATACTCGGCCGGGATCGCGTTGGCGAGCGTCCAGTATCGCTTCGACACGGGATCGTACCGGATGGTGAATTTCTTCGCGCCGCCGGGAAAGTGGAGAAAATCCTTCGCCGGGTCGAAGATCAGTGTCTTGCCGTTGTCACTAACGTGCATCATCGCGGCGTACTCGTCGAAGCTCGGATGCTGAACGCGCAGCAGGTTGACGACGGAGCCGTCCGGAGCGACGACGGCGTTGCCTTCGAGGATGCCGGTGACCTTGCCGCCGAGCCATTGCCGATCGATGCCGATGCGGTTGCTGCTCGTCCAGCTCGACGCCTTCAGCAGGTCGGCATCGATCGGAGCGGACAGGACGAACGCCTTGAAGGCTCCCCACTTCGGGCCGGTGTACTCCTCCATCGCTCGCCAGATTCGGCCGTTGTGGATCACGACCGGCACCGGCGCGCAATGGTACATGCCGTCGCCGTGGAGAACGCCGGTCTCGGCGTCCTTCGGTGTCGTCCACGTCTTGCCGCCGTCGGTCGATTTGCGAACGACACAGCGGCCATACTCCTTTGTCGTGCCGAGCAGATAGAGCGCTCCGCGATGGACGAACAGGGTACTCCACCACTGGTCCTTGATCGTCGCGCGCTTCGTCCAGGTTTTGCCCCGGTCGCTGGAGGCGAAGACGACGGTCGTGTCCCGGGTCGAGCCGGGGCCGAAGAAATCGTGACTGGCGACGTACTCGCCGTCGGGTAGCACGGCGAGGCTCGGTGAGCCGATGTACTGCTTCGATCGGGTCGGCGAGTGGTCGATAATGACACCGGGCGGAGCGGCCAGGAGAGGCAGGGCCAGGATCGCGACGCAGAGAGGGAGCAGCGCTCGCATGGGGTCTCCTTGTTCGAGAGGGTAGATCGTTCCGCTATCCTATCGAGGTGGCGGGTCTTCATTTAGCCGCCGGCTTGCCGGCGGGTATTCGCGACGAAGACCGCCGGCAAGCCGGCGGCTAAATGAAGAGGCCGATTTCTGTCACACTCTCCGGGTTCCAGCCGATGGTGCAATCACAGCGACCACATTCCGCCCCGCCCGGAGGAATCCCGATGCTCTGCATGTCTTCTCACGGCACGCACGCCGTCGTCATCGGCGGCAGCATGGCCGGCCTGCTCGCCGCTCGCGTCCTGGCCGATCACCATGACCGCGTCACCATTCTGGAGCGTGACCGCCTTCCCGACGGGGCCGAGTCGCGCAAGGGGACGCCACAGGCTCGCCACATTCACGCGCTGCTCATGGCCGGCCGACGGGTCATCGAGCGTCTGCTGCCGGGCTTCGTCAACGACCTGGTCGCCGCCGGGGCCACCGATGCCGACACCCTGGCCGACATCGAGTGGATGTCCCCGGCCGGCCTCGGTGTCCGTTTTCCGTCTCATCTGCGCATGCCCGGCGCGAGTCGGCCCCTGATCGAGTGGGGCGTCCGCCGGCGCGTCCTGGCCCATCCAAGAATCCAGCTCCGCACGTCGATCGACGTCGAGGGCCTGCTCGTCGAGCATGGCCGTGTCATTGGGGTGACACTGGCGGATCGTTCCGGCTCGCAGGCCAGTGCCGAGACTCTGAACGCCAACCTGGTCGTCGATGCGGCCGGTCGGGGCTCGAAGGCCCCGCAGTGGCTGGAGACGCATGGCTACACCCGGCCGCGTGAGACGCTGGTCAATGGCTTCCTCGGCTACGCCACCCTGACCGTCCAGCCGCCGACGGGGTGGGCCGCCGACTGGAAGGGCTTTTACATCCAGTGCGCTCCGCCGCACCGGCGGCGTGGTGGCATCATCGCGCCGATCGAGGGCGGCCTGTATCTGGTCAGTCTCATGGGCGGCGGCAAGGATTATCCGCCGACGGACGAAACGGCCTTCCTCGACTTCGCTCGCAGTCTGCCCGATCCGCGCTTCGCGGCGTTCTGCCAGTCGGCCCGGCCCCTGACGCCGATCGTCAGCACCCGGACAAGCGAGAATCGCATCCGCCACTACGAGGAGCTGACACGCCGACCGGAGGGCTTCCTGGTCACCGGCGATGCTGCCTGTGCCTTCAATCCGGTCTATGGTCAGGGCATGTCCACGGCCGCGCTCGGAGCGGACACCCTCGATCGCTGCCTGCGAACGGGGCGAAAGCACCTGGCCGCTCGGTTTCAGCAGGAACTGGCCCGGTCGAACACCCGTCCCTGGCTCATGGCCACCGGCGAGGACTACCGCTATGCCGAGGCTGAGGGGCCGAAGCCGACCTGGACGACGAAATGGACGCACGCCTACCTCGATCGGATCGTCGCCCTGGCGACGCGGAACCGAGGCATCCGTCTGAAGTTCATGGAGGTGATGCACCTGGTCCGCTCGCCGGCGTGCCTGTTCACGCCGGACATCCTGCTCCGTGCCGCCCTGAACTGGGCGTGTTGAACCGGCACAGCGAGGAGAGGGAGCCGCCTTGGCCTCGTTTCTGATTCATCATTCATCGTTTTCTTCACTGGGCTGGTAGGACGTAGCCGATGGCCCCTTGCTGGCGGTAGCCGACGGCCGGAGCGATCTCGCCTCGTGGATCGGTCGTGTACAGAAACAGGTCCTTCTGGGGGTTGTACCACTCGTAGAGTGGAACCCAGCCCGGCAGGGGCCTGGTCTGCACGCCACCCATGACCTTCTCGATGCGGCCACGATTGTCCTGGGCCGGGTTCGTCGTCAGGAAGTGCGTGCCGCTGGGCCGACTGCCGCGTGCCAGCGGAGTCAGCCCCGGGCCGCGCTGAGCCGCCAGGAAGAAGGCCGGCCCCTCGAAACGGTACAGACCAGCCCGCACCAGAGTGACCACCTCGTTGAAATCCTCGGTGTAGAGCGGTTCGCCGCTCCGGAAGGCGTACAGGCGGTAGATGGTGACGCCCCCCGGTGGCGGGAGCGTCTGGGCCAGCGGCTGGCCGGGCTGGACGGCCCAGCCTGGTACGTGGAAGGGATCGACGCCCGGCGGCTGCGGCAGAAAGGGACCGCCGATCCCCTGAGCCTGCGCGGTCGTGCTCAGGGTCAGACCGAGAATCAGCAGTGGCAGAATGTGCGTGTTCATCGTTGCCCCTCCGGTAAGTTGCCCGATCTTCATTGTATGCCACGACCGGGTGTCAACTCCAACCACTTTCCCGGGCCCCGGCGGTTGTCTGGTTGCGGCCGATCCAATCGCCGGGTAGAGTAAGTGGACTGGGGAAGTTCCCGAGGAGGACCGACCATGCTCACTTCCGTGTCCGCCCTGGCCCTGGTGGTGCTAACTGTGCCGGTCCAGACGCCACTCTCGGAACGTCCCCCGAGCATCATCGCTCCAAGTCTGCCGCAGCTGACGCGCGAGGAAGAACGGGCTCTCGACGAACGCCTCGATCGCTTCATGAAGGCAGACGTCGGCACGCTGACCGGCCCGGCGGCGACCGAGGCCATCCGCGATTTCCAGAAAATGGGCATGGAGTCGGTGCCGGCCCTGATCCGCGGTCTGAACCGCGCGGCCACGATCAACCACACCTGCCCGGCCCTGCAACTGTCGCGAAAGCTCGTCAGCCTGCTGGCGAAATCGACCGACCTGGAACTGCTCGAATTCGCCCGCGACAACATCGGTGCCGGGGTCGGGGACCGCTCCCGGCATCGCGGCGTCTTCCAGCAGATGCGGACGGAAATCCTGCTCCGCCGCAACGCTCTGGCTCGACTTCAACCGCCAACCCGAGGCGGCCGACTCGTCACGCCGACCACGCCGACGACACCAACCACGCCGGCTCCGCCGCCGGAACTGGGCTCGCGCGATCCGCGTCGGGTGATCACGGCCGAGCTGGTCCGCCTGGCCCGGGCCGAGAACGGCGAACCGCTCGTCCGCGTCCTCCGCGAACTGGAGACACGCCGCGATTCAGGCGTCCTCGATGCCCTGGCCGACCGGGCCAGTAATTCGACCACCGACGTCCGTGAATTGAGTCGCAAGCTGCTCCTGAATCACCTCGGCCGAGAGGACCAGCGCTCCGTTCTCGCGATGCTGGAACACGAAAAGGTTGAGGTGCGTCGGGCGGCTGTCGGCCTGATCCTCGACAAGTATCCCACGGCCCTGCCGCGCCTGATCGATCGCGTGGCCGACGCCGACGACGGCATCCGCCAGCAGGTTCGACAAGCCCTGAAGCGAGCAGCCCGGAACCTCGACTTCGGCCCGGAGCCGAACGCCGAGGACGGCGAAGCCCGCAAGGCTCGTGACCGCTGGCGTGCCTACTGGGATCTCAACTCGCGGTAAAAATCGCTCTTGACAGGGGCGCTCCGGACGTTATTCTTCCCGCCCTCACAGGAGGTTGTCACTGGAACGAGGGGCCATCCCATTCAGGGAAGGGGGGGAAAGATGCGCACGTTCCTTTGTCTGCTCGCGCTGGGCCTCGGATTGATGCTCGCTCGACCGGCAGCCGCACAGACGCCCACGCCGAATCCACTGGTCACCCAGACGATCGGCAGCCAGGGCTCGGGATCGTCGTGGCTGACCGGCCTGACGCTCCCGCGAATGCGCTTCGAGTCGTTGTTCAGTCCGTTCCGAATCATCAGCACCCCGAGCGGCAACACGTCCACGTTCGTCAATCCATCGACGAACCAGATGGAGTACCTGAAACAGTTCGGCTACTCGCGTCCCGGCCGGCACTGAGTTCCTGGCGGAAGGAGCCGCTTCCGCCTAATCGAGCGTCGCCGGGTCGATCGACGGCGTCGCTCCCTTCGAGCTGGCCACCCGGGCCGCCAGGCGGTTCGCCCATCGGACGGCCTCGCCCAACAGTCGCCCTTGCAGCACGCCGACCACCAACCCCGCCGTGAACGCATCGCCCGCCCCGATCGTGTCTACCACATTCACCGGGATGCCAGGTTCCTCGATCACCTTGGAAGCCGTCCGCACCAGGCAGCCGTCGCCGCCGCGCGTCAGGCAGACCAGTTCCAGGTCGAACCGCTGACGGAGAGCCTCGACCATCGCCACTTCGCTTGATGATTCCAGATGGAAGAGGTCCGCGAGCGTGCGTAGTTCATCAGCGTTGAGCTTGGCCCAGTGGCTGACGTGCAGCGACTGCTCGAGCAGTTCTCGACTCCAGAAGTGCTGGCGGAGGTTGACGTCGAAGACGCGTCGCGCTGTGGTCGCGGCCCCGAGGACGTTCTGGATCGTGGCCCGCGATACCGGGTTGCGCTGCGCCAGGCTGCCGAAGCAGACGGCCGCCGCCGTCGCTGCCAGCGCTTGCAGGCCAGGCCCCCGGGCCAGGTGATCCCAGGCGACGTTTTCGCGGATGGTGTAGCTCGGCTGCCCGGTCGCATCGAGCGTCACCGCGACCGTGCCGGTCGGGTGTACGTCGTCGATCTGGACCTGGCTGGCGTCGAGGTGTGCCGTGTCCAGACGCTGGCCGATGGTGTCGCCGAGTGGATCACGACCGATCCGACTGACCATGACGGCCGGCCAGCCGAGCTGATGACAGTGAAAGGTGAAGTTGAACGGCGCTCCGCCGAGTTGGGGGCCATCGGGGAGCAGATCCCAGAGAATTTCGCCCAGGCCAAGGATCGGAGCGGTCATGGCGTACCTCGCGGAAGCAGATCGGCCACGGGAACGTCAGCCACCGGGCCTCCGTCAAGAACCAGAGGCACCACCTCGCCCGGGAGAGCGTCGCGGCGCTGGCCGTAGGTCGGCTCGTCACCCGGGCCTGACGGCGCGGTCAGGACCACGACCCGGTGGTTGACCAGATCGATGACCCAGTAGACGGGGATGCTGGCCCGGGCGTAAATGCGGGCCTTGTCCTGGAGGTCGCGGGGCAGGGAGGACTCGGCCACCTCGATGACGAGGCCGACTTCGCTGGCGAACGGGTGACGGTTGGCGTAATCAGCCGGATCGGCCCGGACCAGGGCAACGTCGGGCTCCGGGACGCTGTCGGTGAACAGGATGGCACTCTGCGAACGAATATCCCATCCCGCAGGGAGGATCCGGTAGATGGCCCGTTGGAGGCGGAGAAGAGCGCTGTCGTGGGGTGGGTTGCGAGACATCTTGCGCACCAGGTATCCTTCGAGGAGTTCCACGCGGTCCGCGTCATCGAGGATGCCCGTCTCGACCATGCGCAGGTAGCGTGCCACGCTGAAGCGCGGAAACGAGGCATCCAGGCCGTAGGTCGCTGGCCGGGGGATCGTACTCATCACGTGCCCTCCTGTATCGCTGGCATCCTACCCGAGGATCGGTCGAAGCGGCAAGGAGAGGTGGTCGGCGGCCCGCCGATCCGGTATGTTGCCAGCTAGCGGAACCCTGGATCGCCCCCGCGGAGAGCGGTGCCCGTGAGCAGTATCGACCCGAACCCGCCGATGGACGAAGCTGGCGTTGAACGCGTCGTCCGGAGTATCCTCCTCCCGCTCAACCGCCGGCTGGAGGTCGCCAATCTCTGGGGCTGCACGCTGTTCGGGTTCGTCCTGGCTCCGTTGCTCCTGGTCGGTCTGTGGTGGATCGAGTGGACCTGGTGGCTGGCGGTGCCGATCGCCGTGGTCGGGCCGTTTTTGCTCTGGGTCGTCTTCTGGGTCGGCCACGATCGGCGGGCCGCGGCCCGGGCCGCAGCGATCTTCAATCAGAAGTTTCCGCCTGGTCATCCCGACCGCGAGCTGGCCGTGGGCATGCTGTCCGAGATGGAGTATCCGACCCTGGCTCATGAGAAGCTGCGGGACGCGCTCCGGACGCAGGTTCGCTGAGACCGTACCCGTCATGGAGCCTTGTCGGCTAGGCCCCGGTCACTTGCCAATGCAGAAGCGCGAGAAGATTCGATCGAGCAGATCCTCGGTGTAGATCGCGCCGGTCAACTGGCCGAGCTGTTCCAGGGCCTCACGCAACTCCAGAGCGAGCAACTCCGGCGGATCCTGCTCCACGACCAGAGCATGCGCCCGACGCAGGTGTTCTAGACAGCGATCGACGTGACCGCGACAGCGACTCAGACTCGGAGCCAGCGGCGCTTCCTCGTCCTGCCCGGCACGATCCAGGATCGCTCGACGCAACTCGGCCAGACCCTGACCCGTCGTCGCCGAGACGGCGAGGTTCTCGCTCGGCGTCGTCAGCAGGTCGGCCTTCGTGGTCACGGCCAGGACCGGCGGATGAGCCCGACGATGCAACAATTCACGCTCGTCCTCACGCATCGCCTCATCAGCGGGAAGGCAGAGAAGAACCAGATCGGCCCGATCGGCCTGCTCTCGCGCCAAACGCTGGGCCTGTTCCTCGATCTCGTCGGTACTTGCCTGCCAGCCAGCGGTATCGACCAGCTCGATGCTCACCCGGCCAAGATCGACCCGACGTTCGAGATAGTCGCGCGTCGTGCCGGGAACCGCGCTCACCAGGGCGGTGCCACCAGCCAGGACGTTGAACAGGGCGCTCTTGCCCGCGTTGGGTCGGCCAGCCAGGACCACGCGAAATCGCCGCTCGTGAACTGCCCGCTGCGTCAACTGACGCTGCACGAGCGTCAGTTGGGCCAGAGCCGACGCCAGGCGATGGAGCATCTGCTCGGGCGTCTGGAACGAAATGTCCTCGTCCACGAAATCCAGGCCGGCCTCGACATCAGCAAGGAGATTGAGCAGATCTTCGCGAAGCGTCTGGAGCGGCCGAGCGAGGTTGCCGGCCAGCTGGGCCAGGGCCTGACGCAACTGCTGCCGACTGCCGGCCTCGATGACGCCGAGAACCGCCTCGGCCCGCGTCAGGTCGAGCTTGCCGGCCAGGAACGCCCGCAGCGTGAACTCGCCCGGCTCGGCCGGTCGAGCCCCCGCCGCGACCAGCGCGGCCAGCAGCCGCGCGACCAGGGGCTGACAGCCGGGCAGGTGCAGCTCGGCCAGGTCCTGACCAGTGTAGGTTCGCGGCTTCGGCCAGAGATGGGCCTCGCCCGGAAGCGGCTCGTCGAAGGGATGAATCGTTCGCGTCGTGGGCTGCGGCAGCGTCGGCAGACCAGCTCGCGGCAGCAGGTCGAAGGCACCCGGCCCGCTCAGACGCAGGATCGCCCGTCCCCCGGGGTTGGGCAGCGTGGCCAGGGCGATGATCGTGTCGTGCAGCGACAGGGCCATGTCACCTCCCGGCCGGCGAGCGACCACGGAAGAGCGTCGGCAGTGCCAGCAGTGCCAGCAGCAGGGCCAGCAACACCAGGTAGACGCCCGGCCCGACCTCCGGCACCACGACAAGGCCGCGCACGGCATACGCCGTCTCGGCAACGTTGCTGACCCGCTCGCCCGGAACGGACCCGCCGGCTCCACGGACGACGCTCAGGGTGATGCCGCGTGCGGTGCCGTCATGCAGCTGCCGCCGACTGCGGAACGTCGCGGAATAGGTGTGTTCCAGTTCCCGGGCCAGCTGCGGAAAGAGGAACTCCAGCTGGCCGGCGTCCTTGACCGGGAAGTAGCGACCGCCGGTCGCCTGGGCCAGCCGGGTCAGACTCTCCTCGTCGATGCCATCGTCGTAGATGGACAGCGACAGCTGCTCGAAGAGATCGAGCAGGCGGCGCTCGCTGCTGGCATGGAAGAACTGGCCGCCGGTCTCGCGGGCCAGACGCTCCAGCACCGGCTTGTTGACCTCGTGATCACGACCCAGGCCAAGCGTGTAGAGCGTGACCTTCTCCTCCCTGGCCCGACGAATGATCTCGACCGGACTGGCCCGGCTGCCAGGGGCCTCGTCCTTGCCGTCGGTCAGCACGACGACGATGCGCTTGCCCGGCCCGGCCGTGGCGGCGACCGTGTCGATGCCGTCGAGGACAGCGTCGTAGAGCCGGGTCCCCCCCTCGGCGGTGATCTCGGCGATGCGCCGCTTGAGCATGGCCCGGTCGCTGCTCGGCGGAGCGGGCGTGGCGACCGCCGTGCTGAACGGCACCAGGGTCGTCTTCGCGTTCGGCCGGGTCAGGTCGATGAATCGGCTGGCGGCCTCGTGCAGGGCCTCCAGTTTCGTCCTGGCGTCGGTGTCGTTGGCCTTGCCCTTCATGCTGCCGGAACGGTCCAGGACCAGGGCCGTGTGGACGACCTCACGATTGCCCGCCTGGCCGATGCCGATCGTGTAGACCGGCACCCGAGCGGCCAGGGCCTGCGCGATGACCCCATCCAGGGTCGCCTGACTGGCGAGGTCCGCACCATCGGTCATGACGATGACGGCCTTGCGAACGAGCTTGTCGCCGGGACCGAGCATCTTCAGGGCCCGGGCCGTCGCGTCCAGGTAGGCGGTGCCCCCCTCGGGCTTCGCCTTCTGGATCAGCTCGCGGATCTGCTTTCGGGTGGCGGGGTAGTCGGCCGGGTTGCCTGCCAGCGGAACGAACCGGGCGGCGTCCTCGCGAACCTGGTCGTCGAAGAGGAGCAGACCGAGATCGACCGTCGGCGTCAGTCGGTTGAGGAAGGCCAGCGAGGCGGCCTTCGCCTGATCGATCTTGCCGGCCGCGGCCATGCTGCCGGAGATGTCCATGCAGAGGACGGCGGACATCGGCGTGGCGATCTGCTGGCCCAGTTCGACCTCGGCGACGGTCACGCCGTCTTCCTGCAAGACGACACGGTCGCCGGGCTCGGGAGCCTTGCCGTCCACACGCTGAACGGTGAACCGAACGGTGACGAGACGTTCCGTCTTGCCGCGCTCCATCCGCTCACTGAGCTGGACGAAGGGCTGACCGTCGAGGCCCTTCTCGAACTGAGCGACGTAGGCTGCCGGTTCCGTCTCGGCTGCCAGCGGCAGTGCGACGAACGGGATCAGGAGCAGGACATGGTACGGTCGCATGGCCCCTCGATGCCTCACCGCGTACGGTTACTTCTTCTCGGCCTGGCGGAGGACCTCGGCCCACCACTCGGCGAGGGCCCGGCGACGGCTTCGCCACCAGGCGGCGAAGCGACCCAGGGCCGTCGTCGGCTGCTCCTCGGTCGCGGCCGGAGGGCCGGTCGGCGTCGGCTTCTGCTCGGGCCGACGACCCTTCTTGCCCTTCTTCGAGCGGCCGCGGTAGTCGCGCGGTTCCTGCTCCGGTTGCGTCGTCGGGCTGATCCCGGTCGAGCCGCCGCTCGTGCTGCCCGCCAGCTGAACGGACGACGTCGCGGGTGCGGCCGTCTCGGCCGGTTTCTCGCCCGGCTTGGGAACCTTCGGCAGGAACTGACGCTCGGCCACGCCCCACAGGCTCGTGGCGATGAAGTAGATGCACAACCCGGCCGCCACCTTGTAGAAGAGCAGACCCATAACGCACATCATGATCGTCATGACACGCTGGTTGGCCTCCTCCTGCTCGTTGGTCGGCGGCGGTGTCATCATCTTTTGCTGGACCAACATCAGAGCGACGGCGATCAGCGGCAGAATGTTCAGGTACGGCCCCAGATACAGGAAGCCGCCGTAGTCCATGTCACGGCTGATGACCGGGATGTGCCGGCCCCAGTGGAAGAGCATGTCCGGGGCGGCGAGGTTGACGACCCAGGTCGGCCAGAACGGAGCGAGCCGGAAGAAGATGCTCTCCTGCAAGGCGTACCACAGACCCATGAAGATGGGCAGTTGCAGGAGCAGCACCCAGCAGGTGCCGAACGGGTTGACGCCGTGCTTGCGATACAACTCCATCTGGGCGGCGGCCATCCCCTGGCGGTCGTCCTTGTACTTCTCGTTGAGGGCCTTCAGTTCCGGGCCGAGGACCTGCATCTTCTGCATGGTCTTCGCCTGCCGCAGACTCAGGGGGAACATCAGACCACGCACCAGGACCGTCAGCAGGATGATGCACACGCCATAGTTGGGAACCCAGGTGTACAGCTGGTTCAACACCCAGTGCATCAGGTTCGTCGTGTTGATGACGAGCGGCGTCCAGTAGATGGAGTTGGAGAAGCTGCCGATCCAACCGGGCGACTGGTAGTCCGTCAGGGTGTTGAGATGGAACGTATCGACGTAGCGGGCGACGACCTCGGGCGGGACGGCGCGCTCGTCCTTCATCTGGCTCAGGAGGCTCACCTTGACCGGGCCGTTGTACAGCACGAACTTGTGAACGACCGGCTTGTCCTTCTCCAGGTCGAGCGTCTCGGACGTGAGCCGGACGGTGATGTCATCCACCCAGAGCGGTTGAACGTGGAACTCCGGCTCGACCTGCTCGGCGATTTCCTTGCCGTATCGGTTGGTGGTCGAGACGACGGCGATGCGGATCTCGAGCGGGACGTTGGTCAGTTCCGCACGGATGAACGGGTTCAGCACCTGGAAGGTGTAATCGTGATTGGCCGACTGGAGGACGAAACTCGACTGATCCGGAGCGACGCTCTTGAGAGTGCCCCGCGTCACGCCACGTTCGAGCGTGGGCCGAACCCGCGCGATGCGCGGCGTCTGGTTCTCCTGCTGATCGACGACGACGACCGAGGCGAAATACTGGACCGCGATCCCGGCATAGCGGAAGAACTTGTTCTCCTCGCGGTTGACGACCTCGCCGCCGCCCCAGACGCCGATCTGTCGCACGTCCTGGAAATCGCGGAAGATGGTGTTCCTGTATTCCTGGCCGATGAGCGAGGTGCGGAAGAAGTTCGTGAACCATTTGCCCTCGATGGGCAGACCATGAGCGCCAGTGAGTTGATACCGGAAGCGGTTGGCTCCCTTGCCCGCGAACTCCTCCTTGCGCGTGAACTGGAGTTCCAGGCCGAGGTGGTATTCGCGCTCGGTCAGGCTGAAACGCTTGACGATCTCGACGCCGGCCACCTGGGTGGTGAACTCGACGATCTGGCGGGAGCGACCATCGTCGACCTTCTCCGCGCGGACCGCGCTGGCCTTCCAGACGACCCGGCCGAGTTCATCCACGGGCCGATCGGAGATCAGGTCCGGGAAGTGATACAGAACGTTGGCCGGGATGTTCCGGTGGTCATCGCCCGGAATCAGCTCGAACAGACCCGGAGCCGGCCGGCCGTCCTGGTCCATGCGGGAGAACTTGTTGAGCAGGACACTGCGGACGCCGGCTCCGCGCGGGTCGAGCTTGACGCCGAGATGAAACGGCGAATCCGGCTCCTCGCTGCCCAGGGCGATCAGATCGCTGAGGGCCGTGACGCGATCCTCGACCGCACGCTGCTTCTCGAGTTCACGCAGGCGTTCGGCACGGGCGATGCTCTCGGCACGCACGGCGACATCCTTGCTGAACTGGGTCGCCAGGCCGGTCGGAACGGTCGGTGGCGGAACCTTTGTGCCGTCCTTGCCCCCCTTGCCGTCCTTCTCGGCGACCTGGGCGCTGGGATCTTCCTCGGGCGGGATGGGGGGGTAGATGGCCTGGTGCAAGGCGGCCCAGATCATCATGAAGCCGAACGCGGCCAGCATGAAAACCAGGAAGCGGGTATTGCGGTTCTGCATGGTCGCGGGGTGCTCGTCGAGAAAGAGAAACAACCAGGAACGCGGCCCGACGAACGGACGCCGTTCCTGGTTTCAGGAGAGGCTCAGCCCGCGCGGATACTCACTCGCGGGAGTTCCCCGGATCAACGACCGTCGCGGAGTCGTTCGCCCAGGAAGTTCTCCAGTTCCGGAATGGCATAGATTTTCTTCACGGTAGTGGCCACATCGTATTCCACACGACGGAAGCGGATCACGTCGCCGTCGAGCAGAATGTAGCAGGACCGCCAGTCGCCATCACGCGGCTGGCCGACGGAACCGACGTTGCAGAGCGTCTTTCGGCCGTCGAGTTGATGGACCCAGTCGATCTCATCGGGGCTCTTGAACTGATAGACGTCCTCGGGCAGTTGCTCGATGAAGACGCCCGGAACGTGCGTGTGCCCCTGGAAGCAGGTACGCTCGACGAGTGAGTAGATCCGCTCCATCTTGCGATGGTTGTAGATGTCCTCGGGAAAGACGTACTCGTTGAGCGGATTCCTGGCCGAGCCGTGGACGAAGAGCAGGCCATTCTCGCGATAGGTGCGGGGCCGCTCGGCCAGGAACTCCCAGCGCGCCTCACGAACGTTACGCGGCTCACTGGACGACTCCAGCTGGGCTCGCGTCCAGAAGATGGCTCGCTCGGCCGGCTGGTTGAAACCTTCCGGGTCGAACATCGCCCCCTGGTCGTGGTTGCCCAGGAGAACCATCTTGCAACGACGGATCAGATCCACGCACTCGCGTGGATTCGGACCGTAGCCAACGACGTCGCCGAGACAGTAAATCTCGGTGACGTTGTGCTTGTCGATATCCTCGAGGACCGCGACGAGGGCTTCGTAGTTACTGTGGATATCGCTGATGATCGCCTTCACGGTGCCTCTCCCGGGGCAGCGGAGCCAGCCGAGGGAGGAACGACCCGAAGGTCGCCACTCCCATTACAGTGAGTTTAACGGGCTCCGGGAAACTGTGTCAAGTGGCGGGCCGTCCGCCACCCGGCTATTCCGGTTCGACCAGCGGCACGGCGCGCCGCGCGTCGGCCGGCATCGGCAGCGCCGGCCGGGACTTCGGCGGCGCTTCAAAGAGGGCCTCTCCCGGCCCAGTGATCGTGCGAACGACCACACGCGGATGGAGTTCACCGACCTCGCGTGCCGCCGGGATGGTCGGCAATTCCCGTGGCCGGGTGCTTTCCGGAGCGAAGCCCGGAACCCGGAGCAGGTAGCGACCGGCCTTCTCGACACGGAACTCGACGGCCTGCTCGTAGACGGAGTAACGGGCCGTGTTGAGAATCCGCTGCGGAATCCCAACCGTTTGTGCGATCAGGGCCAGATCGTCGGCCGGCCGGGTTTCCCCCTTCGGGTCGAGTTGATGCAGCACCTGCACGTCCAGGCGGGCGAGCGGTTCCTGGAAGTAGTCGCCCACCAGAGCCAGGTCGGCGTCGTGGATTTCCTGCCACTGGATGGCCACGCGCAGCACGGCTCCGGCCGGCAGATCGAGGCCGCGTTGCCCGCGGGCGTCCTTCCAGGCCAGGAAGCCGAAATCGGGGCTCCAGCGACCAGCGGGGAGCGGCTCCGTGGCGGGGAGCATCTCCATGCTACCGCTGCTGTCCAGATCCTGGAACATCCCGAACCAGATGCGCCGCAGGTCGCCACCACGCGATTGCAGCCAGACGCCCGGATAGGGGTGATCGTCCAGGAACCGACTCAACGGCCCGGTCCCGAAGAGGGGATAGCCGGTGTCCCAGGTGAGCGTGTTCCAGACGACGCGCATCTTGCGGAGGTCGTTGGTGAGCCGCTCGTGAGCGAGGAACCGCGTACGGCGGCCCTCGAAGGCCAGGCGGTCACGCTCGAACTCGGCCTGACGCTGGGCGTGTTCCTGGCGGGCCTTCTCCACCTCGGGCCGGAAATCGAGCAGGAGCCGCTGCCGCTCCTCCAGAAGGCGATCCTTGCGGGCTTGCAGTTCGCGGCGATCGTCGTTGATGTCGCGTAGTCGAGCGACCAGGGCCAGGGACTCTTCCGGTTCGCCGGCGGTGAGGCGAGCGACGAAATCCACCTGGTACGGAGCCTCCGGATCGACCCGCACCAGGAGCAGTTCCGTCGTCGCGGCGGAGCGAACCAGGGCCAGGGCGGCCTGCGTACCGGGGCCGGTTTCCTTCGGATCGCCGGGGTACGGATCGGGCAGGAAATCGCGAGTGCGTTCGCTGGTCAGATCGAGCAGTCGAGTCGTGGCCGGCAGCCCCTGGCCCTTGAGCGCCTCCCAGCCGCGGAAGTCGGCTCCGATGACCACGACCTGACGCAGTCGGCCGGCCTGGGCGTACTGGTCGGCCGGAGGCGTCCCGCCGGCACAACTGCCGAGCAGTTCCCGGGCCGGTCTTCGAGCCTCGGTCGCCCGACGAGGCAGGCGGATGGCCATTACCTCCGGCAGGGCGGCCACCGCAGCCGCGGCCGAGGGGGGACCGTAGACGGTGACGATCGAGCCGAGCCGGCCCTCGATACTGACCGGCAGCGAGAGGTAGCGAGCGGCCCACTGTCGGCCGCGTTCGGTGAGCGGATTGCGCAGCAGCACCTCGAAGCGTCGTGGTTTCATCGCCGCGTCGGCGTCGCCGACCAGGGCACGGAAATCGGGGCTGAACTTCTCCTGCCCCTTGGGCGCTTCCGGCGGAGCCGAGGGGACGCCAGGCAGCGGCCAGTTCACCTGCGCCTCGACGATGCGCACCGGCGGCGACGCCCGGAACAGCACGGGCAGATCGCTGACCAGGCCGGACGCCTCGATCCGGGCCAGGAGGATGTCCATCATCGCCGGGCCGGCCTCGCTCTTGCGGACCTCATCGAACAGTTTGCCGAGCAGTTCGGCCGAGCCCGGATCGGTGACGAAGTTGTGGATCTGCGACTCGATCAGGACGGTCGGATCCTGCTTGGCCTCGATCCGGAGGGTGCGGAAAAACTCGAGGGCGGCCGGGTAGACCTGCCATTGCTCCACCAGGTCGCGAACGAGCTTCTCGCCGCCGGGGAGCTTTCGCCATTCTGTCACGACTCGTTCGAGGACGACGGAGCCGTTGGGCTGCTTGCGGAGGTCGGCCAGGAACGAACCGGGCAGCAGCGGCCAGGCGGCCGGCTGACGGCGAAGGTCTTCCAGCAGAGGATTGAGCTTGCCACTGGCGATGCGACCCAGGACGCGCGTGTAGCGGCGCGTGTCGTAGCCGATCGCCTCGCCGAAGCCGGCGGCGGCCAGGGCCTGACGAGCCTGGGCGTGCAGGTCACGCTGCTGACGGTTCGGCAGACCACCGACGAGCCGTAACTCGACGCGAACCTCCTCGGCCGGGAGGTCCTTGCCGACCGGCACCAGCAGCACGGCCCGGACGTCGGCCTGCTCCAGCACCCGAGCGACGGCCGACCGGGCCAGGGTGCCACGGAAGCGGGTGTGCCGCGCGTCTTCCGGCTCGATCTGCGAGGGAACGTCGGCCGGGCTACGTACGAAGCCGGCGGCGGTCAGATCCTCGACCAGGCGGAAGTACCGGCGCAGCCGCTCGTCGCGGGGAGCGTCGATGCGGTAGCGGATGACGACGTCGTACCGCTCCGGCGCTGCCGGAGCGAGTGGCGGCTGGGTCGGTTGCAGGAACACCGGCGGAGCGGGCAGCCGGGCCGGCGGACAGTTCGGCCCTCCTTGCGGCTCGGCCGGCAAAATCGATCCAAACGCGAAGGCCGCGAGCAGCAGGGGGAGAAGCCGGCGGCCACGCTGAAGGCAACGGAGCTGGAGCATCGATGGAACCCCTCGGCGTCACGGACAGGTGGGGACTCCCCCACATCCCTGCGGGCGTGGTCGTTCCGGCAATTATGACACGGTGGCGCGGAAAGGTCACGTTTTCCTGCCCTTCGTCGCTCGGTCAAGGGGCCGAGTCGTGCCGGAAGCGCCCGACGTAGCTATCATGGCGGCGGTGGGATCCATGTCGGAGGGACGGAACCATGTGGGGAGCGAGCCGATTGACCGGCCGAGTCGCGGTCATCACGGGGGCGTCGAGCGGCCTGGGCTGGGAACTGGCCCGGTGCCTGGCCGGCGAAGGCGTCCGCCTCGGCCTGATCGCTCGCCGGGTGGACCGGCTGGAGGACCTGGCTGGCCAACTGCGCGCGAGCGGAGCCGAGGTGGCCATCGCCGGGGCCGATGTCGGTCAGCGCTCCCAGATCCTGGCCGCCGTCGAGAGCCTGCGCCGGTCGCTCGGCCCGATCGATCTGCTGATCGCCAACGCCGGCGTCGGAGCCCCCACCCTGTTGGAACCGTTCAACGTGGGCGACGTGGAGAAAATGTTCCAGGTCAACACCCTGGGCGTGGTCTACTCGATCGAGGCGGTCCTGGCCGAGATGCTCCAGCGGAAGCAGGGACACCTGGTGGCCGTGTCCAGCCTGGGCGCGTACAAGGGCCTTCCCGGTGAGTCGGCTTACACGGCGTCGAAGGCGGCCGTCAACGGCTACATGGAGGGCCTGCGGATCCAGCTGGCTCCGCTGGGCATCCACGTCACGACGGTCTGTCCGGGCTTCATCAAGACGCCGATGACCGACTGCTTCGATTTCACCATGCCGTTCGCGCTGACGGCGGAGACGGCCGCGCGTCGGATCGTCGGCGCGATCCGGCGTCGGCGAAAGGTCTACAACTTCCCCTGGCGGATGAGCCTCTTGATGGGCCTGATCGCGCGTCTGCCGGACTGGCTGGTACGCTGGCTCATGGCCGGCTACAACGAGAAGCCGCCGATGCCGGATCAGCCGCTGTGATCCCGGCCGGATCACGCAGTCAGGCCCCAGTACATGAGCAGGAGGCCGACCCACTGCGTGACAGTCTCGGCACTGCCCAGGACGATGCCGAACCAGGCCGCCGCCTGGCCGATGTAGCCGGGATGGTTGCGGCCCTGCCGGTTCGCCCGGATGCCGTGGTAGACCGCGAGCGGCCCCTGGATCAGGCCAACCAGGGGAAGCAGGCCCCAGACGGCGGCGTAGTAGGCACGCACGGCGGGCTGGTTGATCGGGTCGGCCTGCGGCGCGAAGGGGGAGTCCGGAGCGTCCATGCTGTGCCGGTCGCGCTTGCGCAGCCGGGCGTTACACGCCACGCAGCGAGGGGCGTCGTCCTCGTTCTCCGCCTGGCAGACATGACACTTGCGCATCCACACTTCTCCCCGGAATCCTGCTAGGATAGATGATCGGCCCGGCCGCGACGAGAGGCGGGGTCGCCTCGGGCTCGATCAGGTCCTACATCAGCGGGAGGAGAACCGACGCATGCGCTACCGTCCGACGCTGGAAGAATTTCGCGACCTGGCCCGCGACTACTCGGTCGTTCCGGTCTACCGACAGTTGATCGGCGACACCCTGACGCCTGTCTCGGCGTTCTGCAAGATCCTTGAAGGGGACTGGGCCTTCCTGTTCGAGAGCGTCGTCGGTGGCGAACGTCTGGGCCGGTACAGCTTCCTGGGTGCGGGCCCGTTCCTCCGCTTCGAGGCGTACGAGAACCGCGTCCGGATCGAGTCGCGCCAGCCAGGCCGCAATGGCACCGGCGATGCGGGCCCGGCTCACCGCGAGGAGTTGACTCATCCCGATCCGCTGCGGCTGCTGGAAGAACACCTGGCCCGCTACCGGGCACCGAAGCTACCGGGCCTGCCACGCTTCTGTGGCGGAGCCGTCGGATACGCCGCCTACGACACCATCCGCTACGTGGAACGTCTGCCGAACCCGCCGCAGGACGACCGCCACCTGCCCGATCTCTGCTTCGCCTTCTACGACCGGATGGTCATCTTCGACCACATCACCAAGACGGTAGCGGTCGTGGCTCATGCCCACGTCGATCCGGCCGACCTGGAAGGGAGCTACCGCACGGCCTGCCAGCGGGTCGATCGTCTGGTGGAACGCTTGCAGCAGGGCGTCGCCGACTTGCAGTTGACCGACATCGCCCCGCTCGGCGAGGCGACCCAGGCGTACACCTCGAACCTGAGCCGAGAGGGCTACGAGGCCGCCGTCGAGCGTGCCCGGGAGTACATCCGGGCGGGCGACATCTTCCAGGTCGTTCTGAGTCAACGGCTTCAGACGGAGACGCGCGCCCGGCCGTTCGACATATTCCGCACGCTGCGGGTGGTCAATCCCAGTCCGTTCCTGTTCTTCCTGAAACAGGGGCCGCTCGCGCTCATCGGTAGTTCGCCGGAGATCATGGCCCGCGTCGAGGGGGATCTGCTGACGATTCGCCCCCTGGCCGGCACCCGCCGGCGCGGCAAGACGCCCGAGGAAGATCAGGCCCTGGCCGAGGAACTGCTCGCCGATCCGAAGGAACTGGCCGAACACATCATGCTCGTGGATCTGGGTCGGAACGATGTCGGTCGTGTCGGCCGATTCGGTTCCGTCGAGTTGACTGACGTGTTGACCGTGGAGCGCTACAGCCACGTCATGCACCTGTGCAGCACGGTGACCGGCCGACTCCTGCCGGGCAAGACGGCGTTCGACGCCCTGCGTTCGTGTCTGCCGGCGGGGACGCTCTCCGGCGCGCCCAAGGTGCGAGCGATGGAGATCATCGACGAACTGGAGCCGCATCGACGCGGCCCCTACGGTGGCGCGGTCGGCTACTTCGACTTCGGCGGCAACATGGACACCTGCATCGCCCTGCGAACGCTGGTACTCAAGGGCCAGACGTGCTATCTGCAAGCGGGAGCGGGCATCGTCGCCGACAGCGTGCCGGCCAGCGAGTACGAGGAGACGATGAACAAGGCTCGCGGTCTGCTGCGGGCCATCGAGATGGCCGAGACGCAACTGTGAGGGCGCCGCAGGTCGGTACGTCGAACTTTGCCCTTGACTCCGCCGCCACGCCACGCTATCCCTCGCGCCCCGAGATGGCTTCGGACAGAGGAGGATGGTCATGGGCTGGCGCTTCGGCTCCCCATTCGCGGTATTGTTGCTGATCGCCGTACCGGCGATGGGGCAGTCTCCCGTCATGGCTCCGCCCATCGTGCCGCCGCCGGTTTCTGGGCCGATCGCTCCTCTGCCGCCGGTCGAGCTGGGGACGCCGGTCTATCCGTCTCCGTTTCCGCCGTATCCATTGCCGCCCGACGGCTACGATCCCGGCCCGGAAGGCTGGAGCATCTACGGACCCGGTTCGGCTCCCTGCATGTGGCTGATCAACTGGGACCTGACCGTACTCAAGCCACACGTGAAGGACAAGCTCCTGCTCAACGAGGGCATCTCGCCTCACGGCTACAACTACAGCGACCTGGACAGCACGCCCCTCGCCTGGACGGTCGCTCCTCGCCTGGAGGTCGGCTACCGGCTGCCCGACACGCTCGGTGCATTCCTGATCGGCTACCGCTATCTCGGCAGCCAGGGGACCAACGATCCGGCGGGGATTCGCACGCGCTTCGATCTCAACGTGATCGATTTCCTCTATCAGACCGAGCGAATCCGACCCTACGGGAACTGGTTCTTTCACTCGCGGGTCGGTGGCCGTATTCTCACGTCGTTCTACGACACGCGGAACGTCGGTGGGTTCGCCACCCAGACGGCGAGCAACCATTTCGTGGGGGGCGGCCTGGTCGGCATGTTCGACCTGGAACGGGCCTGCGACATGCTGCCGGGCCTGGCCCTGTACACGAACGTCGAATCGTCGATCGTTCTCGGTCAGGCGAATCAGAAGTTCAGCACGTCGCTTAACGCCCTGCCGTTGTCCGAACAGTTCGAGCAACGCGGCTCGCCAGCGGTGCAGACGATTCAGTTCCAGTTCGGCCTGAGTTACTCGCCGCCGACCTGGCAGACGCTCCGCGTGCGGACGGCGTATCAGTACGAACACTGGTTCGACCTGGGCCAGATCCATCAGTCCAACCTCGACATGTTCGCTCACGGCCTGTTCCTGCGCCTGGAGCTGGCGTACTGACCGGTCGATCGGGAGCTATAATTCCTGCGGAATCGTCTCTGGACCTCCTCCGCTGGGAATGACGCGTGAACATCCGGGCCATCTTCTTCGACGCCGTCGGCACTCTTCTCCATCCCGATCCGCCAGCCGGGGAAGTCTACGCCCGGATCGGTCAGACCTTCGGCAGCGGGCTGGACCCGGCGGAGATCGTCCGTCGCTTCGCCGTCAGTTTTGCCCGTCAGGAAGCCCTCGACGAGGCCGACGGTCTGCACACGTCGGCCGAGCGCGAGGTGGCCCGCTGGCGGGCCATCGTCGGCGAAGTTCTCGACGACGTGGTCCGTCGTGAGGACTGCTTCCAGGCCCTGTGGGATCACTTCGCCCGGCCCGCCTCCTGGCGGCTGGAGGCCGAGACCGACGCCGTGCTACGAACGCTGGCCGGGGCCGGCCTTCGGCTGGGCCTGGCCTCCAACTTCGACGCTCGCCTGCACTCGGTTCAGGCGGGCTTTCCCGCCCTCAACGTGCTGCATCACGTCGTCGTCAGTGCCGAGATCGGCTGGCGAAAGCCGTCGCCGCACTTCTTCGCGGAACTGACCCGCCGGACGAATCTTCTCGCCGAAGAGATCCTCCTGGTGGGAGACGATCCGTACAACGACGTGGCCGGGGCACAGGCCGCGGGGTTGCGCGGACTGCTTTTCGACCCGCGCGGCCAGCCCACGGAAGCCGGCACGCTACGGTGCCTGGCCGATCTGCCGCGCTACCCGGGAGTCTTCCGATGACCGCCTTCGCCGCGTCCTCCGAAACGCCCGCTCGCCTGTGGCTGGAGGCACCGCTGGCCCGGATCATGTTCTGGCTGGCCGTCCTGTTCCTGATCGTGCTGGGTGGTTTGCTCCATCGCCACAAGCTGCCCGATCCGGACCAGCTTCAGAACCCGGCCGTCATCGCCCAGCTGGAAGACGAGGGCGTCAATCCGTTCACTCCTGAGCTTCAGATTCAGCTGTGGATGCTGGCCGGGCTCTGGCCGCTGTTCTGCCTGGAGGGTCTGTGGCGTTTCCTTCAGGCCCCGGCCGGCACCTGGTGGCGACCGCTGCGCGATCTGCTGATCGTCAGTCTCGTTCCGCCGTGGCGGATGGCGCAGCGGAGTCAGGGACCGGGCCGGCAGCTCTGGCTGCCCGGCTTCGGCTGGCGGACCGTCGAACACGACCTGCGGCGTGACCTGGAACGCGCCTTCGGCTGGCCGATGATCTTCATCGCCCTGCTCGTGCTGCCGTTGCTGGTGGCGGAGTTCTTCTTCCACAAGCAGATGCACCAGCACTTCTGGCTGGAGTTCCTCGTCGAGGCCGGCAACGCCCTGGTCTGGTTCGCGTTCACGCTCGAGTTCATCATCATGCTGGCGGTCGCCAAACATCGCTTCCGCTACGCCCTGGCGAACTGGATCACCCTGGCGATCATTCTGTTGCCGTTCCTGCACTTCCTGCCGCTGTTCCGCGTTCTGCGTCTGAGCCGGGTCCTGCGGCTGGAGCAGCTGGCCCGGCTGGGGCGGCTCTATCGCATGCAGGGGCTCGCTCTGCGCGGCTGGCGAGCGTTCCTGCTGTTGCAGCTCATCCAGCGGCTCATCGGCACGTCGCCGGAACGACAGCTGGAGCAGCTGCGCGACCTGGAACAGGCCAAACTGGAGGAACTGGACGATCTTCGTCAGGAGATCGCCCAGCTGGAGGAAGCGGTCGCCCGGCGTCAGGCGGCGACCCAGAGGACGCCGCAAGAGATGGAGGATCGGCCCTGACGAGGGCGGCTCGGTTCTGACTTTCTAACTTTTTTGGACTGCGGCGATTCCTTCGCCGCTCTGGCTTTCTGACTTTCTGGCTCAGTCATCCTCCGAAGCGAGAAAGTCAGAGCGGGGAAGAATCACCGCAGTCCAAAAAAGTCAGATCAGACAGCCAGAACAAAGCCGGCCTCACGGCTGCTCGACGATCACGCGACTGGCGATACCCTCCCGGCCGGCGACGTTGCGCGGCCGAACCTCCAGCCGATTCTTGCCAGCGTGGAGCTTCCAGACAAAGCCCGACGCGATCGGCTTCGAGCCGGTCCCGTCGATGTCGGCCAGGAACGTGTCGAAGCCCGGCGTCTCGCTGTCGAGGTGAACGCGCACCTCGCCGGGTGTCGCCGTCGCCTCGAGGGTGAACCGGGCCTGGTTGAGCGTCCACTCCCAGTTGCGACGCTCGGAGACACGTCGGCCGTAGAGCAGGCTGGCCGGGCTGGCCGGATCGGTCCAGACGTGATGGCCGGTCCAGAACCAGCCGCGCATCCCCTGGTGGAGCGGCAGCGGAGCCTTCCGCGTCAGGAAGTCGCTTCGCGGAATGAGCCGCAGTTCGAGGAACGGCGGCCAGTCGGCGAGCCCGCTCCAGCGTTTGCCCTCCTCGCGCAGGTGGACCACCCGGATCGGCGCGGGGGGCTTCCCTTCCCGCACCGGCATCTGTCGTTGGCGGAGTTCCCACAGTGACAGTGGAGTCGCACTATCCGGGTCGGTGGCGTACCAGGCCAGGTTGCCATCGACGTAGATCCACTTGCGGAACTGGTTCGACCAGACCTCGACGACCTCGTGTCCGCCGCGACCGATCTTCGCGCCGTGGTCTCCCGGCCCGATCGACACGGCCCGGCCCGGAATGCCGAAGCTCTCGCACGCCTGGAGGAAGACGACGTTGTACTGCTGACAGAAGCCGCCGATCGGCGTGCCGTCCGCGTGGCTCTTGAGGATCTCCAGAGCGTTCCACGGCGGATACTCCTTCGCCAGGTGCCCCCGTTCCCAGCGCTGGGCCGACCAGCGAGCGAGCCGCTCGATCAGTTCCAACTCAGTCTTTGCTCCACGCACGACCTCGTCGAGCTGGAACCGAGTGCGGAGTTCCTTCAGCCGTGAATGGTCGAACGGTTCGTAGACGAACGGGATCGCCGTGCGGATGATCTCCGGGTTGTGGACCTCGACGACCTTCAGCTTCGCCGCCCAGTCGTCGCCCCTGGTCGGGCTGGCCGTCAGTCGCAGTCCCTTCAGACGCGGCGTGGTCAGCGGGTTGGTCGTGGTCAGATCCACGGCGATCTGAAGGAACCGGCCGGTCGGCGTGCGGATCTCCGTGCCGCTGACGATGTCTTGCCAGTCAGACCAGTTCTTGCCGTCGGGGATCGGTGTCGTTCCGGTGCGGACGCGCAGCCGCACGCTGCCCGTCTTGCCCGGATCGGCGTCGAGGTCGAGACGGATCGGGATCGGTTTCGTCAGCGGCGGGGCGATGGTTCGTCCCGCAAGGTTACCGGCGTCGAGGATCGGCAGAATGAGCGACCCGGCCGGGCGATGATGGTCGAGGAAGAGCCGGACGTAGTATTCGCCGGCGATGTCACCAGCGGGGCCGAGATGATCGACGGCCCACGTCTTGCCGCCGTCGCTGCTCCGTGAACTGCGGCCGGGATGACGCGGCCCGCGAGCGGAGCGAGCGGCCTCGCGCAGCGAGCTAACTGGCGAGCCGGCCGCGAAGTCCTCCGCCCGGGCGATCCACACCCGGCCGGTGCCGGACAGCACGATCTCGTTCGCCCCGGCGCGAAGAACCTCCGTCGGGATGACATACGCCTGCCAGTAGTTACCGGCCTTGCTCGCGGCCTTCAACTCGATCGCCTGGCCGTTGATCTCGGCGTGAAGGTCGCCACCAGGCCCGATCAGGAGCGTCGCACCGCGCGCCGCCGGATTCGCAACGTGCAGAATCTTCTTGATCCGCACGTCGCCGCCGAGGCGCTCCTCGTTTGGCCGATACGAGTAGCCGGCTGCCGGGCCGTCGTCCTCGAACAGTTCGCCCTCGTCCAACTCGATGGCCGCGCCGTCCGGAGCCAGGCGAACATCGCGGCCGACCGATCGCTCGTACAGCGTCTTCGCATCGAGCCGCAGTTCGTCGGCGCGGACCGATCCGCCCACCAGGCCGACGACCACGGCGAGGGCCAGCAGAGAGGTCGGCTTCATCGCGTCACCGTCAGGGTCTGGTTTGCCGAGACGCCCTTGCGGGTGAGCGTTCCCTTGCCGTGCGGCAGGATCACCTCGACGTCGGCGCTCTTCTCCTTGCCGAGCCCGAAGTGAGCGTAACCCGGCTGGCCCGAGGCGTATCCGTAGCCGATGGCGATGTCACGGCAGCCGAGCAGAGCGGCCGGTTCGCCGAGCTTGCCCGGCGCGTAGATCTTCACCTTCGCGCCGATCCCCATGCGGTTGACGCCGTCGCTGCCGACGACCTGGACGCGCAGCCAGTTTCCGCCGGGCGTCTCGTTCTTGAGCAGCAGCGAGGGGCTCTCGGGCCACCAACTCGGCAGGAACTGATCGAGCCTGCCGTCGTTGTCGAAGTCGCCCGAGGGGCCCGACGCCATGTAGATGATCTTCCGATCCTTGACCATCTTCTGGAACAGCGTGCCGGTGCGTCGGATCGCCCGGTCCTCAGCGGTCGGGTAGTCGTTGACGGCCCAGGCGTCGTCGCGGAAGCGCGGCAGACCGTCCTGGAGACCCTGGTGTCGGAACAGAACCGGGTACGGCTTGCCATCGGCGAACTTGATCGTGCTGGCGGAGATGTCCGGCCAGCCATCGTTGTCGAAGTCCTGGATCTCGACGTGCGGAGCCTTCAGGGCCAGCGGAGTGAGGCCGACCTTCGTCGTCACGTCCTCGTAGGTGGGCACGCCGGCCTTGATGCCGCGGTTCAGGTAGAGTCGGATCGGCACCGGCTCCAGCCACGGCGTCTTGTAGTGCGGCCCGAGGACGAGGTCGAGCCGACCGTCGCGGTTGACGTCGGCGAAGCAGACGCCACAGACCATGTTGTCGCCGCCGGCTCCCTTCCAGGCGAACGTCTGCCGCGAACCGGGAGCCTCGGTGAACTTCCCGTGGCCGTCGTTGAGGAACAGGACGTTGGCGACGCTGGAGGCGAGGAAGAGATCGGGCCAGCCGTCGTTGTTCACGTCGGCGGCGGCGACACCCAGACCGGGAATGCCCTCGGGCAGGCCGGCCGTCTTCGAGGCATCCTCGAAGCGGAGGCCGCCCTTGTTGCGGAACAGACGCGAGCTGCGTGTCGGCGAGCCGTTGTAGCCGGCGAGCGGATCCTCGCCGACGAGCAGGTCGAGTCGGCCATCGCCGTCGAAGTCGAGAACGCAAACGCCGCGACCGCCGAACGCCTCGGGACACGCGCCACTCTCCTTCGACACGTCGGTGAAGGAGCCGCCGTCGTTGCGGAACAGGGCGCAGCCGACCAGCTTGTTCTTCGGCTGCGGCATGCTGGCGGCGTACAGATCGAGGTCGCCGTCATCGTCGAGGTCGGCGAAGACCATGCCAGTCGCCCGAGCCGGCAGTGCGAGGGCCTTCTGGTTGCCGGGGCGGAACTTCCCCTTGTCGTTGTGGAAGAAGCGGTTCGGTCCCGAGCCGGCTTCGTGGAAGGTGCCGACGTAGAGGTCGAGCCAGCCGTCGCCGTCGGCGTCGCCCCAGGCGGCCCCGTGCCCGTGGATGCCGGCCAGGTGTGGTGTCAGGCCAGCGTCACTGGTCACGTCCTTGAACACGAACGGGTAGGCGGCCCGCAGCGGATCCTCAGCCGCCGACGTCGCCACGAGAGCATGGGCCGCAGCCAGAGCCAGGACCGCCAGGAATCGGGCACGAGTCATGCGCACACCTCCGTCACGTCAGTGTCAGCCATGCCAGAGCAGGACGTTTCCCGCCAGGCTCACGATCAGGGCCACGGCCAGGACGCCGACGACGATCCAGTAGGCCGTCGGCAGGTTGGCGAGCGAGGCCGGCTCCGGAATCACTTCCGGTTCCTCGACCTCATTGCGGGAGCGTTTCTTCTTCGACGTCTTCGGCATGGCGATCGCTGGGGGGGAGCCGGCGAGGATATCGTACAGGTCGGACAGCAGGTCCGCGACACTGGCGTAGCGGCGAGCCGGATTTTTCTGCAAGAGCTTGCCGATGACGGCGGTCAACTCCCGCGAGACGTCCTCGTTGACCTTGTTGGCCGGCGGTGGCAGCCGGTGCAGGTGATCGTCGAGAACTTTGTCCACCTTCTTGCTCGGGAAGGGTGGCCGACCGGTGACCAGGTGAAAGAGCATGGCCCCGAGGCCGTACAGATCGGTTCGACCGTCGAGGTCCTTGTGGCCGTCGATCTGTTCGGGGGCCATGTAGTAGGGCGTGCCGATGCGCTGGCCGCGTTCGCTCTTGACGAGTTCTTCGTCCTCGGTGTCCTGGGCCATGCCGAGATCGGCCAGTTTCACGGTCCCGTCTTCCATGACGACGACGTTGGCCGGTTTGACATCGCGATGGACGAGGCCCTTGGAGTGGGCGTGTTCCAGGGCCTTGGCCACCTTGATGATGACGTTGATGGCGTCCTGTTCCTCGTAGATTCGGCCGGAATCGACCTCGTCGCGCAGGGTATGGCCATCGACGAGTTCCATGACGAAGTAGTGGATCTCGCCGGCCTCGCCGACGTCGATGGCCTGGATGAGGTTGGGATGGCTCATCCGTGCGGCCATCTGGGCCTCGCGTTTGTGGCGTTCGAGGAAGTCCTTGCGTTTGGCCAGGCGTGGATGGAGGATCTTGATGGCGACCTGGCGACCCATGCTGATCTGTTCGGCGCGAAAGACCTTGCCCATGGCTCCCTGGCCGATGAGTTCGAGCATGCGGTAGCCGGGGATGATCTGTTCGGTGATGGAGTCCAGCTCGGCCCAGACACGTTTTTTCTGGCTCTCGGCGAGGTAGCCGCCGCGGACGAGTGTTTCGAGCAACTGGCGTGGG
>CAYYJM010000027.1:27130-27849 GCA_964471755.1 uncultured Alcaligenaceae bacterium
AGCTCGTCGGGATCGTCCGGCGCAACCGCCACAGGGGCGTGGGCCGGCCGGCCGGTTGGGGGGCGACTTGCAGCGCAGGAACTCGTCGCGGGTGATGAGCCCGCGGGTCATGAGGGCGCGACCGAGTTTTTCCTCCTGCTGGTGCGGGTCGCTTTCGTCCAGTCGTAGGGTGTCGGTCATCGGCGCGCCCCGTGCGGAGAGTAGCGGATCCACAGGATTGTCGTGCCATCGTCCGGGGAATCGGCCGGGCCGGGCCGGGTTCGACTCCTTGCAAGATGGACGGGGCTGCTGTTAGTATAGTAAAGAGATGAACCCCTCCGGCAGGTGGCGCCTCTGGTGGGTAGGGACACAGGCACCCACCGAGCCCGAAGCGGGTTTGGGCCTTTTGTTTCCTACTTCCGAGGACCTGCATGAACTCCCATCTGAGCTCTGCCCTGGACTCCAGCGTGCTGGTCCTGAACAAGTTGTTCATGGCCATCCACATCATTTCGGTTCGGCGTGCCTTCTGTCTGCTGGCGAAGGACCTGGCCGAGGTGGTGAATCTGGAAGACGGGCAGTTTGCCACCTACGATTTCGCGACCTGGCGTGAGCTGAGCGAGTTCCGCGCGAAGCACTTCCGGCAGGAGGACGACGACTGGGTGCGGACGATCTCGACGGAGATCCAGGTGCCGCGCGTCATCCGCCTGATGGACTACGATCGGCTGCCGAAGCAGACGGTG
>CAYYJM010000027.1:27871-36676 GCA_964471755.1 uncultured Alcaligenaceae bacterium
TCTGCGCCTGTGTCAACTGTAACGTCAAGAAGGGTGGTCGGACGCCGCGTGAGGCGTCGATGGCGCTGGTCCGGAAGCCGGAAAAGCCGAAACGGAGTCCGCTGCTGAACCAGAAGCTGACCAACCGCAAGTACCAGTCCTGGAAGTCGTTCCTGGACAACGCCTACTGGTCGGTCGAGTTGAAGTGAGCGCGGAGCGTTCCCGAGCGGTGCGAATCGCACCGCTCGGGGCGGATTACTGCGTCGTGGTCTGATCGGGTTCGCACAGTTGCGTCAGCAATCGACGAATCTCGGGCCGCCCGAGGTAGGCCACCAGACCGAAGTGGAGGCTGCCGGGCGGAGCGAAGAGGAGGGATGAGCGAGGCAGGGCCTCGACTTCGTCCAGAGACATCCAGCGGGCGTCTTCCACTTCGTAACTGTCCAGTTGTGGCTCGAACTGATTTTCGACCGTGCCGAGATGATTGTGGAACGTGTAGAGGGGGATCAGTCCAACCACTGAGACAGCGTGTTCCCACTCGGAACCGGGCACGAGAGTCAGGGTTCCGCGGAAGCCGGCCTCCTCGCGGAACTCTCGTATCGCGGCCTCGGCCGGGGTTTCGCCGGGGTTCATTTCGCCGCCCCAGCCGCTCCAGGTGTGTGGTGTGCGCAGATGCTTGCTGCGTTTTCCCAGGAGCAACGGCTTGCCGGGATAGAGCGAGGTCTTGTAGGCCACGACCAGGACGCCGGCACTGTTCTTCGCCACGGTTCGGTCCTCGTGTGTGTTGTCGGAAAGCCTGGCTGGGAACCGATCCGTTCAGCCAGGTCCCCCTGCATCTGCCGTATTCCGGACGTATTCATGGTAGGACACTTTTCGCTTGACCGTGAGAGTGGGCAACCGTAGAGTGACCGACGTCCACGATGGCTTCTGTTGAGAGTGTTTGCACGGCTGGTGCCGGCCCTGGTCTTCAAAACCAGTGGAGGGTTTGGAAAAAGCTCTCAGTGGGTTCGATTCCCATACACTCTCGTTTCTCTAAACCTCTTTGCTGTCAAGCGTTTACGTCAACCACAGATGCCGGCCTGTCAACACGCTGACGGGCCATCTTCGCCCTGTAATGCCGCCAAATAGGGGTGTCGTGGCCCATGAAAAGGGTAACGAAAAGGGTAACGGAAGCAGTCCGCTTGCCGCGTGTCGCCCGCTTGCCGGGATGATGTCGTGGGAGCGACGGCTTGATGAGCGGCATGATGGGTCCAGACCTCGTCCACCCGCCCGTCGATCTCGCCCTGTTGAGCGCCGAACTGGAAGGTCGCCGAGAACCGCTCGAACTCGGTGTGCGTGATCAGGACGTGCGGGTCCGGGGTCAGGGCGAGGTAGTCCTCGTCCATCGTGGGTAGCTCGATGACGGCCCACTTGCCGGACAGATCGAGCGGCGGTCGCGAGGGGATGCGAGGCATCGGTTCAGCACCTTGCTTTGTGACAACGGTCAACGTGCCTCATGACCTCGTCCAGCGAGGCGTCATCCAGGGCGGCGAGTTTGCGGAAAGCCTCGGGGCGTGCCAGCACCCTGGCGCGAATCGCCGGCGGCACCTTCATGGCCAGGAGCAGAAGTTCCGTCTCGTCGGCCTCCAGGGCGACGGCGAGCTTGCGGACCAGTTCCTCGCCGGGGTAGAGCGCGAAGTCGAGCTTGCCCGACTCGACCTTGCTTAGGTAGGTGTGATGCACGCCCACTGCCGCCGCCAGCCGCTTCTGGCTGTAGCCCTTCTCCAGTCGCAGTTCCCGTAGCCGAGAGCCGAAAGTCGTCGTCATCGCTACTGTCCTTGCAATCGGGTTCTCCACAGAATATCCTCGTTGCAGTTCGGATTCAACCTCGGTGAACGGAAGAATCGCATGGCCCGGAAGAAGACGACCGACAGCGGTGCTGCCCTCGGCTTCGAGGAGAAGCTCTGGCTCGCCGCCGACAAGCTGCGCGGGTCGATGGACGCCGCCGAGTACAAGCACGTCGTCCTCGGCCTCATCTTCCTGAAGTACATCTCCGACGCCTTCGAGGAACACCGGGCCAAGCTGCTCCAGCAGGCCGGGGCCGACCCCGAGGACCGCGACGAGTACGCCGCCGACAACGTCTTCTGGGTGCCGCCCGAGGCCCGCTGGAGCGGCCTCCAGGCCCAGGCCAAGCAGCCGACCATCGGAACCCTGGTGGACAGGGCGATGGAGGCCATCGAGCGCGAGAACGCGGCTCTGAAGCGGGTGCTGCCCAAGGACTACGCCAGCCAGGATCTTGACAAGACCCGCCTCGGCGAACTCATCGACCTGATCGGCACCATCGGCCTGGGCGACGAGGCCAGCCGCTCCAAGGACATCCTGGGCCGCGTGTACGAATACTTCCTCGGCAAGTTCGCCAACGCCGAGGGCAAGGGGGGCGGCGAGTTCTACACGCCTCGGAGCGTCGTCAAGCTGCTGGTCGAGATGATCGAGCCGTACAAGGGCCGCGTCTACGACCCCTGCTGCGGCAGCGGCGGCATGTTCGTGCAGAGCGAGAAGTTCGTCGCCGCCCACGGCGGCAAGCTGACCGACCTGTCGATCTT
Source organism: uncultured Alcaligenaceae bacterium (assembly GCA_964471755.1). Taxonomy (GTDB): domain Bacteria; phylum Planctomycetota; class Planctomycetia; order Gemmatales; family Gemmataceae; genus CAYYJM01. Next base: position 30,430 of record CAYYJM010000027.1, read on the forward strand.
CGGCCAGGAGAGCAACCCGACGACGTGGCGGCTGTGCAAGATGAACCTCGCCATTCGGGGCATCGAGTGCAACCTCGGCCAACTCCACGCCGACACCTTCCACAACGACCAGCACAAGGACTTGAAGGCCGACTACGTCCTGGCCAACCCGCCGTTCAACATCTCCGACTGGGGCGGCGACCGGGTTCGCGAGGACTCCCGCTGGAAGTATGGCACCCCGCCGGTCGGCAACGCCAACTTCGGCTGGGTACAGCACATCATCTCCCACCTCTCGCCGTCCGGCGTGGCGGGGATCGTGCTTGCCAACGGCTCGATGTCGTCGTCACAGTCGGGCGAGGACGACATCCGCAGGGCATTGGTCGAGGCCGACCTCCTCGACTGCATGATCGCCCTACCGGGGCAGTTGTTCTACTCGACGCAGATTCCGGCCTGCCTGTGGTTTTTTGCCCGCAGCAAGGCCAACGGCAAGTTCCGCAAGCGGCAGGGGGAGACGCTCTTCATCGACGCCCGCAAGCTGGGCCGTCTGGTAGACCGAACGCGGCGTGAACTGACGGACGAGGAAATCGCCCGGATCGCAACCACTTACCACGCCTGGAGGAGCGAGAAGAAGGCCGGCGAGTACGCCGACGTGGCGGGCTTCTGCAAGGCGGCGAAGCTCGCGGAGATCGCCTCGCATGGGTATGTGCTGACGCCGGGGCGGTACGTCGGGGCCGAGGAGGTCGAGGACGACGGCGAGCCGTTCGGCGAGAAGATGGCCCGCCTGACGGCCAAACTGGAGGAGCAGTTCGCGGAATCGGCGCGGCTGGAGAGGGCGATTCGTGCGAACCTGAAAGGTCTGAAGTCCTGAGAACATGAACTTTGAAAGATCGAGGATCAAATGAAAGGATCGGCGGATGCACGGCGGAAGGTCAAACTAGGAGACTTCGTTCGTCTCCAACGGGGACACGATCTACCGGCCACGACACGCCGAGTTGGCTCCATCCCGGTCATGGGGTCGGCTGGAATCACCGGATACCATGACACGGCTCTTGCCAAGGGGCCGGGCGTAACTATCGGGCGCAGCGGCAGATCAATGGGCGTGGTCAGTTATTCGCCGGTTGATTACTGGCCTCACAACTCCGCTCTGTTTGTGACAGATTTCTTGGGGAACGACCCTCGCTTCGCATACTACCTGCTTCAGACAATCGACTTCCAACGGTACAACTCGGGATCAGTTCAGGAGCAGTTGAACCGGAACCTCATCTACTCAATCGAGATCGAAGTCCCCGACGTTACTCAGCAATCACGCATCGCCCGAATGCTCGGGGGGATAGAAGACAAGATCGACCTGAACCACCAGATGAACGAGACGCTGGAGGCGATGGCCCGCGCGGTGTTCCGGTCATGGTTCGTGGACTTCGACCCAGTGCGGGCCAAGGTCGATGGGCGGCAGCCGGACGGCCTCGACGCGGCGACGGCGGGGCTGTTTCCCGACACGTTCGAGGATTCGGCGTTGGGGACAGTGCCGAAGGACTGGCGGGTGGGCCGACTCGGTGAGATTGCCACGAACTGCCGTCGTGGGATCGACGCCGCCGATGTCGCACCCGGCACGCCCTATCTTGCCTTGGAACATATGCCGAGGCGGTGTATGAGCCTTGATTCCTGGGAGACACAGACCGAAATCGAGAGCAACAAGTTTCGGTTCAACCGAGGCGAGATACTCTTTGGCAAGTTACGCCCCTATTTCCACAAGGTCGGCATCGCGCCACTTGATGGTGTTTGTTCGACTGACATCTTGGTCATCACCCCGAAGGCGTCGGGCTGGTTTGGGTTCGCCCTCTGCCATTTCTCCAGTGATGAACTCGTCCAGCACGCCGATGCCACCTCGACCGGCACCAAGATGCCCCGAACGAGTTGGACGGACCTGTCCAACTTCGAGGTGACCATCCCCGACGAACAGGTTGTCAGGAGGTTCGATGCGGTTGTCCAGCCCCTGGTGGACAAAATGCTGACCAACATTCATGAGTCCCGCACCCTCGCCGCCCTGCGGGATGCCCTGCTGCCGAAGCTGCTGTCCGGTGAACTCCGTGTCGGCGATTCACGGTCCCTGCTGAAGGAGACTACCTGATGCCCCCCGTTTCCTACCATTCAGGCCAGTTTCCCCCGACCTCATTCGACTGGCCGCAATTGATTCCGTTAATCGGCCCAGCCAATGCGGCGCTCGCTCGCTACGACGGGTTGTTAACGGCAATCCCGAACGCCGCCGTCTTGCTTTCTCCGCTCACGACGCAGGAAGCCGTTCTGTCGTCTCGGATCGAAGGCACCCAGGCGACGATGGGGGAAGTGCTGGAGTACGAAGCCGCCGGTTCTGGTGACTCGCTTGACCCAACGAAGCGCGAAGACATCGAAGAGGTTCTGAACTACAGAACAGCCATGCGGCAGGCGGTTGACGAGATGCGGCGGTTGCCTCTTTGCAATCGCCTCGTCAAGAGCGTGCATGATACGCTCCTGTCCGGCGTGCGCGGCCATGATAAGGCACGCGGTCAGTTCCGCACCATTCAGAACTATATCGGCGTGTACGGACGGCCTATTGAAGACGCCCGCTTCATCCCGATCACCCCCGAAGATCTTCCAGACGGCATGGTACGATGGGAAAGGTATTTGCATGAGACGACTGCTGACGTGCTGATGCAACTGGCGGTTGTTCACGCGGAGTTCGAGTCCCTGCATCCGTTCCTCGACGGCAACGGTCGAATCGGGCGGATGCTCATCCCACTGTACCTGTTCGACCGGAAACTGTTACAATCACCCATGTTCTACCTGAGCGAGTTTTTGGAAGCAAACCGCCAGGAGTATTACGACCGCCTGCTGGCCGTGTCCCGTGACGGTGACTGGACGGGGTGGTGCCGATTCTTCCTCCAGGCGTTGCAACGGCAAGCGACTCAGAACGAGTCCAAGGCTCGGAAGATCCTCGAACTCTATCAACGCAAAAAGGACTGGATTGTCGAGAAGACCCACTCGCACCACGCAATCCACGCCCTGGATTTCTTGTTCAGCACGCCGATCTTCAAGTCGCCGGACTTCATCGATCAGTCGAAGATTCCCGATGCGACTGCTCGCCGGATCCTGACCCTGATCTCAGGCGAAGATGGGTTGCTCAAGACCGTCCGCGAGAGCACCGGGCGGCGGCCTGCGGTGTACGCCTTCACTGAGCTTTTGAACATCGCAGAGGGGCGCGATGTCTTTTGACGCTCACCTGTGCGATGCAATCAGCGTTGACGCTCACGAATCGGAGAATCTGAGCGACAAGCCGGTTTGTGTCGCACAGGTGAGCGTCAAGCTCGTCATAATCAGATAAGTCCTTGTGAGTCAAGAAGTTGTGTTCGACTCCCTGTAGGAGACGACCTGACCGGATTCGCGTACCTTGCAGGAACTCTCACGCTGCTCTTGTGTCTGGAGAATAGCCCGTGCTGACGGAACAGAACATCGAAGCCGAACTGAGCTACGCCTACCTCCACGCCGTGGCGTCGAAGTCGGGCTTCGCTTGCGAGTACACCACCCGGCACATGGACTCCGTGGCTGTCGATGCCATCGTGCGCGAGGAAGGGCGGTTCCTCGCCGCCGACTCGGTCCTCGGCTCGTTCGAAACCCACCTACAATTGAAGGCGACGTACCAGCGGCTCAAGGAGATCGACGGGCGGTGGTCGTTCAGTTTGCCGCTCCACCAGTACAACCGGCTGCGTGCGGCGAACATCCAGAACCCGCGTCTCCTCGTCGTGATGCAGCTTCCGGCCAACCCCGAGGAGTGGCTGCGTCACTCGGAGGAATCGCTCGTCGCCAGACAGTGTGCCTACTGGGTGAGCCTTCGTGGCGCACCGCCCAGCGACAATGACAAGGAGCAGACGGTTTACGTCCCGCGTTCGCAACTGCTGTCGCCAGACAGCCTGACCGCCCTGATGACCCGGTTCTCTCGCCGGGAGGTGATTCCTTATGCGTCGTGAAATACTGCCTGCGAACCTGACCCGACAGGTCACGCCACGGGCCTTGAAGAACTACGCCGTCTCCCTGAACTGGAAGCCGGTGGAAGGTGTCAACGGCGACGTGGCCGTCTACCACCGCCCCGATTCCCGCGCCCATCAGGTGATCGTCCCCGAGGACACGACCTTCGCCGACTACGACGAGGCCGTCGCCGAGGCGGTGCGGAAGTTGGCCGAGTTCGAGCGGCGACCGGCGAGCGAGGTGCTGGAGCATCTGCTCCTGCCGCCCGCCGACGTGCTGCGGTTCCGCGAGGTCAGCCCCGACGCCGAGGCCGGCAATCTGCCGTTCGACCACGCGGTGCGGATGATCAACGGCACCCGCCGACTCCTGTTGTCGGCGGCTCACAGCGTTCTTGTCCCGCAGGCGTACCACCCCCGACTGTCTCGCAGCGAGGCGGAAGAGTTCGTCAACCGCTGCCGCCTCGGCCAGACCGAGCGGGGCAGTTTCGTGCTGAACATCGCCTGCCCGCTCGAACTGCAACTGTCGTTGCCGGGCATGGAGGCCGAGCCGTTCACGCGCCGGGTGACGAGCCTCTTGATGCACTCGCTGGAAGCCCTGGGGCGGGCGGCAGACACGGCTCGGGCCGACGATTTGCTCGACCCGACGCGGAACCCCGGCGTGAGCGCGAACCTGTGCGAGTCGCTCCTCTTGCTTCGCCCGAGCGGAGATCGGGCCAGCCTGACTATCTCGGCGGCGTGGTCGCGGGCTTTGCTGCCCGAGTCGCGTGAGCCGTCGCGGCAAGTGGTGCTGCCCCAGGTTGTGTTCGAGGTGGCGGAAGCCGTGGCCCCTCGGCTGCGTACCGCCCCCACGCCCCGCCCGGCGCGGTTCCTGGGATTCGTTGACGTTCTCAGTGGCCAGCCGACCCGAGACGACCCGCGCCCGTCCGGGGAGGTGGACTTCACCCTGTTCGATGACGAACAGGGCGAGATCCGCGCGAGGGGTGTTCTGGATGCCGACGATTATGCGACGGCGGCGGCGGCTCATCTTGTGTCCGGCGTGGTCGCATTCAAGGCGACTCTGCGACGACTCCCCCGCGTCAGTCGCATCGATACCATCACGGACTTCGAGCGGGTCGAGTTTGACGAGGAAGATAACGACATCAAAGATGCTGAAGCGCCAGCAAATTGATGCGGGCAGCAGACGCCTGGCGCGACCTTCGCCTGCCGGTCGATGCCGGGCCGAACGCACCTCCCGCTGACGGGGTCGTGACGGCTGACGAACGCTGAAACCGCCACAAGAATCTTCACCATGAGTGGGTTGCCGCCGTGTCCGACACCATCGCCGTCACCGAGTCCGTTGTCGAGGAAGCCGTTCTGACTCTGTTCCAGGGGCTGGGCTACGCCGTCCTTCATGGCCCCGCCATCGCCCCCGAGCAGCCCGCTTCCGAGCGGGCCACGTTCGGCGACGTGATCCTACTCGACCGCCTCCGCGCCGCCCTGGTACGGATCAACCCCCAAGTCCCAGCCGAAGCCCTCGATGAGGCTCTCCGCAAGGCCACCCGCGCCGAGACGCCGGGCCTGGAGGAGAACAACCGCCTCTTCCACAAGCTGCTCACCGAGGGCATCGACGTGGAGTTCCGGCGGGCCGACACCTCCGTCGTCTCCGACAAGGTCTGGCTCATCGAGTGGGCCAGCCCCGACAACAACGACTGGCTCGTCGTCAACCAGTTCACCGTCTCCGAGGACCGCCAGTCGCGCCGCCCCGACATCGTCGTCTTCGTCAACGGCATCCCGCTCGCCGTCATCGAGTTGAAGTCGCCGACCGAAGAGAACGCCACCACCCGGACGGCCTTCAACCAGCTACAGACCTACAAGAAAGAGATCGGCAGCCTCTTCCGCACGAACGCCCTGCTCGTCGTGTCGGACGGCCTGGAGGCGCGGCTCGGCACCCTGACCGCCGACTGGGAACGGTTCATGCCCTGGCGGACCATCGACGGGCAGGCGGTGGCCGCGAAGGGGACGCCCGAGGTGGACACGCTCATCAAGGGCGTCTTCCACAAGCGGCGGCTGCTCGACCTGATCGCCAACTTCACCGTCTTCGAGGTGGTCGGCGCGAAGGTCACCAAGAAGCTCGCCGGCTACCACCAGTTCCACGCCGTCAACAAGGCCGTTCACTGCACCGTGGCCGCGTCCCAGCCCGAGGGCGACCGCCGCGTCGGCGTCGTCTGGCACACGCAGGGCAGCGGCAAGTCGCTGACGATGACCTTCTACAGCGGGAAGATCATCAAGCA
>CAYYJM010000028.1:0-36497 GCA_964471755.1 uncultured Alcaligenaceae bacterium
CTTCATCGATCGGCCCATCTTTGCCACCGTACTCTCGCTGCTGATCACGCTGGCGGGAGCGGTGGCGGTATTGCAGCTGCCGCTGGCCCAGTTCCCGCGCGTCTCGCCGCCGGTCGTCTCGGTGCAGTGCAACTATCCCGGAGCGAGCGCCCAGACCGTCGCCGAGGCCCTGGCCGCGCCGATCGAACAGCAGGTCAACGGCGTCGAGGGCATGATGTACATGAACTCGTCCTGCACCAACGACGGCGGCTACAGCCTGACGGTGACGTTCCACCAGAACATCGACCTGAACATGGCCCAGGTACTGGTGCAGAATCGCGTCGCCCTGGCCATCCCGAACCTGCCCGACGTGATCAAGAAGTCGGGCGTCACCGTGCGAAAGCGTTCGCCCGATCCGCTGATGGGCTTCGCTGTCGTCTCGCCGGATGGATCGCACGACCATCTTTCGCTGTCGAACTACGCTCTGCGGTACATCAAGGAGGAGCTGATCCGCGTTCCGGGCGTCAGCGACATCAACATCCTGGCCCAGCGTGACTACTGCATGCGTATCTGGGTCAACCCGAACCGCCTGGCGGTACGCGGCCTGACGGCGTCGGACCTTGTCTCGGTCATCCGCGAGCAGAACCAGCAGGCAGTGGCCGGCACGATCGGACAGGAACCGCAACCGCTGGGACAGGACTTCGCTCTGACCGTGGACGCGCTGGGCCGACTGAACGAGGTCGAGCAGTTCGAGAACATCATCATCCGGGCGCAGCCGGATGGGCGTCTGGTCCGGCTCAAGGACGTGGCACGGGTGGAACTGGCGGCCCGGAGTGAGGAGGTTAACTGCCGGTTTGATCGCCGTCCGGCGGCCTTCCTGGTCATCTTCCAGATGCCCGACGCAAACGCGCTCGATCTGCACGCGCGCGTGCTGGCCCGCATGGACGAACTGCGCGTCAACTTCCCCGAGGGGATCTCCGCCGAGGTGGCCTTCGACACGACTCCATACACACGCGAGTCGATCTACCGCGTCCTGGAGACGCTGCGCGACGCGATCATCCTGGTGGCCCTCGTCGTGCTGCTGTTCTTGCAAAACTGGCGGTCGGCGATCATCCCGCTCGCCGCCGTGCCGGTGGCCATCATCGGCACCTTCGCCGTATTGCTGGCGTTCGGCTTCAGTCTGAACAATCTGACGCTGTTCGGTCTGGTCCTGGCCATCGGCATCGTCGTCGATGATGCGATCGTCGTCGTCGAGGCGGTCGAGCATCACATCGAGGCGGGACATCCGCCGCGTGAGGCGACCATCCTGGCAATGAAGCAGGTGTCCGGGCCGGTGATCGCCGTCGGTCTGGTGCTGTCGGCGGTGTTCATTCCGTGTGCCTTCATCTCGGGCGTCACGGGCCTGTTCTTTCGGCAGTTCGCGCTGACGATCGCGGCGGGCACGCTGATCAGCACGTTCAACTCACTGACGCTGTCGCCCGCCCTGGCGGCGCTCCTGCTCCGACGGCCGCGTGGGAACCGAAAGCCGCCACCGTTGCCGCGCCTGGCTTACCTGCTTGTCGGGGCCTGGCTGGCGGGAATTTATCTCTGGCCTCTGGCCGAACCACACGCGCCGGCCTGGGGCGATGGCTGGCTTCTGTACGCGCCCGTGCTGCTGGTCGGCTTGCTCGGCGGCTGGCTGGTGAGCTGGCCGATCAACGGCCTGCTGAGGCTGTTCTTCGCCGCCTTCAACGCCGTTTTCCGACTGGCGGGGTGGACCTACGTCGGCTTCGTGGGCCTGAGTCTGCGCGTGGTTCCACTCGTCCTGCTGGCGTACGTCGCTCTGCTCGTGGTGACCGGCGAACGGATCACGAACACGCCCAAGGGCTTCATCCCGACGCAGGACATGGGCTACCTGATGTGCAGCATTCAGCTGCCGGACTCGGCCTCGGTCGAGCGGACCCAGCAGGTGATGATCGAGCTGGAGGACCTTGCCAAGAGCATTCCCGGCGTGCGGCATGTGACGACGATCGCCGGCATGTCGTTCGCCCTGGGTGCGTCGGGCTCGAACTTCGGCTCGATGTTCCTCGGTCTCCATGAATACAAGGACCGTGAGGAGGCCGAGAAGTACAGCGAGATGATCGCCAACCAGATGCGGCAGCGGGCGATGAAGGTCATGGATGGCATGGTGGCGGTGTTCAGTCCGCCGCCGATCCGCGGAATCGGCCGGGCTGGTGGCTTCTCATTCGTCGTCGAGGACCGCGCCGATCTGGGCCCACTCAAACTCCAGGAAGAGGTCGCCAAGCTGATCGACAAGACGCGCACGGTCACCCGGCCGGATGGCAAGCCGGGACCGGCCCTGGCCAACGCCTTCACCGTCTTCCGGGCCAACGTGCCGCAGATTCGCGTCGTTGCCAACCTGGACCAGTGCCAGCTGCGCGGCGTGGCCATCCCGAACTTCACCGACACGCTGCGTGTCTTCGAGGGATCGCTCTACGTCGATGACTTCAACAAGTTCGGCCGAACCTGGCAGGTGGTCATCCAGGCCGACTCGTCGTTCCGCGACCAGATCGACGACGTCAAGCGGCTCAAGGTCCGCAATGCCTCGGGAAACATGGTTCAGATCGGTACGATCGCCGACATCCGCGAGGAGAACGGGCCGCTGGTGCTGAACCGCTACAACATGTACCCGGCGGCGCAGATCACCGGCTTCGCCGCGCCGGGAATCGCCTCACGCGAGGCGATCGCCTTGCTGGAGGAACTCGGCAAGAAGGAACTGCGCGTCGGCATGGCCTACGAGTGGACGGACATGTCATACCTCGAACTACAGGCCGGCAACACGGCCTACCTGCTGTTCGGGTTCGCCGTGGCGATGGCCTTTCTGGTGCTGGCGGCGCAGTACGAGAGTTGGGCCATGCCGCTGGCCGTGATCCTGGTCGTGCCGCTCTGTCTGCTCAGCGCCACCATCGGCGTGAACGTGATGCACCTGGACATCAACGTCTTCACGCAGGTCGGTTTCATCGTACTGGTCGGCCTGGCGAGCAAGAATGCCGTGCTGATCGTCGAGTTCGCCCGGCATCTACGCGAGGTGGACGGCGTCGATCGTCGCGAGGCGACCCTGGCGGCGTGTCGGCTCCGCCTGCGACCGATCGTGATGACCTCGCTGGCGTTCATCCTCGGCGTGCTTCCGCTGGTCATCGCTCACGGAGCCGGAGCCGAGATGCGGCAGGCCCTGGGCGTGGCCGTGTTCGCCGGCATGATCGGCGTGACCATCTTCGGCCTGCTCCTGACGCCGGTCTTCTTCTACGTGATCGACTGGCTCGGCGGCGTGCAACGGATCGACCCGTTGGCCTTCCGCTACTGGGGTGCCCGGACTCTGGACACCTTCGCCCGACTCTGGCGGGCCATCCGCGAACGCATGCAACCCCGGGACGAGACTTCCCCCCCTGCCCCACCCACTCCACCCCCCGGCCGCGAGGGAGACTGAATCGTGTTCTCGCGCTTCTTCATCGACCGGCCCATCTTCGCGTCGGTTCTGTCGATCATCATCACCCTCGGCGGGGCCGTGGCCTGGCTCGCCTTGCCGGTGGCGCAGTATCCAAACATCACGCCACCGACGATCGAGGTAAGTGCCACCTTCCCGGGCGCGAACTCGACGACCGTGGCCGAGACGGTCGGCGCGCCGCTGGAGCAGCAGGTCAACGGCGTGGAGGGCATGCTGTACATGTCCGCCCAGTCGACCAATGACGGCACCTACACGCTGACGATCACCTTCGAGAACGGCACCGATCTGAACATGGCCCAGGTGCTGGTGCAGAATCGGATCGCCCTGGCCCAGCCGGTGCTTCCGGCCCTGGTCCAGCGCCGCGGCGTGCAGGTCAAGAAGAAGGCACCGACGGTCCTGCTGATCGTCAACCTCTACTCGCCGCGCGACGCGAAGGAGAAGCGCGATTCGCTCTACCTGTCGAACTACGCGACGATCCAGCTCAAGGACGAACTGTCCCGTCTGCCCGGCGTCGGCGACATCACCTACCTCGGCCAGCGCGATTACTCGATGCGTCTGTGGCTCGACCCGGATCGGATGGCCGCCCGCAAGCTGTCGGCGTCGGACGTCACGCGGGCGATCGAGTCGCAGAACACGCAGGTGGCGGCCGGCTCGATCGGTCAGCCGCCGGTCGCCAACGGGCAGGTGTTCCAGTACACGATGAGTACGATGGGCCGCCTGCTCGAGGTCGAGGAGTTCGGCGAGGTCATCCTGAAGACGGACGCGAGCGGCCGAATGGTCCGCGTCCGCGACGTGGCCGAGATCGAACTGGGAGCCCAGGCTTACGACCAGACCTGCACCCTCGACGGCCAGCCGTCGGTCGCCCTGTCGATCTACCAGCTCCCCGGCTCCAACGCCTTGCAGGTCGCCAACGACGTCAAGGCGAAGATGGCCGACCTCGCGGAGCGCTTTCCCGTGGGGGTGGCGTACGAGATCGTCTACGACACCACACCGTTCATCGACGAGTCGATCAACGAGGTGTTCAAAACACTGCGCGACGCGATCATCCTGGTGGCGATCGTCGTGCTGTTGTTCTTGCAGAACTGGCGGTCGGCGATCATCCCTCTCGCCGCCGTGCCGGTGGCCATCATCGGCACCTTCCCCGTGATGATCGCCCTGGGATTCAGCCTGAACATGCTGACGCTGTTCGGGCTCGTCCTGGCCATCGGCATCGTCGTCGATGATGCGATCGTCGTCGTCGAGGCGGTCGAGCATCACATCGAGGAGGGGCTCGCGCCGCGTGAGGCGACGATCCTGGCGATGAAGCAGGTGTCCGGACCGATCGTGGCCATCTCGCTGGTGCTGACGGCGGTATTCGTGCCGTGTGCATTCATTCCGGGCATCTCGGGCCAGTTCTACCGGCAGTTCGCCATCACGATTGCGGTTTCGACGCTGATCTCGGCGTTCAACTCGTTGACGTTGTCGCCGGCCCTGGCGGCGTTGCTGCTTCGGCCGCGTGGCCGGGATGATGCGGCTCCGCCGTTGCCGCGGCTGGCGTTCGTTCTGGGGGGAGCTGCTCTGGCCTGGGTACTGGCCGACCGATTGCTGGTGCCGCGGCTGTCGGCCCCGGCCGTCCCGGGCTGGAGCGTTTCTCTCCTGGCCGCCCTCGCTGGTGCGGTCGTCGGCTACTTTGTCAGCCGGGTGCTGAATGTCGTCCTCGGCTGGACGTTTCGGATATTCAATCACGGCTTCGACCGCGTGTCGATCTGGTACGCTCATTCGGTCGCCATCTGCCTGCGGACGGCGTTCATCGTGCTGGTCGTCTATGCTGGTCTGCTCTACCTGACCTACGAGGGTCTGACGCGTGCGCCGAAGGGGTTCATCCCGATGCAGGACAAGGGCTACCTGATCGTCAACGTGCAGCTGCCCGACTCGGCGTCGTTGCAGCGGACTCGCGAGACGGTCCTGGCCGTCGAGAAGGCGGCGCGGCAGATGCCGGGCGTGGCCCACACGATGGCCGTCGCGGGCCAGTCGCTGCTGATCAACGCCAACGCGCCGAACTTCGGCTCGATGTACGTCATGCTCAAGGCGTTCCCGGAGCGACCTGGCCATGACCAGAGTGCCGACGCGATTGCCGAGCGGCTGCACCATCACCTGCAAGAGGTGATCCCGGATGCCCTGGTGACCGTGTTTGGGGCTCCGCCGCTGGACGGCCTGGGGAATTCCGGCGGCATTCGGATCATCGTCGAGGAGCATGGCGATTACGGCTCGGATGAGTTGCAGGACGTGGCCGATCGCGTGGTGGCGGCCGGCCAGGACGTGCCGGAGTTGACCGGCCTGTTCACGCCGTTTCGCGGTCGGACGCCGTGGATCTACCTGGAGATCGACCGGAGCCAGGCCCGGGCCAAAGGGGTGCCGATCAGCGAGCTGTTCAACACGCTCCAGGTCTATCTCGGCTCGCTCTACATCAACGCCTTGAACCGCTTCGGCCGAACCTGGCAGGTGATCGCCCAGGCTGATGGGACGTTCCGTCAGAAGCTGGCCGGTCTGAAGCAGTTGCGGGTGCGAAACACGGCCGGCGAGATGGTGCCGCTGGGCGGGTTCATTCAACCGAAGTCGATGTCCGGACCGGTCATGGTGTTCCGCTACAATCTCTACCCGGCCGTACCGATCAACGCGACGCCGGCCGTCGGCGTCGGCTCCACCGAGGCGATCCAGCGCTTCGAGGAACTGACGCGGGGCGAGTTGACCGTGTCGATGCAGACGAAGTGGACGGAACTGGCCCTGCTCCAGTTGCGGACGGGGAACTTCGCCATCTGGGTGTTCATCCTGGCGGTGGTGCTGGTGTTCCTTGTCCTGGCGGCGCAGTACGAGAGCTGGTCGCTGCCTCTGGCGGTGATCCTGGTCGTGCCGATGTGTCTGCTCTGCTCGGTGGCGGGCCTGCTGATCGCCGGCATGGACGTGAACATCTTCACGCAGGTCGGCTTCGTGGTGCTGATCGGTCTGGCGTGCAAGAACGCAATCCTGATCGTCGAGTTCGCTCGATCACGGCGAGAAGAAGGGCAGACCCTGCACGAGGCGACGCTGGAAGCGTGCCGCCTGCGACTGCGGCCGATCGTGATGACGTCGCTGGCGTTCATCCTCGGCGTGGTGCCACTGGTCCTGTCGGAGGGAGCGGGAGCGGAGATGCGTCGGCTGCTCGGCACGGCCGTGTTTAGCGGCATGCTCGGCGTGACGATCTTCGGCATCTTCCTGACGCCGGTCTTCTTCTACGTGATCCAGTGGGCGACCGAGCGGTTCTATCCGACCGACGACGACGAGAGCGAGACGACCGCCATTCTGGACGAGGCGAGCGAACCGCTGCGGAATGGCGAGGTCGGCGTGATCCCGGAACTGAACGGGAACGGCTATCACGCCCCGACATCGGAACGGGTGACGGAACCGCAGTAGTACCGCCGTCGGATTAGGGGGTTGGCTTCGCGGCGACGGCCGCGACCTTCCCCGCCTCGCCAGCGATCAGGACATTCCCATTCCGGGAGTCAACGGCCAGGGTGTAGATACGGCCAGGGAGTGCGCCTCGCTCGGCGACGGCCAGAGTGTCCGGGTCGAGTGACAGCATCTTGCCATCGGTGCAACCGACCAGGAGGCGAGCCCCATCCGGAGACCATACCACGGCGCGGGGAGCAGAATCCAGCCGGGCGAAGCGCACGAGTCGGCCGATGGTCGGTTGCCAGAGGCGCACGGTGCGGTCGTCGCTGACCGAGACGAGTACGGGCCGGGCATCGGCCGGCTGGCCGGGGCGGAAGGCGAGATCGTTGACCGCCTGCATGTGGTTGTCGAGCGTTCGGATCGCTTTGGCCGAGGTCGCATCCCACACCTGGATCGTTTGATCGACGCCAGCGGAGGCGATGGACTTCCCATCAGGCAGGAAGGCGATGGCGAGAACGGGACGGGAGTGTCCCTCGTAACGGGCTGTCTCCTCGCCGGTGTTGGTGGCGTAAACCCGGCAGGTACCGTCGGCGCTGGCGGCGGCCCAGCGAGTGCCATCGGGCGACCAGGCGACGCGGTAGACCAGATCCTTGCAGTCGGCCCGGCGATAACGACGCTTGCCGGCGGGCCAGGTGAGAACCTCGACAACCCCCTTCTCGGCGGGAGCGCCGCCGGCGGCGAGAAGGAGCTTACCGTCGGGCGAGAAGGTCAGGTCGTGGACGTGGCTCAGATCGGCCGGGATGCGTCGGGTGGGCTTGAGGTCGGGCCAGGAGCGGACCTCGATGCCGGCCTGCGAGCCGAGGACGACGTGCTTGCCGTCCGGGGCGAAGGCAGCGGCGGTGATCGGCGGGGTCGCGGCGAGAAGGGGGACGAGGAGGAGATGAAGCATGTTCAGATCCCCCCCCCGATGACCCTGCCGCCCTGGTTGACCGGTACCGGCCGGCCATCACCGGTGTGCAACTCGTGCTTCGGATCGATGCCGAGCAGAGTGTATATCGTGCAGGCGAGATCCGCCGGTGACACCGGATTGTCGCGTGGACTCTCGCCGACACGGTCGCTGGAGCCGATCACCTGGCCGCCCGCGATGCCGGCCCCGGCCAGCACCACGCTGAAGGCTCGCGGCCAGTGATCGCGACCGCCGCGCGTGTTGAGCTTCGGCGTCCGGCCGAATTCGCCCATCGCGACGACCAAGGTCGAATCGAGCAGGCCGCGATCGTGAAGATCACCGATCAGCGCAGCGAAGCCGAGATCGAACGTCGGAAGGAGGCCGACGCCGACGCGGGCTCCGGCGTAGCCATCGCGCAGACGCAGGACCAGGTTCTCGTGCGTGTCCCAGCCAGTGTTGAGGACCGAGACGAACGGCACGCCACGCTCGACAAGTCGGCGAGCGAGCAGGCAACTCTGACCGAAGGTACGAGGCCCGTAGCGAGCGCGAACGGAATCCTTCTCCGCGTGCAAATCGAACGCCTGGCGCGCGTCGGGCGAGGCGACCAGTCGGTAGGCCTGCTCGAAGGTCGGGTCGGCGGCCTGTTCATGTCCAGCCCGAGCCCGATCGAACTCGGCGAGGAAATCACGCCGACGTGCAAGCCGATCCGCAGTGATGCCCGGAAAGGCGTTGAGGTCCCGGACGCGGAAGTCGGGCTTCGCCGGGTCGCCGCCCGTGGCGAAGGGCTGATGGGCCGAACCGAGGAAGCCAGCGCCACCGGTCGAGCGAAACTCAGGCACGGCGACGTTCGGCGGCAGGACATGGGTTCCACCGCGAACGTGAGCGACAACGGCACCGAAGCTGGGATAGTCGAGAACTGGCGTGGGCTTGTAGCCGGTGAGCAGGTAGTGATTCGCGAGGCCATGTTCGCCGAGTGGCGAGGTCATCGAGCGAATGATCGCGAGGTGGTTGGCGACTTCGGCGGTGCGCAGCAGGTGTTCGCAGAGGTCGATTCCGGGAACCTTCGTGCGGATCGGCTGAAAGGGACCGCGAACGTCGGCGGGCACGTCCGGCTTCAGATCGAACGTCTCCAGGTGGCTGGGGCCGCCATCGAGCCAGAGCAGAATACAGGACTTCGCCCGGACGGTCGGACCTCCAGCGGCACGGAGGCGAAACCAGTCGGAGAGGCCCAGACCGAGAGCGGTCAGGGTGCCGAGTCGGAGGACATCGCGGCGGCGCGGGTGCTGGTTCATGGTCATGACACCATCCCGTCAGTGGTTGGTCGTGAAGTCTCGACTGTTCAGCAGGCCCCAGGCGAAGTCTTCGAGGCAGGCCCGGCGATGCTCGGCACCGGCCTTCGCGATCCGGGCGAGCCAGCCGTCGAGTTCCTCCGTCGAGGGATGGCGGCCGAGGCCGCGAAGGTAGAACTCGACGACGATCTCGCGGTCGGCCCTGCCGGCGGCGAGCATCCGGGCGAGTCGGCCCTCCTTCGCGATGATCTTCGCGTTGAGCAGGTCACCATTGAGCAGGTGCAGCTTCGTCGGCAGGCTGCCCGCTCCCGGTGTCTCGTCGCAGTCAGCGGCACGCGAGCAGCGGCCGAGAACGTCCAGCGACGGAGCCGGTGTGAGGGGATCGTACAGGGTGATGGCTCGCGTCCCGACCGGGTGGCCAGCGTAGGTCTGTGGGACGCCGGTTACCGCGACGATGGCGTCGGCAAGAACCTCCGGTTCCAGCGGTCTGCGGTAGGAGCGGGCGTAGAATCGGTCGTCGGCCTCGTTGCCGGACACTGGCATGTCACTCCGGCCATACGCCCGGCTCAGGGCGATCAGGCGGAGCGTGTGCCGCAGGTCATGGCCGTGACGGACGAAGTCGGCGGCGAGACGGTCAAGCAAGCGCGGATGCGTGGCCGGGTTCGTGGACCGAAGATCATCGACCGGTTCGACGAGGCCGCGACCGAACATCGCTCGCCAGAGCCGGTTGACCCGGGCCCGAGCGAAGTGGGGATTGTCGCGGGCCGTGACCCAGTCGGCGAAGGCGGTCAGCGGGTCGGCCGTAGGGTCCAGGTCTCGCGTTCCGGGCAGGCGCGGCACCGCAGGCTCGCCGGTGCGAAGGTTCGTCACCGCGCCGCGCGGGCCGAGTCGAACGATCGGCCCGCGTTCGAGCCGGGCGAAAATGGCGGCCAGGCCGTGGTAGTCGTCCTGGGTCCAGCGATCGAGCGGATGATTGTGGCAGTTCGCGCACTGCATCCGGGCTCCGAGGAAGACCCGGCTCACCAGTTCTGCCTGGCCGCGGGCATCGTTGACCATCCGCGCGAAGTTGGCCGGGCCGACCTTGTGGCTGTCGCCGGTCGCGGTGAGCAGATCCTTCGCCCAGCGGTCCAGCGGCCGGTTGGCGCGGAGCGATTCGCGCAACCAGGCGGTGTAGGCATCGACGCCCTGCTTCTCGTGCGGCAGCGAGTGAACACGCAGAAGGCGAGAGAACCGCAGCGTCCAGAAGTCGGCGAAGTCGGCGCTGCTCAGGAGACGATCGACGAGAGCCTCTCGCTTCGTCGCCGTGGAGTCTTTCAGGTAGGCGTCCACCTCGTCGGGAGTGGGGAGTGTACCGGTCAGATCGAGACGGAGTCGCCGTAGGAAAGCGGCGTCGTCCGCCGGAGGCGAGACGGGAATGTGCAGGACGGTGAGCGTGGCGAGGATCTCCTCGTCGATCAGGTTCGTCTTCGGTTCACTGGAGAAATCGACGGGCCGGTCGCCCAGAGGACAGGTGAGACGCATCGGCTCGACACGGTCGAGGAAGCGGGCGATGAGATCGTGCTGACCGCGACGATGAATCACGGCGGTGAGGCGGTCGCCGTCGTGGATCGACACACTGGCCGGGTCGGTCGAGGTGAACACGGTCCAGGCGGTGACGTCGATTTCGGGGCCGTCGTCGAAGCGAGCAACGGCACGGAGGGTGATCTCCGTGTCGGGGCGATCGACGAGGGCGGAGCTGGCCGACAGGGCGAAGTGCGTCAACCGGCGTGGGGCACCGCGTGGAGCGCCGGCCGCGATCCACGCAGCGAGGCGTGTCGCACCGGGGCCGTTGGGGTCGAGGACGACCTGGCCGCCGTGCTTGACCTGGCCGGTCGGCTTGAGCAGGAGCAGGCTCTCGGCGGGTCGAGCGAGGTTGACGCGCCGGCCCTCGAAGGCCGTGACGATGGCCTCGTGATCGGCAGCGGGATCGCCGCCGAAGAGGGACAGATGGAAGCCGCCGCGACCGGCCGCCGCGCCGTGACACGACCCGGCATTGCACCCCGCCTTCGTGAAGACGGGGAGAATCTCGGTGTCGAAGTGTGGCGGGACGCCGGCAAGCAGCACGGCGACCACGAACGACCCGGCGGTCACGGCCGGCCCCTCGACGGGCGGTCCTTCATCGGCCGGACGCCCGGAATGTCTTCCACCTTCGGCACGGAACCGCCCGCCTGCTTGACGATGGCCGCGAGGACCTTCGGCAGATCCGCCTGAAGGCTCGGCTGGACGAGGGCGAAATTGGCCGTCACCCGGTCCTTGTTGCCGACCAGGATGGTCAGGGCGACCTTTCGGTTGAGGCCGTAGGCACCGGGCCCCTCGCGGCCGTCGGGCGAGATGCCGATGGCGACGCCCTCGGTCAGGGCGTGCTTGATGCGCTTGATCGTGTTCTCGGCCTCGGTGGCGTCATCGCTGAGCCACACGACGCCGGTCGTCAGGCCGTCCTTGCTCCGGCTCTTCGTATAGGCCGTAAGGGAGCGGGTAAAGCCGATGGTGGGCCGATCGAGTTGATGGACGAAGACGAGGACGATCGGCTTGCCCTTCGCCGTGGTGACGAAGTCGAGATCCTTACCGGCGTCGTGATCAAGGACGCCCTTGACCTTGAATGGCGAGAGCTTCTCGCCGACCTGCGGTCCCGAGAATATCGGATCCTCGGCAGCGGTGACGCCAGCCAGGAGGAGAACGAACAGGCCGACACGCATGATTCTCATGGGCAGGTCTCCGGTTACTTCTCGATGGTCCTCGACGTGGACTCACCCTCGCCATTCGTAAGTGCCGCTCTGGCCGAAGCACTCCTCGACCTCGACGCGCAGGATGCGCGGTCGGAACTGATGCTCTCTCTGCAAGATGTCCAGGAGCCGACCGCCCAGGTACTTGCCAAGCAGTTCCGTCGTCGTGTTCTCGATCGGCAGCAGCACGCAGTCCTCGCGAGGGAACAGATACTCCTTCCCGCCCTTCACCTTGATCCGCACCGATCCGGGTGCCTCCTCCAGACGCAGGTACGGATTGCGAAGGGCCAGCACGACGTGGTGATCGAGTTCGTTCACCAGCGCGCGCGTGATTCGCTTGAGAGTCACGAAATCGAAGACGTACTGGTTCTCGTCGAGAGACGCTTCCAGCTCGACGGCCACGCGGTAGTTGTGGCCGTGCAACCGTTCACACTCGTCCCCGTTGTAGGAGATGAAGTGAGCGGCACAGAAGACCAGGTAATCCTTGGTGACGCGAACCTTGTACGCTTCAGTCATGTTGCCAACCGGCCGACCAGGGGTAAGGCGAAGGTAGTGATATCGTACCTTCCCGGAGTAGCAGGAACAAGGAGGCCGCGATCAGGTCGGCTGTGGTCCCCGGATTCCGTCCCGCTCCCGGCTCGCGCAGCCAGGTGTCGAAGGTGTGAAATTCCTCCCACCCGATCGGCGAATCGGGCCAGCCCGCCTCGAAGACCGCCAGCGCTCGCCGTCGCACCGCCTCGGCTTCCTCCGGGCCGCGCTTGCGGACGATCAGGCTATCGTACTCGTCGGCCAACTCGGCCAGGTACGCCGCCACGATCGCCAGTTCCAGTCCGCCCCAGCGGTCCAGAGACATGGCGATGGCCGGGGCGACCAGCTCGCGCACCGCGGTGAA
Source organism: uncultured Alcaligenaceae bacterium (assembly GCA_964471755.1). GTDB lineage: Bacteria > Planctomycetota > Planctomycetia > Gemmatales > Gemmataceae > CAYYJM01. Next base: position 12,761 of record CAYYJM010000028.1, read on the forward strand.
GTCATCGACATACTGGGCCGCGATCCGATCCCGAGCCGCGGCCAGGGCCATGACCTCCCGCAGCGTCCGCGTCGGCTCCTGCCGTACGTCCTCTTCGGGAGCCTCGCCGAGACCGCCAGGCATCGCCAGCCGGATCGCCTCGTACACGTTCCGGGTGTCCTCAACGGTCGTGCTGGCCAGCACCTCCGGCAGACCGTCACGCAGGTGTCGCCCCGGTGGCACCGCTGCCATCGGGGCGAGCAGCAGGACGATGCCCAGGTTCGTGTTCGTGCCGACCACCTGCCGCGTCGCCCGGATCGCTTCGAGGACCGTCTCGCCGATCGGACGACCCACGGCGCGATCGAAGACGGGAGCGATGGCCGCCGCGCTGAGCAGGAAATCACTGTAGGTCAGCTCGGCGAAATCCGCGTGGCGATGGACGTTGCCCGGCTTCCGGGCCGTCACCTCCCAGATGCACGCCGTCTGCACGAGCAGGCCGAGGGACGCCATGACCTTACCCCTGCACCCGCCGCACGGTCGCCTCGATCACCGCGCGGGCCACGTCGATGCCGCACGTCGGGGCCAGCGCCCGCCAGCCGGGCACGGCGTTCGCCTCCAGGACGTACCAGCGATCCCCCTCACGCAGCAGGTCGATTCCCACGGCCAGGGTGCCGCACACGGCCGCGGCTCGCAGTGCAAGGGCGGCCTCCTCCTCGCTCGCCCGCACTGCCTCGGCCCGGCCGCCCCGGGCGACGTTCGTCCGCCAGTCCTTCCGGCCATGCCGACGCATCGCGCCCAGAACGCGCCCTTCCAGCACGAACACCCGCAGGTCCCAGCCCGGATGGCGCACGAATCGCTGGAGGTAGAGAACGCCCTGCGTCCGCTCGATCGTTCGGAACGTCCGCCAGGCCAGATCTGGATCGCTGACGCGCACCATGCCGCGCCCCTCGGAGCCGAAGAGCGGCTTGACGACCACGTCGCCGCCGAGCGTCTCAAACGCTGTCAGGGCATCGTCAGCCGACTGACAGACGACCGTCTCCGGCACCGGCAATCCGGCCTCGGCGAGGGTCGCGCTGGCCAGGTACTTGTCCACGCACAGTTCCAGCGAGCGGGGCGGATTGACGACGACCACGCCGCGCGCCGCCAGTCGGCCCAGCACGTCCATGCGGAAGACGACCTGCTCCAGCGATCCCGGCGGCATGGTCCGGACGATCACGGCCGGGAAGCCGGCCAGCGTCCCGACTCCGGCGGGAAGGCCGTCACTTACCCGCCGAAAATCGATCGGCACGACCCGATGCCCCAGATCCGACGCGGCACGGGCCAGGTCGCCGACGTGCCAGCCGGCACCGAAGGAAAGAACGGCAATTCGCATTCAGGGCGTCCCCTTTCCAAAGGACCGTTCCAGCACCTCCGGCGCGGGGCTGCCGAAGATGTGGGTCCGTCCGCTGGTCAGGTTGTGGAAGATGACCTGCGCCGGGCTGAACAGAAGCGGATCGATCTTGTAGAAGTGATGCCCGGCCCGCTCGAAGATGACCGCGAACGGTGCCCCGTAGTCCCGCGAGGAGTACGACGGCACCTGGGGCCCGATCGCCTCCAGGATCGCGTCATCGGTTCGCACCCAAAGCGTCGCCTGGCCGCCGTACAGGACCGCGTCATTGGTCCAGCCGATCGCGGTGAGATCGTCCTTCGCCACCGGCGGCAGCGGGGCGAACCCGGCCCCCGAGACGACGCTGCTCAGGTCGAAGTGCAGTGTGTGCAACTTGTGCAACGCCGTCTCCAGGGTCCGGGCCACGACCTGGACCGTCCCGGCCAGGCTCGACGTCGGCGCGACGAGGAGCGTGAGTCGTTCCGGCTTCAGATCCAGCTTGCCGGCCAGTTCGGCGACGATTTCCTCGGTCGGCAGTTTGCGAGTCTCCAGCACGCCGACGGCGCAACTCGCCTCCTCGGCCAGGCCGGGCATCTCGTGGTAGAGCGTCTCGCGACCGTACTTCGCCCGCATCGGCCCGGAGGCCATCGCGAAGTACTTGCCGACCTGGATCTGCCAGCCGGCATACTGCGATCCCAGACACGCGAGCAGGGGTTGATCCGTCGTCACCTGTACGGCCAGGCCCGGCCATCCCGGCAGCGGCGACGGCACGAAGGAGACGGTCGCCAGTTCCGCCAGGCAGACACGCGCCAGGAACAGGCCGGACTCAAGACCGCCGAGCGTGGAGATGCCCGCATCGACGATCCGCGCTCCGCCGATGAGATGAACGCCCAGACGATGGAGCGCGGCATTGGCCAGGAAGCTCTCGACATGGTGGCGGGCGCGGTCGTTCATCGTCATGGCAGACCCTCGCGTTGCTCGTCGGTCACCCTACGAACCCGTGGGCAGCACGTCCAGAACGCTCTTGACGGCCTGCTGAATGCTGGCCAGGCACGCCTCGACATCGAGGCCGACCACCAGGGCCGTCAGCACCGGTTGGCCCTTCAGCAGAACACTCCCCACGGCCGGGATGTCCGCAAATGCCGGCAGTCGGCCCACACTCGGCGGCGCGGCCAACGTTGCGCTCCAGGGACCTCGATCGGGAAAGGTCGTGTCGTGCGGCGCATACAGGATCGCCTTGCCGACGCACGGCCCGGCCGGCACGAACGCCCCCGGGACTGAGGCCGTACGATCGAACACCTGACGATGGGCTGCCACCAGGTGCTGGCCCGTCGCGAACTCGATCACCTCCATCGACGCCGTGTAACGCGGATTGACCTCGACCGGCCAGAAATGATCGTTCCGCATCACGCCATCGACGCCGAACAGGCCGCGCAGGCCCGAGCGCTGCCCGAGAACGCGACCCAGTCGCCGCAATCGGTCCTCCAGTCCTGGCGTCACCGGCAGCGGCCCGATGGAGCCGGCGTACTGGAACGACTTCGCCCCCAGGGACGTCGTCCCGATCAGTTGCATCGTCAGGCCGAGCAGTCGGGTGCGCGCCCCGTCGCCGAGGAAGACCGCCGCCGCCGGGACGCCGCTCACCCGCTGTTGCAGGTAGCAGGTGCGAAGGGCCTCCGGGGACAGCGGTTCGGCCGGATCGTGAACGCGGATGCCACGCCCCCCCGCACCGCATCGAGGTTTCACCAGCCACGTTCCCCGCTCCGGCGGATTGGCCCGATCGAGGTGCTGACGAGGCACCGTCACTCCGGCGCGGTGCAGGCGTTCGTTCAGAAGCGTGTGACAGCGCACCGCTCGCAGGGGCGATCCGACGACGCCCCAGCAGGGCCGTTCCGCGGCCAGACGTTCGAGCACCTGCGGATGATTCTCCAGGCCGCCGGTGTGCATCCACGGCCCCGGCGGTGCGGCCTGGACCGCTTCGAGAATGGCCTCGGGGCTCCAACCAGTGAGGCGAACCGTCGGGCAGAGCGTTTGCAGATCCACATCGGCGAACAGGTCGATGGCGAACGGCGACAGCCCGGCACGGAGAGCGGAACCGGCCAGGGCGCGGACGCTGGCTCCGATCAGGACCACATTCCGCACCGCGCTCACCGGCTCGCTCCGAATAGTTGAGTTCTCCCCTGTCAGAGCATACACTACGCCAGTCATGATTCCAGTGCGACGACGAGGTGGCGCGATGGTGATGCGAGCAACACGGCTGGTCTGCTTCCTGGCCTTCCTGACCCTGGTCGGCTCCGCACAGCAATCCCAGCCTCCCGGTCCCGGTAAGGGCCTGAACAATCCCGGCCCGCTGACGCCTGCTCGGGAACGCGCCACGTTCAAGCTCCCCGACGGCTTTCGCATCGATCTCGCCGCCAGCGAACCCGGCATCGTCGATCCCGTCGCCCTGGCCTTCGACGAACGCGGCCGACTCTTCGTCGCCGAGATGTACGGCTACCCCAACGAAGGCATCGGCACCGGCGACATCAACAATGGCAAGGTCAAGTGCCTGGAAGACCGTGACGGCGACGGCCTCTACGAGACAGCCACCGTCTTCGCCGAGGGACTCCGCTTTCCGATGGGCCTGCTGCCCTGGCGGGACGGTCTGATCGTCGCCGTCGCGCCGGACCTGCTTTACTTCGAGGACAAAAACCACGACGGCAAGGCCGACGTGAAGCGCGTTCTCTACACCGGCTTTGGTCTGGACAACATCCAGCAGCTGCTGAACACGCCGACGTTCGGCCTGGATAACTGGGTTTACGTCTGCAACGGAGCCAGTGGCGGCAAGATTCGCTGTCCGGAGAAGGCCGACTGGCCAGCCCTGGAACTGCGAGCCCGCGGCGTCCGTCTGCATCCCGACGTGCCCGGCAGTCTCGAACCGACCTCCGGCGGCGGTCAGTACGGCATCGTCCAGGACTCACGCGGTCGCTGGCTGACCAACACCAACAGTCAGCACCTGCGTCAGATCGTTCTGCCCGATGACGCCCTGGCTCGCAACCCCTCGCTGCCGGTCAAGACGACGACGATCGACATCCCCGAACATGGGGCCGCCTGCAAGGTCTTCCGCATCAGCCCGTTCGAGGCCTGGCGCGTCGAGCGGACCTCGCGCCGCAAGGAAGGCCCCGGCTCGGCTCGCTTCTCGAAGACCGAACTCGTCCCCGGCGGTTTCATCACCTCGGCATGCAGTCCGATCGTCCTCCAGACGCCGGCCTTCCCGCCGGAATATCAGGGCAACGTCCTCGTCTGCGATCCGGCCAACAACCTGCTCCACTACGACATTCTCCACCCGAATGGTGTCGTCCTGAAGGCGTCGCGCGGTCTGGCCGATCGTGAGTTTCTCGCCTCGACGGATAACTGGTTCCGTCCCGTCGCCACGACGATCGGCCCGGACGGTGCGCTGTACATCGCCGATTTCTACCGCGAGGTGATCGAGACGCCGCGCTCCCTGCCGGCTGACATCAAGGCGGCAGTCAATCTCCAGAGCCGGGCTCGCGGCCGAATCTGGCGCGTCACCGCCAGCGACGTGAAACCAGCCGCGCCGCGTCTGGACCGGGCATCGACAGCGGACCTGGTCGCCCTGCTGGACAGCCCGAACGTCTGGCAGCGGCGCACGGCCCAGCGACTCCTCTTTGAACGTCAGGACCAGGCGGCCCGGCCCGCACTGGAGAAGTTGATCCGCGAGAGCAAGAGTGCCGCCGGCCGAATCCACGCGCTGTGGGCGCTCGACGGCCTGGGAGCCGTGAACGAAGCAGTCCTGCGAGCGGCTCTGGCGGATGCCGATGAGGGTGTCCGCGAGAACGCCGTCCAGGTGGCGGCGAAGGTGTCGAAACCGTCCGCCGAGTTGACGGCCGCACTGCTGAAGCGGGCCGAGGACAGGGCCGGCCCGGTTCGCTTCGCACTCGCTCTGGCTCTGAAACCGTCGGCCGCCCCGGAGGTGTCCGCCGCCCTGGCGACGATCCTGCGTCACGATGTGGCCGATACCTGGGTACGCACCGCCGTGTTGAGCGCCGCCCCGAACTCGGCCGGTGCCCTGCTCGGAAGCCTCCTCGCCGATGACGCCTTCCGCGTTCGCCGCGACGCGGGCGCTCTCGGCCTGATGCAGCAGCTGGCCGCTCTGGTCGGCACCCGTGGCGACGAACGCGACTTGCAAACGCTCCTGACTGCCCTGGCGAAGCCGGCTCCGGGAGCCTGGCAGTTTGCCGTCCTGGAGGGCCTGGCACAGGGCCTGCGTCTCGGCTCTCGGCCGGCGACGTTCTGGGATTCGCCGCCCGCTAACCTCGCCCCGGCGGTGGCCGAGGCACGCAAGATGTTCGACACGGCCGCCGTGCGAGCCCGCGATGAGAAGGGAGCCCCGGCCGGTCGCCTGGACGCCGTCCGCCTGCTCGGCCGAGGCCCGTTCGCGCCGCTGGCCGCCATCGTGCCGGACCTGCTGGAACCGCGTCAGTCGGCCGACCTGCAACAGGAGACGCTGCGGGCTCTGGGCCAGCACACCGCGCGTGAGGTGGCCGGCCTCGTCCTGGCCGGCTGGTCGGCCTACAGTCCGGCCGTTCGTCGCGAGGCCGTCGAGGTGCTGCTCGCCCGGCCCGAGCGCGTCGCCGCGCTGCTTGACGCTCTGGAACGAAAGCAGGTCGCGCCATTGCAACTGGAGCCCGCCCGGCTCGACCAGCTCCGCAAGCACCCCAACGCCGCGCTCCGCAGCCGGGCGGTGAAACTCCTCGCGGGCCTGGTGCCGCCGGATCGTCAGAAGGTACTCGATCGCTACAAGGCCGCTCTGGACCTGAAGCCGGACGACGTGCGCGGAGCGGCCGTGTTCAAGCAGCACTGCGCCGCCTGCCACACCCTCGACGGCCAGGGCAAGCAGGTCGGCCCGGACCTGCTCGCCGCGCTGCCGAACAAGACGCCGCAGCAGCTCCTGCTCGACCTGCTCGACCCGAGCCGCGAGGTCGATCCGCGCTACCTGGCCTACCTGGCGACGACGACGCAGGGCCAGACGCTGACCGGCCTGATCGCCGCCGAGACGGCTACCAGTGTCACCCTCCGCCGCGCGGAGGGCGTCGAGGACGTGCTGCTGCGAACCAAGGTCGATCAGATCCAGGCGACGACGAAATCGCTCATGCCGGAGGGTCTGGAACAGCAGCTGAAACCGCAGGATGTGGCCGACGTGATCGCGTACCTGCTGCGCAAGCGGAAGTAAGCGGCCCTCCCAGACCTACTCCCGCAGGAACGTCGTCAGCCACGGTGACAGGACGATGTCTTCCTGTGGCAGTCGCTGGGGCCGATAGCGGGCGTCCACGAAGAACGTCTGCCACGAACGGCTCGGCGATCCGTCGGGCAGTTCCGTCCGGAAATGCCCCGCCGTCAGGTCGGGGATCATCGTCACCCTCTGGTTGGGATGGTTCGGGTCGTAGAAGTAGACGCGCACGCTCTCCGGGTCGTAGCCTCGGAAGTCGTAGCCGACGGCCACGGCCTGATGGTGCGTGTCAGTCAGGCCGAGCTTCGGAGCCACCAGACCGATTGGGACCGGCCTGCCCTGCTCGATCGCATGACGCAAGCGATCGAGCATCCACCCGCCCGGCAGACAACGCTGGAACAGGCCCTTCGAGCGCAGGCCCAGTGGGTTCAGCATCCCGGAGGCGAACCCCGGCAGCTGGTTCAGCAGGCTCTGCACCTGACGGCGGATGATGTACTTGCCGAGCGTCGAGTCGCCCGGTGGCAGGTCGGTCAGATCCGGCACCAGTTCTCCGGCGAAGTAGTAGTCCAGCGCCACGTAGGACATGCCCCCACAACGGCCGCCCGAGGTCAGCTTGATCGGCCCGAAGACGAACTCGTTGACGAAGCAATTCGGGAAGTGAAACCCGTGCAGGCCCGGGTCGAACGGCGACAGAGTCATGCTTCGTCTTCCTTCTCGGCAAGGCGGGCCTTGATCCGGGCGATCGCCCACGCGGCGGCCTCCCGGATCTGGTCCTCGGGGTCGAGGAGGGCCTGCTCCAGAATCGGCAGCGCCGTCGGCTCGCCCTTGTTTCCCAGGATGAACGCCGCACTCCGCAGCACGCCGACTCGCTTGGCCCGCATCAGAGGCGTACCACGGAACCGGGCCCGGAACGCGGCCTCGTCCAGTTGCAGCACCGCGAGCAGGTCGAGTCGATGCAGGTCGTCCCGCTCACGGAAGACCGGATCGGCCGTCGTCGGTGCCTTGCGGTTCCAGGGACAGACTTCCTGGCACACGTCGCAACCGAAGGCCCAGTCGCCCAGGCCGGGCCGCTGGTCCTCCGCAACCGGCAGACGACGCTCGATCGTCAGGTAGCTGATGCACCGGCGCGAATCGAGTACGCGCGGCCCGACAAACGCCTCCGTCGGACACGCTTCCAGGCACGCCGTACAGGTGCCACAATGGTCGTGGACGAACGGGCCATCGGGACGCAGTTCCAGCGTCGTGAGCAGTCCGGCCAGGAAGAAGAAGCTGCCGAGCTGACGATTGAGCAGCATCGTGTTCTTGCCGAACCAGCCGAGCCCTGCGCGCCGGGCGAAGTCGCGTTCCAGCAGCGGAGCCGTGTCGCACACGCCGCGCGTCCGGCAACCGGGCTCCTCCGCCTGGAGCCAGTCGCGCAGTTCGTTGACCGCATCCCAGATGACCCGATGATAGTCCCGTCCGCGAGCGTAGCGCGCGACCCGTCCTTCGTGCGGTTCCGGTTCGCGCTCCTCCGGGCCGGGGTAGTAGTTCCGGGCCAGCATCACGACACTGCGTACTTCACGCAGGATCGACGACGGATGCCGACGTTCCTCGGCGTACTCGTACAGATGCCCCATGCTGCCGGCATGGCCCTGTTCCAGCCAGTCGTGGAAATGGTCGAACCCATCCGCCGACTCGGCCGACGCGATCCCGACGAGATCGAAGCCAAGAGCCCGGGCACGTTCCTTCAGACAATCTTCAAGGTTTGCCATCACCTTCCATCGTAGCAGCGTGTCTGGAAAAACACATGGCGCGCGGGACCGGAAGTCTGGTAGACTGACACCATCACTGTCTCGGGAGGAATCACATGTCGAACGCGTTTCACCGGGGTGTATCCCGGCCAGCCCTGGCCGGCGTTCCGCTCGATCTATACCGCCTGGGTCGCCGCTTTCGCCAGGCCCGCCGGGGCGAGGTACTCGGCCAGCCCCGTCACGACCGTGACATCTACCTGGGCCGTTTCCCCATCCCGCCGGAGCGCGTTCTGGTCCTGTCCTCCCGACCGAACGTCAACCCGGCCGTCGTGGATGGCTACCGCGACCGGCTTCGCCTCAGCCTGCCGACGCCAAAGGTCCACGGCGTGATCGATCTCATGAGCCGGATCGCCGCCCACTATGACGCCGAACGGTTCACCGATCCCTGGACGGTCGGACTCCTTCGCCGTGAGTACCTCGGCACCTGTGGCATCGGCAGAAGCTTTGCGCTCATCCACCAGTTCCAGAGCAGACTGCCGGTCACCTTGCTGCAACCGCCAGTTGACTGGTGGCTGATCCTCTATCCCGACGGCATCGAATGGGATTCGCTCGACAGCCAACCCGTCTTCGCCATGTTCGCACACGTCTTCGCCAACGTCGAGAAGCCAGGGTTGATGCTGCGAGCGTACGAAAAGAGTTGCCGGCTGGCCCGTGAGATCGATTGGCCGAGCCTGGCGAAGCGTCCGGTGGTCGAGATCACCCCAATGATCAACCGACGGCTTCTCGAATTGACCGTCTGATCCCGTATCGTTCACACCCAGCGGATCGGGTCGAACTCGCTTCGGCTGGGCCAGACTGTAGCCTGTGGGAACGCCTCGCCCAGTCGGCGGGCGAGATCCTCGACGCCCGGCCGTTCCGTGGCGTGATGTCCCGGCAGCAGCAAGGCCATGCTCGCGGCTCGGGCCGTCCACGCATCGTGGAACCGAGCCTCGCCGGTCAGAAAGACGTCCGCCTTCGCCCGGATCGCGTCGTGGAGCAACTCGCCCCCCGCGCCACAGACGATCGCCACCCGCCGCATGATCCGATCCGGGTCGCCGATCATCTGCACCGCCTCCGTCGGTAGCATCTCCTTGATCCGTTTCGCCAGGTCCGTCAGAGGCACCGGCTGGGCCAGTTCACCGACCCGGCCCTCACCCGGCCCCGGTGCCGGCCGCAACGGATAGACGTCGTACGCCGGTTCCTCGTAGGAATGGGCCTTGCGCATCGCCGCGATTACGGCGTCGATGCGGTTCTCCGGACAGACGACCTCCAGACGCACCTCTACCGCCTCCTCACGCCGGCCCTTCTGGCCGACGGTCGGATTCGTCGCCTCGCTGCCGAAGAAGGTGCCGGTTCCAGGCGTGCGGAAACTGCACTCGCGATACTCACCGATGTGGCCTGCCCCCGCTGCGAAGACGGCATCGGACACCGCCGCCAGATCGCTCTCCGGCACGAAGACGACCACCTTGACCGCCGCCGCCCCCGGCCGGGGACGCAGAGCCATGACGTTGATCAGGCCGAGTTTCCCGGCGAGCAGATCGTTGATGCCGCCGCGTGTGTTGTCGAACGCCGTGTGCGGGCTGTAGACCGCGATCCCGGCTCGCAGCAACGGCAGGAGCAGCCGACCCTCGCTGGTGTCGCCGCTGAGTCGCTTGGCTCCGCGGAACAGGATGGGATGATGCGACACGATCAACTCGGCCTTCTCGGCGACCGCCTCGGCAACGACCTCCGGCACCACGGTCAGGCAGGTAAGGATACGCGATACCGGAGCATCGCCTTCGCCCAGGAGCAGGCCGACGTTGTCCCACTCGGCCGCCAGCCCCGATGGAGCGAAGCGTTGCAGGAAGGCCGTCACGTCGCGCACGGTCGTCATGGTTTTCGTTCCTCATTTAGCCGCCGGCTTGCCGGCGGGTATTCGCGACGAAGACCGCCGGCAAGCCGGCGGCTAAATGGCCTCCCCATCGAGCAGTGCCCGCTTGCGGTGCAACCCCCAGCGGTAACCGCCGAGCGAGCCGTCCTCGCGGACGACGCGGTGACACGGAATCACCAGCGACGCCGGGTTCGTCGCGCAGGCACGGGCCACGGCACGGGCCGCCGTCGGCTGACCGAGTCGGCGGGCGATCTCCGAGTACGTCGCCGTCTCGCCATGCGGGATCTTGCACAACTCCTGCCAGACGCGCCACTGAAACGCCGTCGCCTGCACGTCGAGCGGTAGATCGAGGTGCGGCTCGCGTCCCTCCAGGTAGGCTAGCAGGACCGCAGTCCACGCCGCCAGTTTATCGTCGTCACGCTCCAGCGTCGCGTGGGGAAATTCCTCCCGCAGGAACTCCAGCAGGGGTTCGTCCTCGTCGCCGAGCGAGACGGCCGCGATGCCGCGATCCGTCCCGGCAACAAGCAGTCGCCCGAGCGGACTATCGACGAGGGCAAACCGCACCACCTTGCCCGCCGCTCCGGCTCGATACTCGCCCGGTGTCATGCCCAGCACGTCATCGCTCCTCTCGTAGAGTCGGCTGCTCGATCCGAACCCGGCGTCGAAGAGGGCCTCGGTGACGCCGGCCTGATCCTTGAGGCTCTCGCGTAGCCGTTTCAGCCGGCAGGCGTCGCGATACTGTCGGGGGCTGACGCCGACGACCTTCTTGAAGAGACGCTGGAAGTGGCCTGGGCTCAGGTCCGCCTGCCGGGCGAGTTCCGCCAGGGTGAGCGGCTCGTCGGCGTGTTCCTCGATGTGCCGGCACATGTCCGCGATCAGATCGACCATCGCCGCCTCCGTCTCCGGGGCCGAGTTCTCCGGAAGTCAGGATAGCGTGCGTCGGCGACGGCCGCACTCCGGTTCTTGCGCTGCTGGCTCGGAACCGGTCACTTCTCCAGCCGCCCCAGCGCCGCCCGGGCCTCTTCCGTGATCCGGGCCTTCGGTGCCCCCTCGGCCAGCTTGCGGAGCAGTTCCCGTGCCTCTGGCGTCGCCAGCCCTTCGACCACGGCGAGCGCTCGCAGTTCGCCGACCAGCGCCGTCGGCGTCTTCTCCTCGTCCATCTTCTTCAGAATGAACCGCAACCGGTTGCGCACCTCGCCCAGGGCCGACGCCTCCAGCCTGGCCCGCAAGAGCGGCTCGAAGCGATGGGCCACGGCCTGCAACGCCCTCGTTGCCTCGTCACGGTGTTTCGGAAGCAGGTCGTCCAGATCGACCAGCCGCTGCTGCACCTGCGCCAGTGCCTCCTTGCCCACTGGCGGCAACTGCTTCTCGACCAGGGCCAGCGTCGGTCCCGGGGCCGACTTCAACGCACGGACGACGCGATCCAGCCGCAGTTCGTTCTCCGTCCGCAACTCGGCCCACAGTTTCTCCGGCGGCGCATCATCCACCTGAGCCGACTTCGGATTCAGCACCCCTTCCGGCAGCGCGAACAGAAACACCGACTGCTGCCGGATTTCCGCCTTCGTCGCATTGCCGATGAACGCCACGCGCTTGCCGTCCGGCAGCCAGGTCACGAACAGGCCCTGCTCGACCGGCGGCGTGAACACCACCGTCTTCGTCTCGGCGACCAGGTGATACAGGTACGGCTTGCCGTCGCTCTCGGAGCAGAGAATCGACTGGCCATCCGGGGCGAACGCCGCGTGGTAGAACGAATCCCGGCACGGGATGGTGCAGACCTTCTTTCGCGTCTTGACGCTCCAGATGGCGAGGCCGGACTGACTGTGACCGCCGGTCGCCAGGTACTTGCTGTCCGGCGACCAGGCGACGAACCTGTATGCGCCGCCGCGCTGCGTCCCTTCGGCCTGCAACTCGCGGAAGAGCCGGCCGGACTTCACGTCCCAGAGATGGACGCCGCCCTCGCCGCCGACCGTGGCCACGAGCTTGCCATCCGGCGCGAAGGCGCAGCCGCGAACGCCCTTCGCCTCAGTGATCCGCGTCAGTTTGCCGGAGGCGATGTCGAGCAGGTCGAGCCCCTCGAAATACGTCGGCCCGTTGAAGGCCATGAGCTTACCGTCCGGCGAGTAGCACTGGAACCGCGACGAGTACGCCTCCCCGCCGGTCATGCCGTTGGGCTGCTCGAACTCACGGATCTGCTTGCCGGTCGTCGTGTCGAAGAGGCGGACCTGCGGATCTTCTCGACCGTTCCAGATGAGCGTCTTGCCATCGTCGCTGAAGATGAGCCGGTGGTAGATCTGCTCGTCGGGCAGTTGCATCCGCAACCGTTCCTTGCCGTCCGCGACGTTCCAGAGATAGACTTTCGCCCCGGCTCCGGCGGCCATGAGTTTGCCATCCCGCGAGAAGACGACGCTATCCATGTGCGAGAAGATGGCCCGGGCGTCGTTGGTGCCCTTCGGCCCGGGCACCTCGCGCAGCAGCGTCGGTGCCGCCGGCTTCTCCTCGGCCAGGAGCAGGCCGCCCGGAGCCAGGACGAGAAACGCCATCAGGCCGCGAACCCAGAAGCGGACCATGGGAAAGCCTCCGCGAGAAGGGAATGTCCACCCTATCGACGAGATGATGAGGCGCGAAGTTGCTCACCCCAGCGGCAATTCCACTCGCACCACGTCATGGCTCACCCGACGCGGCTGGCTGAAGCCCAGGCCCCGCAGCAGGGCCAGCATGGGCACGTTCTCCGCCAGCACCTCACCGACCAGACGGGCGATGCCTCGCTCCCGGGCGATGCCGATCAGGCACTCCATCAGATGTCGGCCCAGGCCCTGCCGCTGGAAGGCATCGCTGACCACCAGAGCGAACTCGGCCGCGTTTGTCTCTGGGTCGAGGTAGTATCGCGACACGCCACAGATTCGCGACCCCGACGACGACTCCAGAACCGCCGCCAGGGCCATCTCGCGGTCGTAATCGAGATGACACAGCCGAACCAGGCTCTCGCGCGTCAGTGTCTTGACCAGGCTGAAGTAGCGTCGCCGGATCGTCTGCTCCGACAGGGTGCCGTGGTGGGCGACGATCAGTTCCTCGTCCTCCGGCCGGATGACTCGAACGATCACCGTGCGACCGTCGCGCATCTGGAACGGGGCCGTGTACTGATTCGGATACGGATGGATGACCAGGCGCGGCCGACGCTCCGGCGGCACCTCGTCGCTCCAGAACGACACGCTCCCCGGCTCGACGATCACCGCATCTCCGACGGCGAGCAACGGTAGTTCCGCCTCGCGCAGACGCGGACATTCGACGACGAGTCGGCTGAGGCGAACGAGCAGGCTCTCGACCGCGTCCTGGGCCGTCGGCGACAGCGCATCGTGGATTCGTGGCCGTTCGAGCAACCGCCGGGCCAGCGTGTGGTTGAGCGGCGGCAGACCCAGCGCGCGATCCCGCAGCAGCGCTCCGACCACGCCCCCGGCCCCGAAGTGGATCACCGGCCCAAATCGCTCATCGACGTGACATCCGATTGTCAGTTCCAGGCCACCGGACGCTGTGGTCTCCTCGGTCGGCCCCAGGCCGTACGCCGCCAAGAGAGCGTCTGGCCCGGCGTCCGCAGGCAGCGTGGCGGGGTGCCAGTCGGACGGCTGGGCCTCCGGTTTCTCGTAGAGCAGTTCCTGCACGCGCCGATAGCGCACCATGAGCAGGAACGCCCGCACGGCCGCCTCGGGCGCGTCGAACGTCGGGATGCCGGCCGCGCTGAGGATCGTCTTGCCCTCCTGCACCCGAGCCCCGCCCATCCAGCAGGCCAGCACCGGCCGACTCGACTGCGCCAGCGGCACCAACTGACGGGCCGTCTCCGTCGCATCGGTCGTCGGCTGCGGGGCCAGCAGGACCAGGACGCCCTGCACGCCCGAATCCTGAACGCAGGTCTCAACGGCCTGGCGATACTGTTCCGGCGTCGCCCGCGCATGGAGATCGACCGGGTTCAGGGCTCCCGATGCCAGGGTCGCCAGGCGGCCTTCGACGAGCAGGGCGTCTGCTGCCATCACGCCAGGGCCGCCGGAATTCGTCACGATCGCCAGGGCCGGCCCACGCGGCGGCGGTTGCAATGCCAGGATCTCGCTCATGCTGAACAGATCGCGGATCGTCCGCACTCGCAGCACCCCCGCACGACGAAACGCGGCGTCGAACGCCTCGTCGTCGCCCGTCTCGACGCGGGCACTGGCCTGGTGCCGACCCGCCTTCACGACGATCACTGGCTTGACCCGAGCCACGCTCCGGGCGGCGCTGAGGAATCGCCGCACGTCGCCGATCGACTCCATGTGCAGGACGATGCTTCGCGTGGTCGGATCATCGGCAAAGTGGTCGAGCAGGTCGGCGAAGTCGATGTCCACCCGATTGCCGACACCGACGATGGCCGAGAAGCCGATGCGTTTCTGCTCGGCCCAGTCGAGGATCGACGTGCCGATCGCGCTGCTCTGCGTGACCAGAGCCACCCGGCCCGGCCGGGCCAGGGCCGGACCACACGTCGCGTTGAAGTTCCCCGGCGGATGCATGACGCCGAGACAGTTCGGCCCCAGCAGACGGACCCGACCGGCCGCCGCCTTCACCTCACGTTCCAGCGTAACGCCCTCCGGCCCTGCCTCCGAGAAGCCACCGGAGAGAAGGATCGCAGCCGGGACGCCGGCCGTCGCACAGGCACGCACGGCCGGGAGAACGCCCCCCGCCGGGCCCACGATCACGGCCAGATCGGGCACCTCGGGCAGAGCGGCGAGCGTCGGATGACAGGCGACGCCGTGCAGGGCCTTCCGCTCCGGATCAATCGGGTAGACGACCCCGCCAAAGGGAGAACTGAGCAGGTTCCGCAGCAGCACGCTGCCGACGTCCCCCGCCGGACCGGCCCCGACGACCGCCACGGCTCGGGGCTGAAACAACGCATCCAGTGCAATCGGCGTCCGCATGACGATTACTTCTTCGCGAACTTCTCCAGGAACGCGATGAACGCTGCCTCGTCGTTGATCTTCCCCTCGAAGTAGCGGCCGATTTCCTGGAAGCCACGCTCGGGAAGCCACTCGGCTCCCTGAAATGCGCCGGCTCCCTCGGCCCCTGGCGCAGGCACGGGACGCAACACAACATAGAGCGGCAACTGTTCCGTGTTGAAAACCTCACGCTGGAAGGCGAGGTTCTTCTGGGCATCGACACCGCTGTTACTCGCGTTCCCGGGCTGATCGCCAGCGGAGTAAAACGTCTCCGGAATGCGATCGGTGTAGAGCTGGACGAGGACGTATTTCTCGAACAGATTGCGCACCGCCGGCTTTGGAAAGACGCTGCGTTCGTTGATCTTGCAGTTGGTGCAGGTGACGCCTGTGAAATCGACGAAGACGTTCTTGCCCGTCTCCTTCGCCTCGGCGAGGCCCTTGCGCAGGTTGGCCAGCCAAACCTCGCGATGAGCCGCGACGCCTCCCGGACTGGCCAGTTGCAACGGCGGCGGTTCGACCGACGTGTCCGGCAGCATGAACGAGTCAATCCAGGCAAAGACAACACCACTCGGGAACGTCCGCTCGCCGCGCGCGTTGTAGGTCTTGAACATCGCCGGCATCAGATAGAAACCCAGACCGAAGAACAGAAACGCGAGAATCAACCCGGAGACGCTGATGTCCTTGACCGCCTTGTCGTGGTGCAGATTGTAAACGCCGATCAAATACAGACCGCAGAGCAAACACAACGCCACATAGGTGGCCATCACGAAGTCGTAGGTGAAGAAGATCGGCGTATGGAACGCCACCTCCGCCTGACGGAAGAACTTGAGCGCGGCGGCGACTTCCAGGAACCCCATGACGACCTTGACCGAGTTCATCCACGAGCCGCTCTTCGGCAGCGATTTCAACATGCTCGGGAAGAGAGCCAGCAGGAAGAACGGTGCCGCGAACGTGGCGGCAAAGGCAAAACCGCCCGCCAGGCGGTGCCAGACGGTCATACCCGAACTGGCCGCCGTTCCGCCGAAGCCGCCCAGGAACGGGGCGACGCAGGCGAAGCTGATGATCGTGAACGTCAACGCCATGAAGATCGTGCCGACGATGCCGCCCTGGCTTTCGCGGGAAGACGTCACGTCGGCCAGTTGGCTCAGGTAGCCCGAGCGATACAGCCACGCCAACGCGACGGCTCCGATGGCCAGTCCAACGTTGAGCAGCAGGGCCGGTCCCCGCTCCGACCAGGGAGCCCCCCAGTCCTGCGTGGCCAGACGGTACACGAGGCTAACCCCCAGAGCCGCCGCGACGGCTACCAGGATCGATGGCACCTCGATGTCATACATGCCGAACAGGCTCAGAGCGAAGAAGATGAACAGGCCGCCGATGAAAGCGTTCATCACCCAGTGAACACTGAGCCAGCGGAAGACGGACAGCAGAGCCACCGCCGCGATCGTCAGGACGATCACGACCGTCAGCGTGTAGACCGTCGCCAGCTTCAGGGCGCTGTGTTTGTTCGATTCGGACTGCTTCAGGAAGAAGCTCACCGTGATCGGAATCATCGGAAAGACGCAGGGCGTGATGAGCGACACCAGGCCCCAGAACATCCCCTGGAGGACGAACGACACCAGACCGCTCGTGTCAAAACCGGCCTGGCCCAACTCGGAAGGAGTCGGTTCGCTTCCGTCGGGAGCGGCCGGCACGGGCGTGGCCGGCACGGGCAGAACCGCCGGCGCAGGTGGCGTTTTCATCTCCAGCCGTTTCTGCACGGCCGGCGACGGCACCATTGCCGGTTCATCGAGAATCGTCACTGGCACGCTGATCGGCGTGTCCAGCCAGGTGCAACCCTTGTCGTCGCAGATCTGCGTTCGGGCCGTCACGTTGAACGCCGTCGTCCCGGGCTTCGCGTCCGGCTGAATGAACACCTCCTGCGTCCAGGTGAACGACTGGTCAAACTCCAACCAGATCCCCTGGATCTTCGTATCGACAAACTTCGCTTCGCTCTCCTCGACCGGAAACAACGGCACCAGGCCCGGATTGTTCGGATACTTCAGCGTGCTGAGTGCCGGCTCGAGCTGGTCTTCCGATCGCCGTGTTAGCGGGTAGGTGTGATATCCCGGTGTCAGCGTGCCGCGAATCACGACATAGAAGGTGTCCCCACGCTGGAATCCCTTGATCGAAGCGGCGGATGCGCCGACGGCGTTGGCGTCGTGAAACGGATCGGTCGGACGGACCTCTGCGGTGAACGTCAGTAGAACCTTACCGTCGATCGTCCTGGCCTCGGCCTTGACCGGGTCCGCGCGGACGCTCGCCGGCGTGATGAGGCCCAGCAGAGCGAGCGTCAGTGCGATCCGATTTACCTGAGTCCGCATGGCATCCTCGACGGGTCAGACAGAACGGGAACAGTAAACCACCCGGGCCGAACGACGCACCCGGGCGGTCTGGACGATTACCGATCGATCACGCCTTCGGCGTGTCCGCCTACTTCGGCGACTCGGGCTGTTTCGGGGCCTCGACACCCTGGAGTTTCAGCGTCGAGACGGCCTTGGTCTTCAGATCGACCACCCGAATCCGGTGCGCGTTCGTGTCGGCGACATACATCTTGCCGCCGGCAATGCTCAGGCCCGTCGGCTCGTGGAAGACGGACGACGTCAGCCAGCCGGGCTCGTTGCCACCCAGCCAGGTTGCGCAGCCAAGCGTTTTCGGATCGAGGACCTTGATCTTGTTGTTGTACGTATCCGCAATGTAGAGAACACCATCGTGAGCGGTCACGCCCACGGCGTGCTGCAACCGGACCCGATCTCCCTTGCCGTCCACGTCGCCGAAGACGAACAGACCGCGGCCGACCAGGGTCTTGACTTCGCCGCCGGGATTCAGGCCGATCGACCGGATGGCACTCACCTCGCTATCAGCCACGAACAGGCTCCGACCATCGGTTGCCAGGCCGCTCGGCTGGGAGAACAGCGCCTCGCGCCGCTCGCCATCGCGGATGTTCTCGCCGCCGAGACCGGCCCACGGCTGGATCTCGCCGCTCTTCAGATCCATGATCCAGATCTGATGGCTGCCGGCCATCGCAATGTACAGCTCGCCCTTGTTCACCAGCAGATCCCACGGACTGTTCAACGCCGTCTCCGGGCCCTTGCCGCCGCCCTCACGATTGCGACCCTGCTCGCCCGTGCCGGCGATCCGTCGGACTGTCTTGTTCTTCAGATCGAGCGCCCGGATGCTGTGGTTCTTTCGGTCGGCCACATAGAGCGTTTCGCCGTCCAGTGACAGCCCCTGCGGGTCGTCGAACTGAGCCTCGGCGAAGCTGCCGTCCTTGAGCCCGGGCGTGCCCGTGCCGGCGATGTCGATCTTCTTCCCGTCCAGATCGGTGATGACGATCCGATGGTGCGTGCTGTCGGCGATGAACAGGCGCTTGCTTGCCTCGTCGGCCAACACCTTGCCCGGGAAGAACAGCGGACTCTCGCCCGTCTCGCTGTAGCGGGCCAGTTCGAACTTCATCGGCTTCTCGTTGAGCGTTTTCTTCTCCTTGTGGATCTTGATCAGCTTCTGAATCGCCCCGTCGAGCGGCTCGTAGAGCCCCTCGCCCGACCCGCGCCCGACCACGAACCCCTCGGGATCGATCAGAAAGAGCGACGGCCAGGACTCGACGGCGTAGCGATCCCAGAGAACGTGTTTGGCATCGTTGACCACCGGATGGCTGATCTCATAACGCAGGATCGCCTTGCGAATGGCGTCGGTGTCGCGTTCCTGAGTGAACTTGGCGGAGTGGACGCCGATCACCACCAGCTCGTTGGGGTACTTCTGTTCCAGCTTCTTCAGGTCCGGCAACGTGTGGATGCAGTTGATGCAGCAGAATGTCCAGAAGTCGAGGACGACGATCTTGCCGCGAAGGTCTTTCAGATGGATCGGGCCGGCGGTATTGAGCCAGGCGACTCCGCCGTCCAACTCCGGCGCGCGGACCATCCGACGCGGTTGCGGCTCGCCCTGAGAGGCACCCTGCGGCGCGGCCGCTTCGGCGGGGAGAAGAGCGGTCGTACTCTCGGGGTAGCACCCCAGGACCAGCAGCAGGCCGAGACCGGCGATTGCTGGGAGTGTCCATCGTGTCGGCATCGTTTTCTCCTCGGCTGGCGGATCGACAGACGCGCCTCAAGACAGGCACGATGGGGAGCTACTCCCCTGGACGATCCACGACCAAAACCCATTCATTATACCTGGGGCGTACGTCGGCCGAACTGCTTGACCTCGGCGGGCGTAAGTTCTAGCGTGAACTGCGCTGTCGTTGAACACCCGTCGATCCTCGCGGGAGCCGTCATGGCGTCGGAATCCACGAACTTGTCGCCCAGTCCTTCGCAATCCTCCTCCTTGGATGAGGCCAGCACGCCGACGGTTCCACCACCGCCGGGAAAGGTTGGCGATCCGGCCGGGCCGGTCCTCGTCGGCTTGCTGCTGCTCCTCGCCTTTGCGACGGCCTGGACGCCGATCCGTAACAGCGATTTTCTCCAGCATCTCGCTCTGGGTCGAGATCTCTTCTCGGGGCAACTCCCCCTCGGGACCGACCCGTTGACCGCTCCCGGCGAGCCGGTCGTCTGGGCGCATCACAGCGTCCTGTTCGATGCACTGCTCTACCTGCTGTTCAGCCTGGGTGGGGTGATCCTCATCCTGCTCGTCAAGGGGCTGCTCACCGTCCTGGTGGTTGAGCAGCAGCGGCGGGTGGCCCTGGTCCCTGGCACGCAGGCCGCCCCGGCGGTCCTCTGCCTGCTCCTCGGCCTGATCGTCCTGAGCCCGTTTCTGCTGGTCCAGTCGCGGCTGGCCTCGATCGTCCTGCTTGGCACGACCGTGTACTTCCTCTCACAATACCACACCCGGGCTGAGAAAGTCCCCCCCATCTGGACCCTGCCCCTGATCTGCGTCTTCTGGGGCAACCTGGATAACTGGTTCTTCCTCGGGCCTCTGGTCATCGGTCTGTACTTCGGCGGTCTCGTCCTCGACGAGTATTTCCAGCCGGCCCCGGCTGACGGTTCGCCGTCACCGTCGGTCAAGGCTCCGATCAGCGGCATCTTCTTTGCCAGCCTGATCGCCTCGTTTCTCAATCCCGGTCTGTTCGCCCTCAGCTGGAGTCTGCCGCCGGAGCTGGGCCTCAATGGCTGCCTTGCCGCCGTCGGCGATCTGCCCGGCTATCGCGCTCTGTCCGCCTCGCCCCTTTCCAGCGATTACTTCCAGGCCACGTCTGGCTGGAGCCTGGCCGGGCAGGGCTACTTCGTTCTACTGCTGCTCGCCGTCGCTTCCTTTCCGCTGCTGGGCCGCCGGCTCTCCCGGGGCGGCCTCTTCGTCGTCCTGGGTCTGGGTGCCCTGAGTCTGTGTCGCGTTGCCGCCATCCCGTTCTTCGCCGTCGCCGCCGCGCCCTGGCTGGCACGCAACGTGCAAGAACTGCTCGTCCAGCAGGCCGCCCGGGCGGCTGCCGATCCGCTGGCGAAGAAGCCGGACGCCACCGGCGGCGTTCTCCTGACCGGCCTGGCTCTGGTTCTGGTTGGCATCGCCACCTTCGCCGGCTGGCTGGGGCCCTGGCCCTGGACGCAATCGCGACTGGGGTTCACCCTGGAGGTCGATCCCGGCCTGAAATCGATGGCCGAGCGGACAACCGAGCTGGCCGAGTGGTATCGCGATAAGACCGGCACCGACGTGCCGACCTGGTTCAACACCAGCCCGGCGGCCGCTCACTACATCGCCTGGTTCGCTCCGGGCCAGCGGACGTACATCGACCAGCGGCTGGCCCTTTCGCCCCAGGCCGCCGCCGACTACCGGGCCATCCTGCTGGCACCGTTTCAGCGCATCGCTCGCCTGATGACGTCGGCCCGGCCGCAGGGCGATCCCTACGACATCGTGCGTGATCGCGGCATCCGCTTCATCGCCTTCCACCAGGACGATCTGATGGCCGCGTTGCGGTTGACCGGCCGACTCGGCCTCACCGCGGACGATGAGAAGGCCCTGCCCCGGCACGTCCCGGTGGCCCTGGCCCTGTACGAGTTGACCGCCGTGTCAGGGGAACTGTCCGGCCAGGCGGGAGAATGGCCGAACCTGCACCTGCGCGGTGCGACCAGCCTGTTCGGATTCTGCGACCCGAGCCAGCCCGACCAGGCCGGGTTCTTCGACGCGCAGACACAGCGTTTTCCGGTGCGTGCCTTTGGACCAAATGCCCAGACCGCGCCAGCCACCGGGCCGACCGAGGAGGCGGAGCCGCGAGCCTGGATCACCACCCTGTGGAACCCGCTGCCGCTGCGGAATGCCGACGCCGAGGAGGCGGCCCAGTATGGCCTGGTGTACGAAGCCAGCAAGTTGGCTCTGGGCCTCCGGAACCGGGGCGGCTTCCAGCGCGCCATCGCCGGCACGATCTGCTTCGGTCTGTCGCTGCCCGATCTACCCATCCAGGGCCGGGCTGTCTTGGCCTTGCTGAGGGATCAGGTCCTCCGGGGATACGGGCAGAACTACCTCCCGGACCAGGACCAGGGCGGGGCCTCCGTGGCGTATCTGACCCTGGGAGCAGCCCGACGTTCGTTGCTGGCCAACCCGCTGGATGCTCACGCCCACTATCGCCTGGCCCGGGCCTATTTCTCCCTGGCGCACGAGACGCGTGAGGGGACGCGCAGCCAGAACTTCCCGCATCTCCAGCGGCTGCGACACTACCAGACCATCGCCGCCGCCCAGGCCGCCGTCCGGCTCGATCCGGATCTCGAAGAGGCGCACCAGCTGCTGGCCCAGACCTACAGCGAGTTCGGCATCGTCGATCTGTTCCTGAAGCACTACCGCGAGGCGGTGCGCTGTAACGTCGCCGCTGGTCCACGTCCGGGCGAACCGGTGGAGAAGGCCCAGCAGCGCTGGAAGGCCGCGGATGAACATATCCTGGTGGTCCAGAAGGAAGTCGAAACGCTGACCAGCCAGTTCACCGTGCAGACGGCCGGCAGCAAGGCCCTGGAGAAGGCCGCCGCCGCCTCTCGGTTCACCAGCTCGGACGGCCGAACCTATGGCCTGGTCGAGAAGGCCCTGGAGATCCTGCGGAACCTGCCTCCGGAAGAACTCCTGCAAAACCTGCAAGGTCAGACGCCCGGCGCGAGTCTGCTCATCGAAGCCCTCCTCGAGCATGGCGACCTGACCCAGGTTCGCGCCTCTCTGCACGATGACGCTCGCCGCTACTTTGGCCTGCATCCGGTCTTTGGCCTGCCCGCCTTCGACTGGTATCGTGTCTGTCTGGGAGCCAGTGCCGGCGACTACGAGGACGCCGACGCCGCGCTCGCGGCCATGCTCCAGGGAATCGAGCAGGACCGGACGGCCCAGCAAGCACGCGACAAGGCGTTGCAGTTCCTGAGCGAATCGCTGCTGGCCTTCTCCCGGGCCATTCAGCTGCCCCTGCAGCCGCGAGTGATCCTGCGATTGTTCGCGGTTCAGGCATCGCTTCGCGGCCAGCAACTCGCCCTGGCGACGCGGGAAGTTCCCGCTCTGGCGTCCATCGTCCGGACCCTGCGTGCCGGCCTGTTTCTGGAGCGTGGCGACACCTCGGCCGCCCGTGCGGCCGTGGATCAGGCGCTGGAAAAGGCACAGCGGGCCGACATCGGTTTCCTGGGTCAGCCGATGGCTCTGCTTTATCGGGAGCTGTTGCAGAGCGGCGAGGAGCCGGAGAAGAAACCATGACGGTTGCGCCAGGTAGTGGCGAGTCTGTTCGGCACCTGGCCCGCACGGGCCAGCTCCGTCGTCCGACGAGCGGCCTGGCTCCAGGTCACGTCCAGGCCAACCTGGTCTGCGTGCCGCGTGACCTGGCGTACGATTTTCTTCTGTTCTGCCAGCGCAATCCGCGTCCGTGTCCGCTCCTGGACGTGACCGAACCCGGCTCCCCCGAGCCGACGGCCGTCGCTCCGGGTGCCGATCTGCGGACGGACCTGCCCGGCTACGTCGTCTGGCATCACGGCGAACCGGTTGCCGAGCCCGAGACGCTGCATTTTCACTGGCGTGATGATCTGGTGAGTTTCCTGATCGGCTGTTCCTTCACGTTCGAGACGGCCTTGCAGGAGGCTGGCGTACCCGTTCGCCACGTCGAGGTGGGCCGAAACGTCCCGATGTATCGGACGAACATTGCCTGTCGGCCGGCCGGTGTGTTTCATGGCCCGATGGTCGTCTCGATGCGGCCGATGACGCCTGCCCAGGCGGTGCAGGCGAGCATCATCTGTGCGAGATATCCGCGGGCTCACGGTGCCCCGATCCATCTTGGCGATCCGTCGGTCATCGGCATTTCGGACCTGGCGTGTCCCGACTACGGCGAGATGGTCCCGATCGCCTCAGGCGAGATCCCGGTCTTCTGGGCGTGTGGTGTGACGCCCCAGGCGGTGGCCCGAGCTGCCCGGCCGCCGCTCTTGCTGACTCACAAGCCGGGACACATGTTCGTGACCGACCTGCGCGATAGGGATCTGGAAGGGTAGTTTTCCAGTAGGTGCCGGCGAGCGGCGCGGCCTCAGCCCGCCGGTGATGTGGCGAAAGAACCGGCGGGCTGACGCCCAATGCCTGTAACTTAAGGGGAGATGAAACGGCTGC
>CAYYJM010000029.1:0-212 GCA_964471755.1 uncultured Alcaligenaceae bacterium
GGCGAGTAGTAGCGAAGATGGGCCGGGCCATAGATGACGTCGAGGGCACGTTCGAGTCGCTCGGCGAAAATCGCTACCGTGTCGTCGTCCTCCTCGACGACACGCCGGCGCAGGTCATGGTCGATCCCGATCTGGTCCTGGTCGATGCCGATCCATCGAACAACCGCTGGAAGACGGAGGTTCGCTGGCGATTCACCCCTCTCTACACGTTC
>CAYYJM010000029.1:222-11232 GCA_964471755.1 uncultured Alcaligenaceae bacterium
GACGGCGGCGTACGACCGCTGGAACCTCATCTTCGGGCCGTGGATCTTCGGAGCCCTGTACAGCGATCCGTGGTACACGCGCTCGACGATGGCGGGAGTCCGCCTCGGTGCGGTGCGGACGGCGCAGTTCTACGGCGGAGCCTACGCCGCCATCCGCCAGGATTACCGCGATACGGTCTACGGCATCGACGGCCTGATCGATCACTGGCCGTACTCGCATTTCCAGCTGGGGTTCAATGCCGAGCGCCGCATCGACACCTGGTACGACGGCGACGACCACGCCACGCGCGGAGCGATCTTCGGCCGACACATCTTCCACTACGGCAGTGCCATGTATCTGCCGCCGATGCACTACCTGGAGGCGTTCGCGTCGTACGAGGACAACTTCCTGCCGATGGCCCGACAAACGGGCGAGAAGCCGCATCTGAAGCTTACGGAACTCTGGCCGGGCGAACGCTACCGGTACACCGCGACGGGGGGACTGCACTACCGGCTCAACTTCCTCACGCCGTACTGGAACCCCGAGTTCGGCCTCTACATCGATGCGACCTACGAGGGCGGCGTGGCCGACCTGGAGCGGTTACAAGGCATCCACAAGATGAGCGGGACGCTGGCCGGAGTGCATGCGCTGCCCGATTTCTCCTACCTGGCCAATGGCGTGACGGAAGGTCTGCTATCCTGGCTGTCTCAGACCCGCGTGGCGATGCGCATCGCGGGCGGCGTGGCGTTTCCGACTCGGGGTCAGTTCTTTTCCCTGGGTGGCAGCACGATGCTTCGCGGCTTCGATCTATCCGAGCGGCAGGGATCAGCCGTCTGGGTGGGAAGTGTCGAATGGCGGGTGCCGGTGGCGAGCGGCCTGGCCTGGGACGTCGGCGACCACGCGGTCGGTCTGCGCAACGTGCAGGCGGCCATGTTCTACGACGTGGGTGCCGCCTACATCCGAGGGGCACCGATCGGCACGGTCGCCCACAGTCTGGGCGGCGGCATGCGCTTCGACGTGTCGTGGTTCTCCTTCGTCGAGCGAACCACTCTGCGCCTGGATGTCGCCAAGGCGATGAACGCGTCCACGGGAGTGCAGGTCTGGTTCGGCTTCCAGCAACCGTTCTGACCCGCCCCTGTCCGCGTTCATCGTTCATCGTTCATCGTTCATCGTTCATCGTTCATCGTTCTGTTCTCACTCCGGCTTGTACTCGAAGCCTTCCTTCACGTCCTCCTTCAGGAGGGTCTTCACGACCCAGGTACCGGCGGCGATCTCGGCGGCGATGAAGCCGCCAATCACGGCGTACTGAATCATGCGGAGCGATTCGGTGTCCGAACCGAGGATGCCGACAAAGAGGATCTCGAAGGCCCAGCAAACCAGGAGGATCGCGCCGCCCATCTGATAGGAGAGGATGGTCATGACGCCGCCCGCGATGCCCCAGGCGCGCGACTCCATGCTCTGAGCCTGGACTGACCCGAAGGCGATGAAGCTGCTGTAGACCATGCCCAGGACCAGGGGTAACAGGATGAGCAGGAAGGTGCCGATGCCGTAGCTGCGGAACTTGGCCATGTCGATCTCGAAGACGGTGAAGATGGACGGCTTCTCCGCCTCCTTCTTCTTATCGGCCCCCTCGGCCGGGGGTTGCGCCGCTCCGGGGCCCTTCTGGCCGGCGGCGGCCTTGTTCTCGTCGTACGTCGTGATCGGCGTGACGGCCGGGATCATGATGACCACGATCAGGGCCAGGTAGCCGAAGAAGCCGACGATGGCGCTGAGGAGCATGTAGTTGGTGCAGACGATCACCTGCTCCTGAGCCGGCCCGCGTGGATCTTTCGGGGCCATGTCCGGTTCAAAGCTCATCTCCTTCTTCTTTTTCTTCTCCTTCTCCTTGCCCCCCTTCTTGCCGCGTGGAGCTTCTTCTTCCGCCTCGTCCTCCTCGCCGGCAGCCAGGCCGTAGGTTCCCGCCGCGTCGTTGCCTTCGTCGTCGTCGGCCAGGACCGGTTTCGGTTCCGGCTTCTGCTCGGCCTTCTTTTCCGGCACGCCCTTGCGCGGCGGCTCCTTGCCCTTCTTCTTCACCGACGGCGTGGTGTCATCCAGGAGATCGAGTACGTCGATGGCGTCGGCCGCTCCCTGGTTCCGGGCGGCGGGCCGGTCCAGGTCCTCGACGATGCCCTTCTGCTCGCCCTTCTTCTTCGGCGCATCGTCATCATCGACCGGAATCCGCAGGTCGTCATCGGCCGGAGCCTGACCGGCGGCGAAGCCCTGCTTGCACTTCGGACACCGCAGCTTCGTCCCCTCGGGAACGGGCTTCGGGGGTTTCATCGAGAGCTTGCAGTGTGGACAGATCAGCTTGGTCAGCGCCATGCTCGGAGCCCCTGCGCAGGAGATGACGGGAGTCTTCTGGCATCCTAGCTCAAGCGTCGGCCTTCCGCCAGACGCTGATCAGCGCGGATTGTCCCAGGATGCGAACGCGGACGATCCGAACTCGACGCCAGTGAGCCAGTGGTGCGGCCGCCTCGGAGAGCAGATCCTGTTCACTGACCAGCAGGATGGCCTTGCCGCCCGGAGCCAGAACGCGGTCGAACTCGACCAGCATCCGCCGATACAGGGCACCGAGCGTGGCCGGATCGCCGAGTTGCTTGCCGAACGGCGGATTGCACAGAATGCGGTCGATGCTGGCCGGCGCGAGCGGCAGGCGACGGGCGTCCCAGCGATTGAGGAACGTCGTGCCGATGCGGCGCAGATTGGCGGCGGCGGCGTAGACGGCTCCATGTTCCAGGTCGCCACCGAGAGCGGGCGGCTTGTCGGCACGGATGCCCTCCATCGCCAGCCAGTGTTCGGCCAGGAGGGTGCCCGCACCGCACATCGGATCGAGGACGCGGTGCTTCGGCTTGATCTCGGCCAGGCGCACCATGGCCGCGGCGACGGTCGGTCGAAGCGATGCCGGCCGGTGTTCGATCTTGTAGCTGCGATGGCGCATCTCGCGATCGGACAGGCGGACACCGGAGAAGCCGACCTTGCCCTGGATGGTGAGCCAGACCTCGAGGTAGGCGTTCTCCTCGGCCGATCGCCAGCCGTGGGGGAGTTTTTTGGCCAGGGCCTCGTTGAAGACGCGTGCGGCGTCCTTGCGGTGGTAGCCATGTTCGCCGTGCATCTGCGTGACGAGGCGGTAGGTCGGCTTGCCGCGCGTGAGCGGCCGGAGCTGGTGGTGCAGGCGAAAGAGGTAGTCCCAGTCGGCCTCCTTCGCGGTCCAGCGACGGATCTTGTCGAGATCCTCGGCACGGTAGGTGAGTTGATCGCTGCCCCAGCCCAGGAGAAAAACGTCCTCGACGGTGCGCAGGTCGAAGAGATCCGGCGTCAGGTGGGCGACGCGGAAGACGACGACACCCCGGGCGGTCTTCTTGACCTCGCCCTTGACGGTTCGTTCGATCTCCTCGCCGGCGATCTCCTCCAGGCCGGGCTGGACGAGGCCGTAGCAGGCGGGCAGTGGTTTATCGTCGCGTGACCGGCTCACGAGAGCCCTCCCGTCGCAGCTCAACTTGCAGGTTTCATGCCAGTTGTTATACTAAATCGTTCCCTCCCCGCCTCGGGGAAGTTCCGTTTCCGGAGAGCGACACTCATGGTCGAACCGATGATGACCGATCTGCGAGCCCTTCTGGTCGAGAAAGAGGATTGCGACGCC
This sequence comes from uncultured Alcaligenaceae bacterium, assembly GCA_964471755.1. Taxonomy (GTDB): domain Bacteria; phylum Planctomycetota; class Planctomycetia; order Gemmatales; family Gemmataceae; genus CAYYJM01. Next base: position 3,882 of record CAYYJM010000029.1, read on the forward strand.
GGCACCGTCCAGCGCCTGCGCGACGCCCTCTCCCAGGGGCCTCAGCAGTATCGGTCGCTGCGTGAGGTCACGGAACTGCTGAAGAAGAAGCTCGATGCCACGACTGGAGCCGGTGCCAAGCGCTGGCACCTGAAGCTCGGCATCGCTCTGTTCTTCCTCGGCTACACCTCCCTTGCCGCCGAGCATCTGGCCCAGGCGGAGGGGCCGCTGGCCAATTTTTACCTCGGCCGGGCTCGCGTCAGTCAGAACCGGCTGGACGAGGCCTTCAAGGCCTTCGACAAGGCCGAGAAGCTCGGGTACAACGCCAGCCAGGTTCAGCTTCAGAAGGCCAACATCCATCGGCTGAACGGTGACATCGCCGCGGCCCGCGTCATCCTGGACAAGCAGAAGGACCAGGCCAGTCACAATGCGGAGTACCACTTCCAGGTCGGCAGTTGTTTCCTGGCCGAGGGCGAACGCGGCAAGGCGATCGAGGCCTTCGAGCAGGCCGTCAAGCTTGATCCGGGCCATACCGGAGCCCTGTTCCAGCTCGGTCATGCCAACGACCTCGCCGGCAACGACGACGAGGCGATCAAGTATTACGAGACGTGCCTGAAGTATCCGCCGGTCCACGTCGGGACGTTGCAGAATCTCGGCATCCTGTACGAGGACCACGAGCGCTACGACCGGGCCTCCGAGTGCTTCAAGCGGGTGCTGTCCTTCGATCCGCGTGACGAGCAGGCCCGGCTGTTCTGCAAGGACACCGAGGCGTCGCTTACCATGCACTACAGCCCCGAGGACGAACACGCGATGAGCCGGTTCTCCCAGGTGCTGGAGATCCCGGTCACCGACTTCGAGCTGTCCGTTCGCAGTCGGAACTGCCTCAAGAAGATGAACATCAAGACGCTCGGTGATTTGACGCGCGTCACCGAGCAGCAGTTGCTGTCGAGCAAGAATTTCGGCGAAACGTCCCTGACCGAGATCAAGGAGATGCTGACCGCCAAGGGGCTGCATCTGGGTCAGTCTCTGGAAGACGGTCAGGGTGGCGGCGGTGGCGGTGGCGATCGGCCCTTCCGGCCGACGTTGCAGCCGCAGAACGAGGAGCAGGCCGCCCTGCTGGGCAAGCCGGTCGCGGACCTGAATCTGTCGGTGCGGGCCCGCAAGTGCATGATCCGACTGGGGATCAACACCCTGGGCGAACTCTGTCAGCGGACGGCGGACGAGTTGCTGGAGGCGAAGAACTTCGGTCAGACCTCGCTGGCGGAAGTCCGCGAGAAGCTGACGCCATTAGGGCTGAACCTGCGCGGCGATTGACCCAGGCGAGCGGCGCGGCGTTAGCCCGCCGGTTTTCGGCGAACTCGAGCGTCAGCGACCGGAGTAAACGTTTCTATCGCAGAAGCGTTCACTCCGGTCGCTGACGCTCCCGGCTCGCCATCGGACTCACCATGACCATCACGTTCGATGTTCTCGCCAGCGACGGAGCCGCGCGACGCGGGCGGATGACCACGCCGCATGGCGTCGTCGAGACGCCGATGTTCATGCCCGTCGGCACCCAGGCGACCGTCAAGGGGCTCACCCCGGAACAGGTCGCCGGGTGCGGAACGCAGATCCTTCTCGGCAACACCTACCACCTGGCCCTGCGGCCCGGCGATGGCCTCATCGCCGAGTTGGGCGGACTGCATCGTTTCATGCACTGGGACGGCCCGATCCTCACCGACAGCGGCGGCTTCCAGGTCTTCAGCCTGACCGAACACCGCAAGATCACCGATCAGTCGGTCGTGTTCCGCTCGCCGGTCGATGGCGCGATGCTCGAATTGACGCCGGAACGGGCCGTCGCGATCCAGGAGAACCTCGGCTCGGACATCGCGATGGTGCTGGACGAATGTCCGCCGGCCGACGCTCCGCGCGAGCAGGTCGCCAACGCGGTGCGGCGAACGCTGCTGTGGGCGGAACGCTGCCAGGCTGCCCATCGCCGTGTCGATCAGGTGCAGTTCGCCATCGTGCAGGGGGCGCTCGATCTGGACCTGCGCGGAAGCTGTGCCGAGGCCCTCGTGGCGATGGACTTCCCCGGCTACGCCCTGGGCGGCTTCTCCGTCGGAGAATCGCACGAGCAGATGATCCGCACGCTGGAACCGGTCGCGCCACTGCTGCCGGAACGCAAGCCACGCTACCTGATGGGAGTCGGCACGCCGAAGGATCTCCTCGCGGCTGTCCGCTGTGGGGTCGATCTGTTCGATTGCGTCATGCCGACGCGGAGTGGCCGGAACGCCCTGGCGTTCACCGACGATGGGCCGGTCAAGATGCGAAATGCGCGACATCGGCGAGATCCGGATCCGCTGGAGTCCGATTGTCGGTGCTACACGTGCCGGCATTTCAGCCGGGCGTACCTGCATCACCTGTTCGCCGCCGAGGAGATGCTCGGGCCGATTCTGCTGTCGCTGCACAACGTCGCCTACTATCTGCGGCTGATGGCCCGCATCCGGTCGGCGATCGAAATGGGAACGTTGGCGGAACTGCAGGCAGGCTACCTTGCCCGCACGGAGACGACCACCTAACATAAGCGCTTCGGGGAACGACGGCCGGTGGGCCGGCCTGTCGGCAACCCGGCCGCGAGGACGTACCATGTACCCGTTGCCGGCCTGGTTCCAGGAAGAAAACACCCAGGCAACAACCGAGCCGCCGAAGGACGCCCCTGCGCCCGGCCAGAAAATGGGACAGCGGCCCGGCGAAGGCTGGTCGATGCTCCTGCTGCCACTGGGCATCGTCCTCATCTTCCTCTTCCTGTTCTGGCTGCCACAACGGCGTCAGGAACGGGAACGGCAATCGCTCCTGTCCGCCCTGAAGAAGGGGGACCGGGTCGTCACCAAGGCCGGCATCTACGGAACGATCGTGTCCGTGGCGGACAAGGAAGACGAGGTCGTTATCGATGTGGGCAATGGCGTCAAACTGAAGATGATGAAGGACGCCATCTACCGCAACTTCACGAACGAGGAAGCGGCGCAGCAGGCGAGCAAGGGTCCGATCAGCACGACGGAGAAGAAGAGCTAAACCGCCCCAGGACAAACCCCACGCGTGGACGCGTGTCGGCATGGTAGCTGGGATCCGATAATCGAGTACGCTATGAAAAAGTTTGCCTGGAGGATCACGATCTGTCTGTTGCCCTTGATCCTGGGCACGATCGTGGTGGTCAACGCATTCCAAAGCTACTACGCCGGTAAGGGCGGCTTCCGCCTCGGCGTCGATCTCGTCGGTGGAACCATCCTCATCTACGAAGTGGATGTGTCGAAGTTCCCCGAGGGCAAACTTCCGGTGGACTGGAAGCCGGAAGAACTGGCCCGTCGTCTCAAATCACGTATCGATCCCAACGACCTTTACAACATCACCGTCCGGGTCGCGGGCAACACCCGCTTCGAGATCATTCTGCCGACCGGCGGAGCCTACCAGGTTCAGGCGGAGGAAGCGGCCTGGCAAAAGGTCCTGGAACTGGTCCAGGAGAAGTATCCCGCCGACAAGTACGAGGTGCCGGCCGGGCATGAGACGGAACTGCTGGCCGAGATTCACAGCCAGTACCCGGACAGGTCGATCCAGGAAATCCGCGAGTTCGTCGAAGCCGGGATGAAGAAGTACCGAGACGCCAGGGCGGATGAGAAGGCCAAGGTCTGGGATGCCCTGCTGGCCAGTGCCACCGAGAAATACAAGCCGAAGGGCTACGAGGTGGGTCGCGGGAAGACGGGCGAACTGATTGCCGAGGTCGCCACTCTGCATCCGAAGGTGCCACTGAACGAAATCACGGAACTGGTTCGGCCCGATGACCCATCGGCCCGGCGTTCGCGCGGTTCGCTGACGACGGAGAAGGTGCAGGAGTTCAAGGAACTGGTCACCCAGGTGGGCAGCCTCGAATTCCGCATCCCGGCCAACATGACGAACGATGCCGACGCCATCGCCGCGGCGAAGCGCTACATCGCGGCGGCCAAGGACAACCCGGCCATTCGCAAGGATCTGGAAGAGGCGGCCCTGTTCGGCAAGCCGCCACCGCCACCGACCACGCAGGGCGACGGCCGTGGCAACGTCAAGTTCGACACTCCTCTGGGACAGTTCAGCTACAGCTGGGTGGAGCTGAGTTCCGACTTCCGCCATCAATACGGGCTGGCCAACCCACGCCATCCGGACGGCACCCTGTGGATGGACGCCAAGCCGGAGGATTTCCCCGGTGCGACGCTCCCCGGCAGCGACAGTCCCTATCGCATGTTCTGGCGGGTGAAGGCAGATCGCGATGCGGGCATCGCCAGCGACCTGCCCTACGAGCAGTCCCGGAGCTTGCTCCTCTACAGCCGGGAAGTCAGGAACACCCGTCTGCCCGAGAAGGACCGCGAAAAGCAGGTCGAGTACTTCATGCTGATGCGTGATCCGGAATCGCCGGATCAGAAGATCACGGGTGAATATCTCGCTTCGGTTCGTCCGGAGAACGGCGAGATTCACTTCAACATGAAGCCGCCGGGCACAGAGCTGTTCTACGAACTGACGCGAGCGAACAAGAACCAGGCGATGGCCATCGTCCTGGACGGCTTCGTCGAGTCCACCGCGACCATCCAGAGCGCCATCCGCGGATCGGGCCGGATCACCGGCAACTTCACCACCGAGAAAGTCGATCGCACCGTGCAGGTGCTGCGCTCCGGTGCCCTGCCCGGCACGCTCAAGCGTGAGCCGGTCAGCGAAAGCTCGATGGGTCCGACGCTGGGTGCCGACACCATTACGATGGGCTTCTACTCGATCATCGGGGCCTTCCTCGCGGTGCTCGGGTTCATGTGCATCTGGTACTTCTTCTCGGGCTTTGTCGCGTGCATTGCTCTGTTCGCCAACCTGCTCCTGACCGTGGCGTTCATGGTCATGATCGACGCGGCGTTCACCCTGCCAGGTCTGGCTGGCCTGGTTCTCACCCTCGGTATGGCCGTCGATGCGAACGTCCTCATCTACGAGCGCATCCGTGAGGAACGCAAGCGCGGCATGGACCTCAAGCGGTCGATCGCCAATGGCTACGATCACGCTCTGCCGGCCATCATCGACACCCACCTGACGAGTATCTTCACGGCGATCGTCCTGTACATCGTCGGCAACGATCAGTTGAAGGGCTTCGGCATCAGTCTCGCCGTCGGCCTGATCATCAGCCTGTTCACCTCGCTGTACATCACTCGCCTGATCTTCGATCTCGGCGTCGAAAGCGGCTGGATCAAGCGCCTGCTCATGCCGTTCGATCCGTTCAGCGGCTTCAAGATCAATTTCATGTCGATCCGCTGGGTGGTCCTGTCGATCACGGTCGGGCTGACGATCGCCGGTGGGGCGCTCTTCATGGCCCGACTCGATCACGGCATGCTGAACATCGACTTCGTCAAGGGGACGGCCTACACGGGCGAACTGGTGGAGCCGGTCACCATCAGCGAGTTGGAGACGGCCTTGCAGAAGGCGGACCTGCCCGACATCTCCATCGAGCAGATGTTCATCAGCGCTCCGGGCTACACGGAAGGCCGGGCGAGTCGTCTGTTCACGGTTCGCACGACCGAGACAGACGTGCGGGACGTGACCCGCAAGATCAACGAGGCGATCGGCACCGGTGAGGGCAAGGTCCAGCTCAAGAAGATCGGCATCAGTGACCAGGTCGAGTATCTGCCGAGCAAGGAGGCGATCAAGACCGTGGCCCTGTCGTTCGTCGATCCGCAGAAGCCGGGCGAGCCGGTCTTCGCGTCGCGGGCTCAGGTCGTCTTCCAGTTGAACGAGACGCTGCGGAAGATGATCGAGGAACGCGAGGAGAAGGCTGCCGACACCGCCGCGACGGACGAACAGAAGCAAAAGCTCGACGCCGATATCCTGGCCCTGCGAAACCTGGCTCAGGGCTACTCGGTGGTCGGTCTCGGCCAGGAACAGGATGGCCACTTCCAGTTCGTCGAGATCCAGTTCGTCGATACGGTCAAGCCGGAGCAGGTCGGTCTGCTGACGACGGCGATCGCGCAGATGAAGCATTCGTTCGAGCAGACTCCGCTGCCGGAACGTCTGGAGAACTTCGATCCGCAGCTGGCACAGGAGACGCAACTCCGTGCCATCTACGCCGTCGTCGCGAGCTGGGGTGCGATCCTGCTGTACCTGTGGTTCCGCTTCGGCAGCTGGACGTTCGGCCTGGCTGCGGTCCTCTGCCTGGTCCACGATCTGTTCTTCGCCCTGGGAATCATCGCCGCCTGCCACTACGTCTACAACACCTGGTTCGGCCAGTTCTTGCTCTTGAATGACTTCAAGATCGACCTGGCGGCCGTGGCGGCGTTGCTCACCCTGGTCGGTTACTCGGTCAACGACACGATCATTGTCTTCGACCGTATCCGCGAGGTGCGCGGCAAGAACCCGGCTCTGACCGAGCAGATGATCAACGCCAGCGTCAACCAGACTCTGAGCCGAACCATCCTGGCGTCGTTCACGACGTTCCTGGTCGTGATCGTGCTCTACATCCTGGGCGGCGAGGGGGTCCACCTGTTCGCCTTCATCATGGTCATCGGCATCTTCATCGGGACGTACAGTTCGATCTACGTCGCGTCGCCGCTGCTGCTGATCTTTGGCGAAGGCCAGATTGCTCCGGCGGCCTCCACCCGGCAGACTACGCAACCGGCGGGAACGTCCGCGTGACGATTCTCGAAACGACGCCGGGCCGTGTGAGTGATCGCACGGCCCGGCGTCGTTTCATGGTCTGGCTGTCGCGCCGTCAGGGCCGCAGCGCCACCGCGTAGGCAGTGGCATAGGCTCGACAGTGGGCGATGGACAGATGCACCGTGACGACGTGGAGCTGCTCGGCCAGGTCGCGAGCGGCTCCGAGCAGTTGCACGAGCTCTTCGGACTGAACCTCGATGTCGGTGAAGGACAGGCCGCGTCGCCAGCCGGTGCCGAGGGCCTTCAAGACGGCTTCCTTGGCCGCCCAGCGGCCGGCGAAGTGTTCCAGGGACTTCTTCTTTGCCTGGCACTCGCGGATCTCGCGTTCGGTGTAAACGCGGGCCAGGAACAGTTCCCCGTGCTGCTCGATCATCCGGCCGATGCGCAGACACTCGACGATGTCGGTGCCGATGCCCACGATGTCCACGACGCTCTCCTGTTCAACCGGCGACTCACTCTCTTGCTGATCTTAGCAAAACCTCCGCGAGGCGGTACAATCAAGCGTTCGTTCTCCGCCTTCACGAAGGAGTCGTGCATGCCATCCCTGACCGATGCCGACCTGCTGAACGACCTGACCTCCGCTCAGGCGGAGGCTGTCAAGCACATGGATGGGCCGCTGCTCATCCTCGCCGGTGCGGGCAGCGGCAAGACGCGCGTCATCACCCGACGTGTCGCCTATCTGCTG
>CAYYJM010000029.1:11242-11792 GCA_964471755.1 uncultured Alcaligenaceae bacterium
CATCCGGGGTCGGTCCTGGCGATCACCTTCACCAACAAGGCCGCTGGCGAGATGAAGCAGCGCGTCGAGTCTCTGCTGCCCGGCTCGCGCGTCTGGATCTCGACCTTTCACGCGCTCGGTGCCCGTCTGCTGCGGCAGTACGCCGATCGGCTCGACCTCGATCGCAACTACACCATCTACGATCAGAGCGACCGGGGCCGCGTCATGAAGATGGCGATGGAGGACGCCGGCATCGACGAGGGTCGCTTCAACGCGGACACCCTCACCGGGGCGATCAGCAAGGCGAAGAACCAGCTCCTGAGTCCGGAGCGCTACGCCCGCGAGAAGGCGGTCGATTACTTCGGTCAGACGGTGGCCAAGGTCTACCCGGCCTACGAGGCCCGTCTCCGGGCCAGCAGCGCCCTGGACTTCGATGACCTGCTCTACTGGCCGGCCCTGGCCCTGAAGAACGATCAGGCCCTGCGTGCCGAGCTGGACGCCCGCTTCCGCTACGTCCTCATCGACGAGTACCAGGACACGAACCAGGCCCAGTTCGCCATCGCTCGAGGGC
>CAYYJM010000029.1:11802-14980 GCA_964471755.1 uncultured Alcaligenaceae bacterium
TCCCCGATCAGTGTTTGTTACCGGGGACCCTCGTCGATACGCCTTCCGGTCCCCGCCCGATCGAATCGATCCGAGACGGCGAGGAGGTCATCTCCGCGATCGGCTGGGGGAAGACCGCGTCGATGCCGGTGGACAAGGTCATGGTCAACCCTTTCAGAGGCCGAGTCGTCCGCCTGACGATCGAGGGGGGGATCACGCTTTGGGCAACGCCGAACCATATCTGTTTCGGCCGCGAGGAGACGGCCGAGCCGGAGCCGTCGATCGCCTGGGGAGCGTCCTTCCGGGCGGACCAGGCCGCTGAGCGGGACGCCATCACGCCCTTCGGTGTCGGCGTAGCCCGGATGAGCCGACCGGTGTCGCGCGGGCCACGCCTGCGATTTACCGGCGACCAGGCATTCCACGGCTTGCGGGCTGACGCGATCAATCCCGGACGGATCGTCCCCGTCTGCATTGATGGCCGGGTCGAGGAACGCCGGGTCCTCGCCGTCGCCTGGGAGGACTACGCCGGCCCGGTATACGATCTGTCGGTCCCGAACACTCGGAACTTCGTGGCGAACGGCCTGGTTGTCCACAACTCGATCTACAAGTGGCGCGGTTCCGACATCCGCAACATTCTCGACTTCGAGCGTGACTTCCCGTCGGCGAAGGTCCTCACCCTCAGCACGAACTACCGTAGCACGAAGAAGATTCTCCAGGCGGCCAGCGGCCTGATCGCGCACAACAAGCAGCGCAAGCCGAAGGACCTGGTGACCGACAACGCGCTCGGCGATCCGATCACGATCACCACCTACGAGACGGGCCATCACGAGGCGGCCGGTATCGCTCAGACGATCCAGAAACTGGTTCGGGAGAAGAAGCGATCCTACCGCGACTTCGCCGTCTTTCTGCGGATCAACGCCCTGTCCCGCGCGCTGGAAATCGAGTTCACCAAGGCCCGCGTGCCGTTCCAGATCGTCAAGGGGCTGGCGTTCTTCGAGCGGAAGGAGAACAAGGACGTTCTGGCTTACCTGCGGCTGATGCTTAACCCGCGCGACGATGTCAGCTTCCTGCGCGTGGTCAACGAGCCGGCTCGCGGTATCGGCAAGATCTCGCTGGAACACCTGATCCGGCACGCCAATGACAACGAGATGTCTCTGCTCGAGGCGGCCGGTCAGGTGCAGAAGATCGCGTTGCTCAAGGGCAAGGCGGCGAACGCTCTGCGCGACTTCGCGATGATGATTCAGCAGTTGAGCGCCCTGCGGGACGGATCGCCGGACGAGGTCATCAGCCAGGTGCTGAACCGATCCGGCTACCGGGCCATGCTCCAGGCCAGCCAGGACGAGGACGACGCCGAGCGCCTGGCCAACATCGAGGAATTGATCACCGCCGCACGCGAATTCACCCGCGAGGACGCGACGCGCAAACTGGGCGATTTCCTGGAGAACATCACCCTGGCCAGCGACATCGACGGCTGGAACGAGGAGCAGGACTGCGTCTCGATCATGACCATGCACGCGGCCAAGGGCCTGGAGTTCCCCGTCGTCTTCCTGACCGCGATGGAGCAGGGGTTGCTGCCGCACGAGCGCAGCCTGGGCAAGACCGAGGACATCGAGGAGGAACGCCGCCTGGCGTTCGTCGGTTTGACCCGGGCCCGGGAGCAGCTGTATGTCTCGCTGGCTCGCCTGCGTGAGTTTCGCGGTTCGACACGGTACACGATCCCCAGCCAGTTCCTGAGCGAACTACCGGCCGAGACCGTGCGGGAAGTGGATGCGTCGTCATCGGGAACGAATGCGGCCGAGCGTTACCGCAGCGGTGGCGGCCCGGCCTCGCGGGAGGGCTGGAACGACGCCGGCGTCAAGCCGATTCCGCTGCCGATCCCGACACGCCAGAAGGAGGGCAGCGACGACTACGTCGTCGGCATGATCGTCCGCCATGCGACCTACGGCGAGGGCCGAATTATCGAGGTGTCGGGCAACGGCGTCCTGCGCAAGATCAAGGTCCGCTTCCGCACTGCGGGCGAAAAAGCGTTCATCGCCGAGAAGGTGACGCTGGAGATCGTGAAGCGCCCGTGAGGAGGGCTGGCGAGCGGCGCGGCGTCAGCCCGCCGGGTCGTGACTCGAAGAAACGGCGGGCTGACGCCGCGCCGCTCGCCGGAAAGAATTCCCATTCCCGCGACGGTTTTGCATCTCCGGGGTTACCTTCATTGAGGCGAGAGATTGTTCTCGCCCGTCTCTGGTGAAAGGAACCGGGCATGCGTGGATCGGTGTTTGCGCTGGCGTTGATGGGACTGCACCTCTCCGGGGCGACGGCCCTGGCCCAGCGAGGCTTTGGACAGGACGGCGTACGCCATGGCTGGCTCGGTTCTCTGGAGAGCGGCAAGGCCGAGGCCCGGCGAAGCGGCAAGCCACTCATGGTCGTCATCCGCTGCGTGCCTTGAATTGACTGCCAGGAGTATGACGGGCGGGTCGTCCGTCTCGAGGGCCTCAAGGACTGCGCGGATCAGTTCGTTCGGGTGCGACTCACCCGGATCGATAACACCGACATCAACCTGTTCGAGTTCGACTTCGATCTGACCATGATGGTCTTCTTCCTCAACGCCGAGGGGAAGGTCTATGGCCGATACTGCGGCCGGGATGGGAACGATGCTGACAATCGGCAGTCACTGGCGGGACTGCGTGCCACCATGCTGTCCGTCCTGGAAATGGCCGGACGCGAGCAGAAGGAGTTCGCGCCACGATCCATCGCCGAGTCTCGCTCGATCCGTGATATCCCCGGCGGGGCCCGTGGTGGGCGCTGCCTGCACTGCCATCAGGTGAAGGAGATCCTCAACCGGAAGGTCGTTGCAGACGGCGAGTGGTCCCGTGAGAACGTCTGGCGTTATCCACTGCCAGAGAACGTCGGCGTCCGTCTCTCGGTCGATCGTAGCCACGTCGTCGAGAAAGTGCTGCCCGGTTCGACCGCCGAGAAGGTCGGTATCCAGGCCGGTGACCGCCTCGTTCGCCTGGGGAACGTGCCGATCCACTCCTTCGCGGACGTGCAGTTCGCCCTGGATAAGGCACCGGCGAAGGGGACGCTCGCGGTCGCCTGGTCACGCGACGGCAAGGTCGCAACCGGGACGTTAACCCTGGGCGAGAACTGGAAGAAGACCGACGTGAGCTGGCGGCCGTCGATGCGACGGCTGATCCCGACGATGCCGCTG
>CAYYJM010000029.1:14990-35978 GCA_964471755.1 uncultured Alcaligenaceae bacterium
GCCTTCCGACAGAGTCGCACCGTGTCGGGCCTCGCCCGGCAGGCCGGCTTCCAGGGCGGCGACATCGTCCTGGGGCTTGAGGGACAGAAGCAGGATCTCAACCTGGTCGGCTTCATGCGATTTGTCGAGCGGGAATACCTCGTCGGCGACACGCTGCGGATCGAGGTGATTCGCGAGGGTAAACGGATGACGATATCGCTCGTGCTGAAGGGTGGCTGAGAGAACTACCCGTCTATTCGGAGGATGACATGGACCTGCACTCACGACTGCTGAGCCGGCGTGGTTTCCTGCGGAGCGGCCTGGCCCTCGGCACCCTGGCGTTCACCGTTCCGGGCCTGTTCGCCGAGCAACTCGCCCGCACCCCGGCCCTGACCGAAGGGCCGTTCTATCCGGACAAGCTGCCCCTGGACACCGACAACGATCTGCTCCTGCTCAATGACACCATCACGCCAGCAGTCGGCGATATCACGCACCTGACCGGTCGAGTTCTCGACCGCAGCGGCAGCCCGGTTCGCAACGCCGTCGTCGAGATCTGGCAGTGTGACAATAACGGGGCCTACCTGCACAGCGGCAGCGACAACGGTAACCGTCGTGACAAGCACTTCCAGGGCTTCGGCCGGTTCCTGACCGGCCAGAAGGGCGAGTACTACTTCCGCACGATCAAGCCGGTGCCGTACCCGGGCCGGACGCCGCACATCCACGTCATCGTCAAGAAGGGCGATCGCCGGCTGATCACGACGCAGCTGTTCATCAACGGCCACTCCCAGAATGGCAGCGACGGCGTGCTGCGCGGCATTCGCAACATCCTCGATCGTGAACTGCTCATGGTCGATTTCAACAAGCTGAAGGACTCCACCATCGGCGAACTGACGGCGAACTTCGACATCGTCGTCGGCCTGACGCCGGAGCGTCCGTGACCGTCTTACGAGTCAGTTTTATCGTGAGGAGAGATTCATGAAACGGTTTCCGCGTTTTCTCCTGCTCGGCATCGGGTTGATCCTGCTCGGCTCGCTCGGCCTGGCTCAACCCGGTGCCCCGTCAGCCACCGACGGCTTCGTCGAGCGGTTGATGGCTTTCGACAAGAACAAGGACGGCAAGCTGTCCCGTGAGGAGGTGACCGACACCCGTCTCCAGCGCATCTTCACGCGGGCGGACACCAACAAGGACAACGTCGTGACCAAGGAAGAGCTGGTCGCTCTGGCCACCCAGGAAGCGGCGGTCGGCGGCGGCGGTCGCGGCGGCTTCCAGTTCCCCAAGGACAAGGGCGGCTTCCCGAAGGACGGCTTCGGCAAGGACAAGGGCTTTCCCGGCTTTCCCAAGGACGGCTTCGGTAAGGACGGCTTCGGCAAGGGCGGCTTCGGCTTTGGCCGACCGACTCCCGGCCAACTCCTGTCACCGTTCCTGCAAAAGCAGTTGAACCTGACCGAGGAGCAGAAGACCCAGCTCGACAAGCTCCAGAAGGACGTCGATGGCAAGCTGGAGAAGCTGTTGACCGAGGAGCAGCGTGAGACGCTCAAGAAGATGAAGACGAACCCGTTCGGCCGCGACCGTGGCGGCAAGGGCGGCCCGGAGGGCAAGGGCCCTGGTGGCAAGGGGCCAGGTAGCAAGGGCGACCGACCCTGAACGATGAACCTTCGCGACCCCCGGTTTTTGCCGGGGGTCGTCACATTCGGCGAAATCCGCAGAATCACTCATCTCCGCAGATTCGGTAGTTCGATATCCATTCCAGATCGCCCCGCATCCCAGGATGGGATTGCGGATCACACACGCCAGGGATGGAGTCGTGCCAATGCGGACGGGGAAGTTCTGCCTGTGGCTCTTGCTGGTCAGCCTGCCACCACTGCTGCTGCCGGCGACGGGGCAGGCTCAGGGACTGATCATCGGTGGCTCGGGTGCCATGCATCGGTCGATGGCCGGTGCCTCGACAGCCGTCGGGGCCGACGCCCTCGGTGCCCTGTACTGGAACCCGGCCGTCATCAGCGGTTTGCCCAACTCCGAGGCCGTCATCGGCGGCGAGTTCCTCATCCCGGATACGCACGTCGGCTCGACCATTCCTGCCGGGGCCTTCGGCCCGCTCGGGCCGACGTCAACACTGTCCGGCTACACTCGCAGCGACAGCGGCGTGGGTTTGCTGTCCGGCATCGGCGTTGTCCAAAAAATGGATAGCTTGCCCGTGACGATGGGTGTCGCCATGGTCACGCTGGCCGGCGGCGGCGTCAACTTTCCGGGCAATCCCGCCAATCCGATCCTCGCGCCGGTCGGGCCGTTCAATCGCTTCGTCCTGGGACCGCAGGCGGCCTCGCTCACCGTCGTCAGCGTCATGCCGACGATGTCCGTCCAGTTCACCGAGCGGCTCGCCGTCGGCTTCAGTCCGATGCTCGATGCCAGCCTCGTGTCATTTGACCCGGCTTTCTTCGGCCCGGCCAACGACGCAAACGGTGATGGTCTGTCGAGCTTCCCCACCGGCACGCACTCGCGGCCATTCTGGGGCGGTGGGTTTCGCACCGGCTTCACCTACAAGCTCTGCGAGGGGCTGATTGCCGGCTTCTCGTACACCAGTCCGCAGTGGTTCGAGACCTGGCGGTTCAATGCCCGCGATGAGGTCGGCAATCCGTTCCAGTTCCGGACCCGCGCCACGCTGCCGGCCATCTTCTCTGGTGGTCTGTCCTACGTCGGCATTCCGGGCTGTCTCCTGTCGGCCGACCTGCGCTGGTTCGACTACCGGGCCACGAACCTGTACGGCGAGCCGGCCCGCAACGGCGGAGCCGGCTGGGACAGCATCTGGTCCGTCGCTCTGGGTGCCAAGCACAATATCACCGACGGGCTCTCGGTCCAACTCGGCTACCTGTACAATCAAAATCCGGTGCCGTCGAACCTCACCCTGTTCAACACCATGCTCCCCGCCGTGACACAGCACACCATCTCGGCCGGCACCTACCTCCAGATGACCGAGTCGATCGGCATGTCCCTGGCCTACATTCACGGCTTCAAGAGTTCGGTCTCGGGCAGCGTCTCTCCTCTCCAGGGCATGACCACGACCCTCGACACCGAGTACGACTCGATCGCCTTCGGCATGCACATCAAGTTCGGCGGTCAGAAACCGGCTCCGCGCATGGTCTCGACCGAGGCCACGGTGCCGACAGTGCCGCCCTGCTGCCCTGCTCCGTGCTGCCCGGAACCGAGTTCGCCGCCCTGTCCCGCCGGATTCTGTCCGACTCCCGCCGTCGGAGGCGCAGGATTGACGACCGTTCCGAGCCCGACCCTTCCCCCGAATTTCGAGTCGCTGTCGCCCCGGACTCGGTGAGATCATCGGCCGAGCAGGAGGTCGGCCAGGGCGTCGGTCAGAGGCAAGCCACAGCGGGCCTCGAAGCCCATGAACATCGGGCTCGGGTTGGCCTCCAGAAAGACGTAGTGGCCGTCCGGCCCCAGGCGCAGATCGATGCCGGTCCAGCGCAGGTGCAGCACGGCCGCCGCCTTCCGGCACTGGTCCTCCACCTCCGGCGGCAGCGCGTGGGAGACGATCTTCGGATCGGGATCCTCGCGGAAATCGATCTCTCCAGTGGCCACCTCGCAGGCCAGCACGCGATCGCCGGCGATGAAGACGCGGATGTTCGTCCCCTCGATCTCTTCCTGAAGCGTCACCGGAGCGTAGGCCAGGTTGCCCAGGTTCTGATCGCTGAGATGGTCCGGGGTCAGCCGGAGCGTGTGGGCTCCGCCCTGGATCGGTTTGAAGATGACCTTCGGAACCCGGGCGGCGAACTCGCGAACCGCCTGTGGATCGTTGCCGAGCATCGTGCGCGGCACCGGCACACCGAGGGCGGCGACCATCGCCAGGGCGGCCGGCTTCGTCTGGTGCAACTGAAACGCGGTCCAGCCATTGACCCAGCGTGTCGGCCAGTGGATGAGCAGGGACTCGAACAGGCTCCGCGCGTCGTTGCCGGCGATCATCGCCTGGCCCTCATCGGCCAGGGGTGGGATGGCGACCTGATTGTAGCAGCGCCAGTAGACCGCCTCGATCTGCTCGAACGACACCACCCGGCCGGCCGGCAGACGGAGTCGGCCGGCTCCCGTCGCCGGGTCAAACGCCACGGTCATCGCCGTGGGGAACCAGCGGCTGTCAAACAGTTCCACGTCCGCTCCACGGCCCTTCAAATGGTGCAGCATGTGGACCGCGTGGGCGTCGTCCTCTCCGCCAAGAATCAGGATCGCCATGAACTGACTCCTCGATTTTTCTTCGCCAGACGTCCCATCCTGGCTATCTTGAAACGGTGGTGAGAACCCGTCATTCATTCTAGAGGGAGAGGAGCCATGCAACACCCGTTCGCGGGGATCCTGCCGGCACCGGCAGTTCCGGTACTGACGGAGAGCGAGGACCTGGAGGCGGTCGTTGGCGGTATGAGCAAGGGCGGCCTGACGCCGACAACCCTGGCCTTTCCGGAGGAGGGGGCCCAGCGGCCGCTCAGTACCATGTCCTTCCGGGAGGAAGGGACCTATATGCCCGGTTCGCAACTGGCGTTCGCCGGCACGAGCCTGGGCTTCTGATTTGCCGCGATTTTTCGCCAATCTTTTCGGCGGCTGCCCCGTCGTACCAGTAACATTGACGTCAGCTTCGGGGCAGCTCGCACCCACTCCAGCAACCTTCGTGAGGGACCGGGAACCATGTTGCATCCTTTTTCCGGCGTGAGCGGAACGTGTGATCGGGACCAGGAAACACACCCATCGCGGCGGCAGGCCCTGGGAACGATGGTCTTCGCGGCGGGGGCCGTCGCCGTGCCGGCGCTGGCTCACGGTCAGATCGCCATCACCAACGCGGTCAACGAGGCCGGCGCGCCCCGCGTGACGACGCTGGCCCTGGGCGAGGAAGGGGCGGCCACGCGCGCCCTCAACGAGGCCGGCGGTCGGACCCTGCCGGCCGCCACGACCGAACCGTTCGGCGAAGAAGCCGGCAAGGTCATGAGTCACTTCCAGCCCGGTCTGGAGGACGGCGGCGTGGCTGTCAAGCCGCCGATCAAGCAACCGGTCACGGAAGCCATCCCGGAAGAGGGCCGGGCCACAACGCTGGCCATCGGCGAGGAAGGCGGTCGCAAGCCGATCAACCCGGCGACCGACGCGATCAACGAGCAGGGCGGCCAGAAGCCGGTGCCGCAGCCGCAAGCCACGACGCTGGCCATCGGTGAGGAAGGGGCAGCCGCTCCGGGCCAGGCTGGGCAGGCCGTCGCCCAGGTCGCCATCGCCGCGGCCGTCGTCCAGGCTGCCTCGACCGAGGCGGTCGGCGAGGAAGGGGCTCAGGTTCCGGGCAATCCCGGTCAGCCGGTCCAGAAGGTCCAGATCCGGATTCAGGGGGGACCGATCCAGATTCAGGTGCAGCCGGCGATCACGACGCAGGCCCTGAATGAAGAGGCCGCCACCGGAGCGCTCCGCGAAGGCGGCATCTCGACGCGGGCGGTCAACGAGGAAGGGGGCCTGACCAAGGCCCTGAACGACGCCGGCATCAACGTCGGCCGGGTCATCCTGGTCAAGCCAATGTCGCGGGACCTGACCGACGCCCAGCTCAAGGCCGTTTGGGCCGACCTGGGCGGCAGCGACGCGAACGCAGCACTGCAAGCCAGCGCCGTGCTGTACGGCTCGAAGCAGGTGCTGACCTTCCTCAAGGGTCATCTGAAGCTCGAGCAGCCGAAGGCCGACCCGGCCCAGGTCGCCAAACGGATCAAGGATCTCGACAGCGACGACTTCGAGACGCGTGAGAATGCCGAGAAGGCCCTGGAGAAACTCGGTGGCGCTGCCGTCACGGCTCTCCAGGCAGCTCTGAACAACCCGGAGGCCTCGACGGAGGTCAAGATGCGCGCGGCCCGGCTGCTGGAGAAGGCGAAGGTCAACTCGCCGATTCTTCAGGCGCAGCGCGGCGTCGAGGTACTCGTTGCCCTGGCCACGCCCGAAGCGAAGGAGCTGCTCAAGACCCTTGCCAACGGCCCGGACAATGATCTCGTCGTCCCGGTCGCTCGCAAGGCGCTGGAACGAATGAAATAAGCGGGTCGGTCAACCAGTGGGCCGGGGAGGTTTCCCTTCCCGGCCCACCGCCATTTTTGGGATGATCACGGCTGGCCGGCGTCCTGATGATGTCGCCACAGGAGCAGCCGACGAGGGATGGCGTGGAGCCCCGCTTGCTGACGCACTGGCTCGATGTTCTCTCGCCAGGCCTGGTCCTGTTCGCCCGGCAGTGGTGTTCCGCGCCCGAGGACGTGGTTCAGGAGGCGTTCGTCAAACTGGCCGGTCAGCGACCATCGCCGGAGGACGTTCGCGGCTGGCTCTATCGCGTCGTCCGCAATGGAGCGATCTCGGCCAGTCGGGCGGAGGCCCGGCGGCGTCGCCATGAGGCCGAGGCGGCGGCGCGTCGGCCGGACTGGTTCGAGCCGACGCCCGGTGCCGATCTCGACGGTCGGGCCGTCGCCGAGGCGTTGCAGCACCTCGATCTGGAACTGCGCGAGGTCGTCGTGGCTCACCTCTGGGGCGGGCTGACGTTTCAGCAGATCGCACGGATGCTCAACGTGTCCGACAGCACGGCTCATCGGCGCTACCTCGCCGGTCTGGAGCTGCTACGGCAGAGGATGGAGGGCACATGTCCCGCGACACAGACGACCTCGAAGCCCGCCTCGGAGCGTTGAAGCCCGCCCCGCCGAGCCTCAACCGCGACGCCACCCTGATCCGCATGGGACGCGCCAGCGCGCCAGGAGTCGGTCGCTGGCGTGCCGCCAGCGCCGCCCTCGTCGTGATCGCCGTCGGCTTCGCCCTGGCCTGGTGGCACGAACGTTCCCGGCCGCCGGTCGAGATCGTGCGCGTCGTCGAGCGGATCGTCGAGGTGCAGGTGCCCGTCGCTCCACCGACGCCGACGCCGACGCCGACGCCATCGCCGGGCGAGCCGTTCACCGACACCTGGTCCACGCCGCTGGATGAGCGGAATCTGCCGCCGTATCTGCGTCTGCAACAGCAGATTCTGCGGCATGGTCTCGACGGCCTGACCACGATGCCGGCCCCGTCTCCGGCCCGGCCAACGCCGACCCTGACCGAGTTGCTGAACGATCTGGAAAACCCTCAGGGAGATCTGTGATGTGTCGTACCGTCGCCGGCTTCGTGCTGGCCTTCCTGCTGGTGTCCGCTCTCGGCGCGGCCGAGGAGTCGCCGCCGGGCCAGCCCTCTGAGGTGCCCGCGAAGGACGGCGAGCCCGGAGTCGGGTTCGAGGAGCAGAAACCGTACTGGCACAAGGTGACCGTGCCGAATTCGCCGCCGACGGAGCGGGCCCTGGCCTATCCCCTGCGGCTCGATCCGCTCGACAGCGATCCCGGCAACGCGGCCCTGCTCTGGCTCCGGGCCGGCATGCAAGTCTCCCAGGTCAAGCGGGTGATCACCGAGGACGAGGAGAAGTGGAGCGGCCTGCCGGCCCACGGTGCCACTCCGCTCGACCAACTGCCCCAGGAGAAGGTTGCCAAACTGCTCGAACCGTTCGAGTCGGCCCTGCGCATTGCTCATGCCGCCGCCCGGCGTGAACGCTGCGACTGGGGCGAGCCACCCCTGACGCTCACGAATCTGCATGGCTTCCTGCCCCTCGACGAGATTCAGTCGATGCGCACGCTGGCCCGGCTGCTCTGTTTCGAGCATCGGCTGGCCCTGGCGAAGGGGGACTGGAAGGAGTCCGTCCGCATCGTCCGAACCGGACTGACGATGGCTCGTCACCTGGGGGAATCGAAACTGCTCCTCGCGCACCTGGTCGGCATCGCCATCGAGGCCATCATGCAGGGCCGGATCGAGGAGATGATCGTCCAGCCCGGTGCGCCGAATCTCTACTGGTCGCTGACCGATCTGCCGACGCCGCTGGTCGCTGTCGAGACCGCGATCCGCTACGAGCTGAACACCGTCCACCGAACCTTCCCATCGCTGCGGCGGCTGGAAGCGACCCCGGAGGTGCCACTCGACCAGGAGCAGTTGTTCGCCATGTTTAGCGAGGCCCTGCGCGGCTTCCAGCCCGAGGAGGAGATGCCCGCCTGGAAGCGGTCGCTGCTCCTGACGACCACGGTCGCCCACTACTTCCAGACGGCGAAGAAGGCCCTGCTCGACCGGGGCGTGCCACGGGAGAAGGTCGAGAAGTTGCCGACCGCTCAGGTCGTCGGCCTCTACTTCCTCAACGATTACAATCGCCTCCGTGACGACGTTCTCAAGCTGCAGAATCTGCCGCCGTGGCAGGCTCAGCCCCTGCTCGATGCCCTGGAGAAGCAACTCGGGGCACGCATGAAGAGGGGCGGCAATCCCTTCCTGATGCTGTTCCCGGCGATCAACAAGGTGGCGCATGCCAACCTCCGCCAGCAGAGGTCGGTCGCCATTCTGCGAACCGTCGAGGCGATCCGTTTGCACGCTGCCCACAACGGCGGCAAGCTACCGGCGAAGCTGGCCGACCTCACCGTCGCTCCGGCTCCGATCGATCCGGCGACCGGGCGGACGTTCGAGGCGTACTACCGCGTTGAGGATGGCGTGGCGAAGCTCGAGGTTCCGCCGCTGTCGCCGTACCCGGCCTACATGGCCCGTCATTTCGAGATCCGTTCACCCGTTCAGGAGAAGAAGCCATGATGCGTCCGCTTTCCCTGCTCCTCGTCTGGGGGGCCCTGGTCGGGTCAGCCCCGGCCGAGGGACCGAAGAATTCCGTCTCGGCGGTCAGGCCGTTTCTCGACGACAGCACCGTCGTCGTCGTCCACGTCGATCTCACGGCGATCAAGCCGGGCGCGGTCCGCGATCGCCTGGTGAAGCTCGAGCCGAAACTGAGCGCGACCCTGAAGCATATCCTGCCGGTCATCGAGAAGGGCCGCGACGCTCTACTCCAGGCCGGCGTCCACAATGCCTTCGTCGTCGTCGGCACGAACCAGAGGCCGAACCAGCCGCCAGTGATCGTCCTGCACCGCGACGCGCTGGCCGCCGGCAACCCGATCGAGGTGATCGGCAATCTGTTCCCTGACCGGATGTTCGAGATGCACGGTGCGTACGTCTTCGGCCCACAGGCCCGGCTGGAGACGCTGCGTGATCGGAAAACCGCTCCGGATGAGGTCATCGTCGCGGACCTGACCGCCGCCTTCGCCGCGGCGGAGAAGTCCCCGGCCCGGGTCGCGGTGATTATGCCGCCGGGGCTGCGCCGCGTGCTGAGCGAGAACCTGCCGATGCTGCCGCCGCCGTTCGCCGACGTCACCGGCAAGGAGATCGCTCGCGGCTTCCGCTGGGCCGTTCTCGCTCTGGACGGCGACGCGGCCACCGGCTACCAGCTCCGGCTGCACGTCCAGGCTGACAACGCGGAGACAGCTGGCCGGTTCGTCAAGCTGGCCGAGACGGGCCTGGACGCCCTGGCCAACGTCCGCGAGGTCACCTCGGTTCTCCCCCTGGCGAAGCTGCGCCAGCAAATGACGCTCCGCACCGAGGGGACCACGATGGTCGCCCGATTGCCCGATACGGCCGTCTTGCAGGCGATGCTCCCCGCCGCGATCAAGGTCCGAGAAGCGGCTGCGGCCACTGTGGACATGAACAGCCTCAAGCAGATCGGTCTGGCCTTCCACAACCACGCCTCCGCGAATCGCAACCGCTTCCCAACGGCGGCCATCACCGACAATCAGGGGCAGCCTCTGCTCAGCTGGCGCGTCCGGCTCCTGCCCTATCTCGGCGCGGAGAACAAGCAGCTCTACGAGAAGTTCCGGCTGAACGAGCCGTGGGACAGCGATCACAACCAGAAGCTCCTGATCGAGATGCCGGCCGTCTACCGTGCGAGCGTGGCCCCGAACCTGACCGGCGAGGGCAAGACGACCTTCGTCGTGCCGGTCGGCCCGGACACGATCTTCCCGCCGGGCAAGGCGGTCGGCCTGACGGACATCACCGATGGCACGTCGAACACGATCCTGGCCGTGCAGATTGACCCGGCGAAGGCCGTCCCGTGGACGAAGCCGGCCGATCTGGACGTGGACCCGAAGCAACCGCTGGCCACCGACCTCGGCTTCGATGCGAATGGCCTGTTCATGGCCCTCTTCGCCGATGGCTCGGTGCGACGCATTGCGAAGACGATCGAGCCGAGGACGCTCGCCGCCGTGTTCACACGCAACGGCGGCGAGGTGGTCAACGAGCGGTGAGCCTGCATCATTTCGCCGCCGGCAAGCCGGCGGCGAAATGAAGAGGCCGAGACTGGACGACCATCGGCCGCGCTGCGATGATAGCCTGCGGCGTCAGGCGAGATCGGCACCTCGACATCGAGCGACAGGATTCGCCCCATGAACTTCTTGCTTCGCAACCTCAGCGGCCTGGGCGCGGAACTCCAGGCGACCTTCCGGGTCTGGGGTCATCTCAAGAAGCGCTGCTGGATCGCGTACACGTTCTTGATCCTGGTCCTCCTCGGCGTGGCGTTCCTGCCCGGAATCGTCGCCCCGCTCGGAGCCGGCCTGCTCGTCCTGCTGCTGGCCATCGGCGGCATCTTCTCCGGGATGGTCGCCAAGCGGCTGCGGTCCTGGGGCTGGGTCCGCCTGGCCGACGGCCCGGAGGTCGTGCCGTATCTGTCTCAGGCCGTGACGATTCTGCTGGGACCGACGTTCTTCCTCGCCCTGACGGTCCTGTTCCATGCCGCGACGCCGTATCTGCCCGGCCTCGGCGCAACGACCTGGCCGGCGGCGTTCGGCCTGGCGATCGACAACTTCCTGTACACGCAGCTCTTCTTCGATTTCTTTGAATGCTTCCACCTGCGGCTGATGCCCCGCCCAGTCGGGGCGGCGGCGGCGACGTTGATCTTCATCGTCCGCACGCTGCTCGACGTGGCGTTCATCAAGCTCGCTGCCCAGCTGATCCGGGCGGCCTACTTCCGCTCGCTGGACCTTGGTCGCGGTGGCGACCCGATCGCCCTGGTCCGCGATGCCTGCCAGAACAAGGACATCGCGACGGCTCGATTGCACAGCCGGGAGGTCGGTCGGTCGGTGCGAGCCGCCGCCGACGATCTCCGTACCCACCGGGAAGCGGGTGGGCCGCAGGCGGAGCGGGCCGAGTTGGGTCTGCGCGCGATGAAGGACTTCGCCATCAACCATTTCGAGGACAAAATCGATACCCAGCTCGGCGACGAACGCGCTCGCACTGCGCTCTTCATCGAGCAGCTCAAGGCCGACAGCGGCCCCGAGCCGACCATCAAGCCGATCCGACTGATCCACCTGTTCTACCTGGCGTGCTGCTATCTCGTGCTGGCCGGCCTGACATACGTCGCCTGGGTCGCGCCGCTGGCGACCTCCTGGCCGTTGAGCGTCTTGCTGGCTCTGGTGCTGGCCTGGATGCTGATCCGGCCGCGGCGCTGGCTGGATCGGTTCGATGTCTGGCGAATTCTGCCGGCCGGCTCGCCGGGCTGGCTGCCGGTTCGCATTCTGCTCTGGCTGGCCTTCCTGACGCCGCTCTTCCTGTTCACCAGCGCGGAACTGCTCGTCCTGGTGGGCCGGGCCGTGCCGTCGGCGTTCGGCCTGAGCAGCGCCGCGGAGATCACCCACCCCGGTGGGGTTCTGTTCGTCGCCGAGAATCTGCTGCGGACGCAGATCTTCGCGGACACCGTCGAGATCTACGATCTGTCGTTTCATCATCTCCAGCAGGAGGGCCTGCTCGGTGGGACGCTGACGTTTCTGCTGCGGCTCGTCTTCAACATCGGCCTGCTCGCCGTGCTGGTGCCGTTCTTCACGGAGCAGTTCAACCGCCTGTTCCGGGGACTGAAGACTCGACCCGACGCCGAGCTACTGCTGCGTCGCGAGGCGCGGGCCTGTGGTCCGCAGTCCGCACGGTTGGTGGCCTACTACTTCCGCCAGGTACGCGACTGGTTCGTCGAGGCGATGGCCGAGTATCAGGACGATCCGAAGATTCTCGGCGCGCTGGCTGGCAGCGGCTTCGTGCGGGACTTCCAGGCGCGCTATCCGGAGGGACCGCGACCAACGGAAGATCCGGCCAGGGACGTCTACCTGCGTCTGGAACGCGGTCAGTCGCTCGTCTTCGAGGGCATGATCGAGGAGGGCGAGCAGGAGATTCGCAAGGCGATCGCGACCCTGGAGACGCTCCAGAAAGCGGATCGTACGGACCTGGCCGACCTGGCCGCCTTCGCACGCTACGTCGATGGCAACCTGGCCATGGTGCGTGGCCGTCTGCCCGAGGCCGAGGTTCATCTGCGCGAGGCGATGGCGATGATCGAGCGTCTGGGCGGCACCCAGGTCGGCAGCACCGCCAGCGGCCGGCTCGCCGATCTGCTCGACTCGCTCGCCCTGGTCGTTGGCCACTCGGTGGCGCGAGCTTCGGAGGCGCTGGGCTACGCGCAGCAGAGCGTCGATCTGTATCAGCGTCTGATCGCGGACGGTCAGGCCGAGTACCGCGAGGCGCTGGCCGGTTCGCTCGGCACGCGCGGTCAGATGCTCAATCTGGCCCAGGACTGGGACCCGGCGGTCGAGTCGCTTCAACAGGCCATCAAGATCCTGGATGAACTGCACGCGGAGAACGAGCAGGCCGGCCATGAGACGCTGGCTCAGGCGCTGTTCTCCGGAGCGGCCTCGAAAGGACCAGACGTGCGCGGCGGCCTGGCCCAGCGGCAGCTGGAGCTGGCCGAGATCTTCCGTGAACTGCGACGCTTCAACCGGGCGGCCGACGAGGCCAGCAAGGCGATCGTGCTGCTGGAGGCGCTCGTCCGCGAGGGGCAGAGTTCGCAGCGATCGCAACTGGCGCGGGCGCTGAACCTGCTCGGGCTCGCGCTCAACGACGAGGGCAAACGCGATGAGGCCCGGCCCCACTTCGAGCAGGCCCGGGACCTGTGCGAGACGCTCATCCTGGAGGGGCACGGCAACCAGCGTGAACTGCTCGCACCGCTGCTGAACAACCTCGGTCTGCTGCTCAACGAGAAGGACGAGCCGGCCGAGGCCGAGAAGCACTTCCGCCGGGCGATCGAACTGGTCCGCAAGCTGATCGACGAGGGCCAGAAACAGCGGCAGGAACTGCTCATCTTTGTCCACAGCAATCTGGCCAGTTCGCTCATGCGACAGAAGCGGATGCACGAGGCCGAGGACGAGGTGACCCGGGCGGTCGATCTGGGCAAGCGTCTGGTCGGTGACGGTCAGACGTCACTGCGCGACGAGCTGGCCCTGGTCCTGAGCAACCTGGGCGATCTGCTGACATTGAAGTATCAGTGGGAGCGGGCCGTCGATGCGTTTCGGGAGAGCGCCCACCTGTACAATCTGCTGGTCGATGGCGGGGCAGGGCAGTACCGCCCGCTGCGAGCGCGGGCCCTGGAACGGCTCTGTACGTCGCTGCGTCTCTTCGGCGAACTGGACCAGGCCGAACAGGCCGGCAAGGAGGCGGTCGGCCTGTTCGGCCTGCTGGTCAACGCGGGCCTGGTGGAGCATCGCGGCGAGCTGGCGGTCGCCCTGCGGACGCTGGGACAGGCCCATCACGCCAACCGGCACTTCGGCAAGGCCCTGGCCCGCTTCCGCGAGGCCGAGGATCTCGTCGGCTCGGACAGCGTCGAGGATCGTCTGGCGCGAGCAACACTGCTGGTGGACATGGCCCGGACCCACGAGGCGCAGGAGGAGCATGCCGAGGCGATCGGAGCCCTGGACCGGGCGATCATCACACACGCGCAACTGGTGGACGGCGGCCGAACCGCGCTTCAGGCCGACCTGGCTCTGCTGCTGAATCACCGGGCCAATCTGCTGTTCAACACCGGCGACCTGGCCTCGGCCGCGACGGCGTATCGCGAGGCGGTGCGACGTCTCAAGCCTCTGGTGGACGGCGGCAACAAGCCGCATCGGCAGAACCTGGCGACCTTCCATGCCAACCTGGCCGGCACACTGGTTCAACTCGACGAACCGGGCTGGCCGGAGGCGTACCAGGCGAGTCTTGACCTGCTCGCGGTTCTGGTGCGCGAGGGCGATCCGGGTGCGGCCGAGGAGTACTTCCCCTGCGCGGACGCCTACGTTGAGCGTCTGACCCAGCGGAACCGGGTGGAGGAAGCCGAGTCGGTCCTGCGTCAGGTGGCCGACACCTACACCGTCGCTTTCCGGGATGATTCACGCAATCACCGGGCGGCCCTGGGCGAGGCGCTCGCCCGGCAAGTACTCGGTCTGTTCCTGGCCAACCGGGGCCAGGCGGCCGAGTTTCTGGTCGAGGCCGAGACAGCGTTGACGATCCTGGAGGATCTACAGCGCCTGCCGGAACCGCCGGAGAAGGCACTGCATCAGTATCGCGAGGCGGTCGTGCTGTTCGTTCACCGGCTCTGCGCACTGCCGGCGACGGAGCCGGCGGGTGACATGGCCCGGCGGGCGCTGGCGTTCCTGGAGGAACTCCAGACGCAGGGACGAACCGGCTTGACCGGGGCCCTGGTCGAGATTCTGCAACGGAAAGCCGAGGTGCATGAACTACGCGGTGAGACGGCCGACGCGATCGATTGTCTGCGACAGACGCAGGAGTTGCTGCCGGCCGATCCGTTCGACGCCTACAGCCTGGAAGGTCCGGCTCCGCGTCTAATCCGGCTGCTGCACGAGACGGGCCGTGACGACGAGGCGGCGACGCTGGCGAACCAGGCGATCGCCGCGTTGCAGGCCGAGGTGGGCGAGGAGCCGCAGTCCTACGAGGCGACGACCCTGGCGACATGGCATCGTCAGCGAGCTGGCCTGGAGTTGGCCCGCGGCGACCGGACGGCGGCGGCCGAGTCGCTGCGACGGACCCTGTCGCTGCTCGAAATGGGCCTGGGCGAGACGGCTGCCATCGCCCGGACGTGGCAGGAGTTGCTCGACCTGACGGCCGACGAGGCGACCCTGGAGGAGGTGCGGTCGTTCGTCGAGGACCTGGGCGAGCCGAAGAAGTATCCGCCGGAGGTGATCGAGGCCGTCCGGGCGCTGCTGGATCGGGTCATCGCCATCCGGCCGGGAAGCCTGATGTGGGCCGGTTACCGAAACAGCTGGCGCGGTGTGCCGGTGTGAATCCTGTCGGGCGTAATCTCTTCATTTAGCCGCCGGCTTGCCGGCGGGTATTCGCCGCCGAAGACCGCCGGCAAGCCGGCGGCTAAATGGAGTTCCGTTCGGCTCGCGACACCTACTCGCCGGTGTGAACCTCCGGCCGGCGGGCTGTGTCCCCCGCGAGGAGGTGAGCCGATGTCGCGTTCCTTCGCGCCGTGCGTGTTCGTGCCGGTCAGCCACGTCGAGAACCTACCCGCCGGCAGCGTCGTGTTCGACGTGAGCAGCTACGCCGACGCGCCATATTGCACACTGAGCCCGATATGGCCGCATGGCGGTATCCCCGTCCCTGGTATGTCCGGCATGACTAGCGACACGATCGAGGGCGTCTGGCAGGGGCTCAAGGTCATTCGCGGTGACATCGCCCCACGCTACTTTCAGGGAGCGGGCCGCAAGCGCGGCGGCAAGCCAGCCGGCCATCGTCTGGGACGCCGACTGCTCAAGCTCGTCGAGGCGCGCCGACAGATCTACCAGGTGACCTACGAGTGGGTACTGGACAATCGCATCGATCCGGCGTTGCTCGCCGGGTTCCTGGAGCGCGCCCGCCAGGGGACGACACAGCACTTTCACGACGTCGGCGACAACGGCGACATCGGCCATCCCGATGAGGGCTGGTGCCATGCGGCGGTCCTGGTGCAGTACCTGAACCGGCAACTGACGGCCGGCGAAACCGGACGGTGATCCCATGCTCCACTATCCGATCAAGGGGGACGGAGAAGTTCTGGTCGGGGCAACGCATTCACCCCCCAAGGATAGCGTCCACGCCGTGCAGGAACTCCAGCGCTCCCATCGGCACGCCGAGGTGGCCAGCCGGCGTCTCCGGCTCGCGTGGATTGACGCGGATCAGGTGTGCATTCCGCGAACGAGCGACCTGCTCGCTCAGGAGGCGGACCGTCGGTATCGCCAGACCAGCGCCGAATTCGAGGACGACGATCCGTGAACCGGCCACCTCGCCCAGCCAGGCTCTCAGCCGTTGTTCCTGGACATCGGAGCGATCAAGAACCCAGGTATTGTCGTTGAACATGAGGATGTTCGGCCGAGCCACGCTGCCGCAGTGGACGCAGCGCGGCAGGTCGCCCGAGGCTCGGATCGTCGCCGCATCGACCTCGACGAGCGTGTCGCCGGTTGGCCAGAGCTTATTTGAGCAGGGCCGGGTGCATTGCAGGACGTGGATCGTGCCGTGAACCTCGCAGATGCTCTCCTCGGGGAAGCCGGCCGCCTGGAAGGCACCATCGACGTTCGAGGTGTAGACGAACGCGCCGCGCGGCGAGCGCTCCGCCCACCGGCGCAGGATGGCGAAGCCGGCGTGCGGGGCCGTCGAGCGGTAGAGGTGCAGTCGATGGCCGTAGAATCCCCAGGCCAGGTTGGGATCGTCGCGGAACCACGACGGTTGGGACATATCGACGAAGCGGAGTCCGAGTCGGGCGAACGGCGGATAGGCGCGCCAGAAGCCCTGGTCGCCGCGAAAGTCAGGCAGGCCGGAATCGACGCCCATGCCGGCCCCGGCGGTGATGAGCATCGTCTCCGCCAGGGCCACGTGGCTCGCGGCTTGCTCCAACAATGTCTGAGTCATGGTGCTGGCCGGGAGGATCAGGAGGGGAAGCGGTCGAGCGCTGGTGAGCGATGCTGCGTCATCCCAGCGCTTCGGCTGACGAGTGACGCAGCATCTCTTTCGGGCCAGGATGAGAGGGTCAGTACACCCAAGAGGATTCAAACCCCTAACCTTCGGTTCCGTAGATCGATGCTCTATCCCATTGAGCTATGGGTGCGCGTCGGCGACACCCCCGGGCGAATCGCCAATCCTGTCCTGCACTATAGGGAGCGGCGAGAAGACGGTCAATCGTGAGTGTAAACGTATTCTTGCGACGGTGATCCCATGCTCCACTACCCGAAGATTCCGCCGAACGGCTCGGCCCCGCTGGCCCGGTGCGTTGCCTTCGAGAAGTACGACGGCACGAACCTGCACTTCGACTGGGACCGCGATTTCGGCTGGCACGCCTACGGCACTCGACGCGATGCGTTCAACCTGCTGCCCGAAGGGATCGCCGCGTTCGACATGGCCCACCCTGGCCTGGAGACGTGCGTCACCGTCTTCCGGGCGACGGTCGCCGACAACATCGAGCGCATCTTCCACGACCACCCCCGATATCGAGGCTGGCAGGGCCTGCGCGTCTTCGCGGAGTTTCTGGGTCCGAATTCTTTCGCCGGAATGCACCGAGCCAGCGATCCGATGGAACTGCGTCTGTTCGATGTCGAGGCGGACGGTTACGGCTTCATCGACCCGTGGAGCTTCGCGGACGACTTCGGGAACGTGTGCAGCGCCCGGGTGGTCTACCGGGGCAAGTTCACGGGCCAGTTCGTGGAGGACGTGCGCAACGGCAAGTACGACGTGGCCGAGGGCGTCATCGCCAAGGGCGGCGCCGGCGGCCAGGACGTGTGGATGTGCAAGATCAAGACGCTGGCGTATCTCGAACGCCTCCGCCGAGCGTTCGCCGAGCGGTGGGAGGACTACTGGGAGTGACCACCGCCGTGGTATCATGTTTTGGGACGGAGAGCCAACAGGAGGCCGAACCATGCCGATCCACGACTGGACCCGCGTCGAGGCGGGGATCTATCACGACTTCCACCATGCCTGGATCGAGGAGATCAAGCGTGCCCTGAACGCCGGACTCTTACCGGAGGACTACTACGCCCTGGCGGAGCAGCGGGCAGCCGGCTTCGGCCCGGACGTGCTGACGTTGCAGTACCCCGACCCCGGCTCAAATGGTGACGGGACCGGGACTGTCTCCTCCGAAGGGTCGGTGTTGCTCCTGGATCGACCCCGCGTGCAGGTCGATGGAGTGGTGGACCGGAGCCTTGAACCCAGGAGCAGCGCCGTCGCGGTGCGGCACGTCAGCGACGATCGCGTCGTGGCGGTTGTCGAGGTGGTATCGCCGGCGAACAAGACGCGGCACGGCCTGCCGGCGTTCGTCACGAAGGCGGCCGAGTTGCTGGCCGCCGGGGTGCATCTACTGATACTCGATCTGTTGCCGCCGGGCCGGTACGATCCGCTCGGCGTTCACGCGGCCGTGTGGGAAGCCATCGGCGGCGATGCGCCGGGCCAGCCGTACGCGAAATCGCTGACGCTGGTGGCGTACGAGTCGGCCGACGTGCTGCGGTTCTACCTGGAGCCGCTCGCGGTTGGTGACGCGCTGATCGAGATGCCGTTGTTCCTGGTGCCGGGCGGCCACGTGCGGGTGCCGCTGGAGCCGACGTACCAGCGAGCCGTGGAGGCGCTGCCGCGCCGCTGGCGGCAGGTACTGGAACGGCCGGAGTGACGTTCGCGGCGCGGCGGACGAGAAGTGCGTCAGGGCCGACCTCCTCGTCCGGCGGGTGCTACAATTCCTCCGTTACCCCACACGGAGACGGACAATGGCCGAGCCGGTACTGGTCACGGGCGGAGCGGGCTTCATCGGATCGCATCTCGTCGAGGCCCTCGTCGCGGCTGGGCACCCGGTGCGCGTTCTCGACGATCTCAGCACCGGCCAGCGCGACAACCTCGCCCCCTTCGGCAGTCACGTCAACCTCACCGTCGGCGACGTCGGCGATCCGGCCGCTGTCGAGGGGCTGATGGCCGGAGTGTCAACGGTCTATCACCTGGCCGCCCTGGCCAGCGTGCAGCGCAGCGTCGAGAAGCCGCTCGACTCGCATCACGTCTGTGACACCGGCACGCTCCTCGTTCTCGATGCGGCCCGGCGACATGGCGTGAAGCGGATCGTCTACGCCGGCAGCGCGAGTGCCTACGGCATCCCGGCCGGCGAGGTGCAGAGCGAGGACGATCCGCTCTGTCCGCTGTCGCCGTACGCGGCGGCCAAGCTCGCCGGCGAGATGTATCTGCAATCGTTCGCCGCGACCTACGGCCTGGAGACGGTGCGGCTCCGCTTCTTCAACGTCTTCGGCCCGCGTCAACGAGCGGATAGCCCCTACTCCGGCGTCATCGCTCTCTTCGTCGCCGCCCTGATGCAAGGGCGGACACCGTCCATCTTCGGGGACGGCCTCCAGACGCGCGATTTCGTCTACGTCACCGACGTCGTGCAGGCTCTCCGCAAGGCGGCGACGACGCCGGGCGTCTCGGGCCGGGTCTACAACGTCGGCACCGGCCGGAAGATCACCCTGCTCGACCTCATCGCCACGCTCAATGACCTGCTCGGCACGGCGATCATCCCGATCCACAAGGACGGCCGCGCCGGCGACATCCGGCACAGCTGCGCCAACATCAGCCGCATTCGTAGCGACCTGGGCTACGAGCCGACGATGGCGTTCCGGGATGGGCTGGCCCGGACGCTGGCCTGGTATCGGTCAGTCGGGTAGTCACGCCGGTTTCGTCCCGGGCAGGGTGAACCAGAGGAGGACGCCACCGACGAGAGTGCTGAGGACCGAGCCGGCCAGGACGCCGATCTTGCCGGCCGCGGCCTGGGTCTGGTAGCCCTCCTCCGGAAAGGCCAGGCCGTTGATGAACAGGGCCATCGTGAAACCGATGCCCGCCAGGCAGGCACCGCCGACCAGGAGCATCCAGGACACCCCCTCCGGCCGACGCGAGATGCCCAGACTGATGGCCAGGACCGAGAAGAGCAGAATGCCGACCGGTTTGCCGATCACCAGGCCAGCGGCCACGGCCAGGGCGACCGGCTCGGCAACGGCGTTGACATCGAGTCGGACGCCAGCGTTGGCCAGCGCGAACAGGGGCATGATGCCGAAGGCTACCCACGGATGCAGGGTCGTCTCCAGCCGGTGCAACGGCGAGCGGGCCTCGCGCGCAGCGAACTCGACCCGTTCCAGCTCGGCCTGACGCGATCCCGGATCGACCCCGGCGCTGTGCTTCAGGGCGTCGTTCATGACGCCACGCAGGGTCTGTTCATTGACCCACGGCCCGGTCGGCGTGAGCAGGCCCATCACCACACCGGCGACGGTCGGATGGACGCCGACCTGGAGAACCGCGAGCCAGATGAAAATTCCGACCACGACGTACAAGGCGATGCTCCGGACGCCCACGACCCGCAGGAAGATCATCAGGGCCAGCCCCACCCCGGCGGCCAGGAGCCAGCTCAGGGAGATCGATTCGGTGAACACCACGGCGATGATCAGCACCGCGCCCAGGTCATCGACGATCGCCAGCGACAGCAGCAGGATCTTCAGGCCGATCGGCACCCGTGGGCCGAACAGAGCCAGGATGCCGACCACGAAGGCGATGTCCGTGGCCATCGGTATGGCCCAGCCACGCTCGCCGGGATGCTGCCCATACTGGAACCCGAGGTAGACCAGGGCCGGCACGATCATCCCACCCAGCGCGGCGAAGACCGGCAGCATCGCCTTGCGCACGTCGCGCAGTTCGCCATCGACCAGCTCCCGCTTGATCTCCAGACCGACGACAAAGAAGAAGATGACCATCAGGCCGTCGTTGATGACCAGGTGGCCGAGCGTTCCGTGCTTCAGCTCGAACCAGCCGAACTTGAACTCGACCGGCGTCTTCCAGATGGCGGCGAACCAGTCGGCGACGGGCGAATTGGCCAGGATCAGGGCCAGCACCGTGCAGGCGAGCAGGACGATGCCGCTGGCCGACTCGATGTGCAGGAACTTCTGCAACGGGGCCAGCCAGCGCTCGACCGGAGCGACCGGGAGTTGACGGGAACCACGCGCGTTCGGGTGTGGATGAGCCACACGACCCTCCTTGAAGCACCGCCGGCAAGCCGGCGGCTAAATGAAGACCGCCGGCAAGTCGGCGGCTACATGAAGCAGCGACCCGTTACCGGCTGATGCGCAGGCCGCCGCCACGGGCGACGGCCTCGATTTCATCGCGTGTCAGCCAGGCGAAGTCGCCCGAGATGGAGTGCTTCAGCGCCCCGGCGCCCGTGCCCAGGGGCGGGGCGCGCGGCAGGAGGCCGGCCAGCGGAGCATCGCTCAGGCCCGCAGCAAAGGCGTC
>CAYYJM010000030.1:118-22281 GCA_964471755.1 uncultured Alcaligenaceae bacterium
GGGTCGAGTAGCAGCTCGGCTGGCTGTAGCAGCTCGGGGTCGAGTAGCAGCTCGGCTGGCTGTAGCAGCTCGGGGTCGAGTAGCAGCTCGGGGTGTAGCAGCTCGGGGTCGAGTAGCAGCTCGGCTGGCTGTAGCAGCTCGGCTGGCTGTAGCAAGTGCCGTTACTGCACCCCGAAGACGTGCAAGTCGGAGCCTGCTGGGCCGGAGCGGCCGGGGCGGTGGTCACCGGCACGAAAGCGCGAGAGCCGCCACCGAGGCGGGAGAAGAAGCTCGCATCGGCCGAGTTCGTCAGAACCAGGCCCAGGACCGCTGCCAGCGCCGCGAATTGAAGAGAACGAGGCATCCCTGATGCTCCTCCTAAGGTGTGTTGTCTTACCGACCGACGGAGGTCGATTCGACTTTGCAAAATTCCTGCTTTGTCTAATTACCCTGATCAGGTTCGCTTATCCTAACGACTCATTTTGCACATTCAACCCAGAATATCGAAATATCCACTACTTTTTCGAGCAAATGTTCACTGGACCGGGAAAGCCTCGCTTCCGGGTGCGATTCTGTGGAAACTTCGTGACACGCAACCTTCCCTGCGGTATCTTCCCTCGCATCCCATGTTCCCGGGACCGCCCCATGTCCATAATCGACTCCGCTGAATCACCGGATAGCTGGGGGCGTGGCCTTTACTGTTCGCCACTGGTGCCGGTCGCGACCCTGTTCACCTTCGGCATCTTCCTGGAACGCTGGCTGGTCCTGCCCTTCGCGGTGAGCGCTGCCATTCTCTTCGGTGCGTTGATGGCCTGGGCCGTGACGCTTGTCGGCGGCCCCTACCGACTCGGCCTGATGTACCTCGCGCTGGGCGTCGTGGCCCTCGGAGCCCTTCGGTATCACCTGGCGACGCGGGTCCTGGCCGAGAACGACATCGCCCATGTCGTCAGTGACAGGCCGGTGTCCATGCAGGTACGCGGCTGGCTCTCGCAAGAACCGGTGTTCTTCCCGGCCGATGAGGATGTCCTGCGTTCCCGGCCCGGCGAGGCGATGACGCGCAGTGATCTGGCCATCGAAGCTGCCCGACAGGGAGGGGAATGGCTGCCAGCCAGTGGGCGCGTCCGGCTCTACCTCGCCGGTCGAGCCGATGGGCTTCACGTCGGCGACAGGATCGAGGCGACTGGCAGCCTTCTCGGCCTGGAGAAGGCGGCCAATCCCGGCGAGTTCGATCGGGTCGGCCTGTTCGAGGAACGGGGTCTGCACGGGCGGTTTTTCGTGGCAAATCTGCCCGGAGCCTGGCGACGACTCGAACCGGGCCGGCCCACCCTGGCCGGCCAACTGGCCATTCTTCGGGGCGATGGACAGGCGACCCTGGCGGCGTTCCTGCCCGCGTCCACTGCGCCGCTGGCCATGACCTTGCTCCTCGGCGAAGGGGCACCGCTGACTCGCGCCGACTGGGATCGCTACCTCCGCACCGGCATCATCGCGGTCCTGGCGATCTCCGGCCAACACCTGCTGATCCTCGGCGCGTTCCTGAATCTGGCCGGCCGTTTACTCGGCTGGCGACAGCGAGGTCGGGTGACTGGGGTGGCTCTCCTCCTGTTCGGCTACGCCCTGCTGACGGGCGGTCGGCCGGCGGCGATGCGGGCGGCGTTCGTCGTGCTGACCCTGGCCTTCGCCGTTCTCCTGCGGCGGCGAATTCGAGCGGTCAGTTGCCTGGCACTGGCCTGGCTCGTCATCGGTCTGCTCGATCCGGCCGATCTGTTCACTCCGGGCTGTCTGTTCTCCTTCCTGGCGGTCGCCGTGCTGATCGCCTTACCCGTCCGGTATCCGGAGCCTTCGACCGATCCGCTCGACCGCCTGCTTGCGGAGAGCGAGCCGCCGCTCTGGCGACTGCTCCGACCGCTGGTTCGCGGCGCGGTCCGCGCGTACCTGACCATGACGCTGCTCTGGCTGCTCCTCACTCCGCTCGCCATCGGGCAGAATCATCTGATCTCTCCGGTGGGAATTCTGCTCGGCCCGCCCCTGACCCTGCTGGCGACGGCGGCTCTCTTCCTGGGGTTTCTCCTGCTGCTGCTCGCGCCGCTGGTGCCACTCCCTGGTCTGCTGCTGGCCGGGCCGCTGGATCTGGTTCTGCGCCTGATGCATCTGCTGATCGACTGGGGGGACGGTCTGCCCGGTGCCTGGTTTTTCGTGCCGGGGCCGGGATGGATCGCCATCGTGGCCTTCTACGCGGGGTTGCTTCTGGCGACCGGCCTGCCCTGGCCGCGTGCCCGCTGGCGTGGTCTTGCCATCCTGGGCGCGACCTGGCCGGGCCTCGTGCTGATCCTTCCCGGGCGGTCGGTGCCGGGCGATGAATTCCGGGCGACCTTCCTGTCGGTGGGACATGGCAGCTGCGTGGTGCTGGAATGCCCGGATGGCCGGGTCGCTCTCTACGATGCCGGCTCCCTGCGCGGCCCCGCGACGGCGGCCCAGCAGATCGCACCGTATCTCTGGTGGCGTGGCATCGGACGGATCGACGAGGTGTTCCTGTCGCACGGCGACCTCGATCACTTCAACGCCCTGCCCGCCCTGCTCGAACGCTTCGTCGTCGGTCGCGTGTGTACCATCCCGTCGTTCGTCGCGAAGGCGACGCCGGCGGTGCAGACCTTGCTGGCTCGCTTGCAAGTGGCCGGCGTCGAGGTACGTCCCCTTCATGTCGGCATGAAGTTGCACGCGGGAACGATGACGCTCGAGGTGCTTCACCCGCCGCGTCGAGGTCCGGAAGGACCGGAAAACGTCCGCAGCCTGGTGTTGCGAGCGAATCTCGGAGCGCGTTCCCTCCTGCTGACGGGCGACCTGGAGAGTATCGGTCTGGAGATGCTTCTGCAGACGGAACCGCGACGATGCGAGGTGGTGATGTTCCCGCACCACGGCAGCAAACGTCTCGATCCGACCGCCCTGGTGTACTGGACCGGTGCCGAGTGGCTGATCGCCTGCCAGGGAGCAACCACGACCCGCGGTGCGGCCATGCCGGACGCGATCGCCGGAGCGCGGATACAGAGTACGCACGCCCACGGTGCGATCACCTGCCGGGCCACTCCCGGCGGATGGGAGGTGGAGTCGTTTCGATCCCCGAACCCGGCCTGGCTCACCTGGGCAGAGGCAATGCCTGACCGTTGACGCGGATCGCCTGGCGACACTGGGAGCAGGAAATCGGCCGGTCGGGCAGGGTCTGCAAGGTGACAGCCGTGCGACAGCACGGACAGACGACGCGGTAGCTCTCGGCCCTGTTTCCGCCACCGAACAGGCGGGCGATCAGGCCGCCGGCTGGTGTCGCGGTTCGCTGGGGAGTGACGAAGACGGGGCCCGTCGATTCGCCGGTGATGGCCATCAAATACAGGTAGCCGTCCTCGCCGCCCAGGGCCAGTTGTCGGCCGTCCGGCGAAAGGGCACTGGCCATGATCCGATGTCCGGCTGGCGCGGCGCTCTCCACTCGCAGGTCCGGCAGTGTGAGCAGGAGGGCCTGACCCGCAGCGTCCACCGCGACGGCCGCTTCGCCGTCGAGCAGGAAGAAGAGACCGCGAATTTCCTCCGGCAGGGCGAGCTTCAGGACCTCGCGCTGCTCGATCAGATTCCAGAGCTTGATCGTCCCGTCCCGAGCGCCGGTCAGGGCCAGGGTTCCATCGGGTGACAGAGCGGCGGCAGCGACGCGATCCGGCGAAACCCGGAGGCAGAATTCCTCCCGAGCGCTGTCTGTGTCCCAGCCGCGCAGGGTGCCGTCGGCGCTCCAGGAAAGAAGATTTCGGCCGTCCGGGAAGAAGGTGCAGCCGGTCAGAAGATCCCGATGGCCCTGAAGCAGCCGGGCGACGTGGAAGTTGTCCAGCGAGCGGAGGTGGATCATGCGATCCCAGCCGGCGCTGGCCAGGGTGAACCCATCCGGGGCCAGAGCGATGGCCGCGATTGGGCGGGTATGGGCGACGGTCGTTTGCGTCGGCGTCTGCGTGGCGGCATCCCAGAGACCGAGGACGCCTTCCATCGTGCCGGTCAGGTAGTGTCTGCCATCCAGGCTGACCGCACAGGCTGACAGCGGCTTGTTGCCGATCCGGAGTCGGACCTGCGGGGTGGCCGTGATCGGATCCCACAGACGGAGATAACCGTCCCATCCGGCCGTGACGACGAGGGTGCCGTCCGGGAAGAAGGCGGTGGCGAACACCTCTCCTTCGTGCCCTTCCACGATGCCATCGAACGTCCGTGATTGCAGCTGTCGCACGCGATTTCCTCGATCAGAGCCAGGGCGGAAGCGGCGGCCAGGAGACGAGAATGGCGACCGATTTTACCCTGCCCAACCATAGCTCCTGTTTTCCGGCCCATCCGCGACGAGGTCCGATTTTCCGAGCTTTGGCTCAAGTCGGCCGGCTTTCGTGCGGCAGATCGCCTTGACAGGGACCGGCCCTCGGGTTATTGCCCCTTCTCCCTTGCGCGTATTTTCGTTTCAGTGTTCAGGGGCCGACCATGAACCCGCTGCTGCGCACACGTGCTGCGATCTGGGCCCTGGCTGTCTCGGCCGGCCTTCTGGGGCCGGCTTCGTACGGCCTGGCTCAGAACTTTCGCTCGCCGGGAATGCAGCCCAGGCCCCTGGACCCGGCGGTGATCGCCTCGCCGGAACCAACGACGGCGCGCGTCCGCGTCGCCGATGTCATCATCCAGGGTAGCCGCCTGATCAGTGCCGAACGGATCAAGGCACGCCTGCGCACCCAGCCCGGGATGGAGTACAACCGTGACACGGTGCAAGAAGACGTTCGGGCGATGCTGGCACGGAAGGAATTCCGCAACGTCGAGGCGGCCGAGGCCTTCGACACCAACGGCAACGTGGTCATCTACTTCCGCATCACCGACCATCAGACGCTGATCCGACGCATCGGCTTTCAGGGTGCCAAGCACCTCAAGGACAAGGAGTTGCGCGATCTCGTCGGCATCCGCGAAGGGACGCCGCTCAACCCGGTGCAGAACAAGCTCGCCTGTCGGTCGATCGCCCGCAAGCTCCAGGAGAATGGCCGGCCCTACGCCAGTTGCGAACTCCTCGTCGGCGACAAGCCCGGCGACGAGGAAGTGATCTTCCAGATCACCGAAGGTCCGAAGGTCGCCATCTCGGACATCCAGTTTCGCGGCAACAACTTCGTCACCGGGGCCGTGCTGGCCACCCAGATCACGTCGAGCAAGATGTTCCTGGGCCTGTTCGGCGGCAGCTACGACCCGGCCCGGGCGGATCAGGACATCGCCAAGCTGATCGAGTACTACCGCTCGTTCGGCTTCCTGGACATCCGCGTCTCGCGGGAGTTGCAGTACCATCCCAACGGCCGCGACATCATCCTCGTCTTCCACATCGACGAGGGCGTTCGCTATAAGTATGCCGGCGACGCCCAGTGGAACGGGGTCAAGTCGGTGCCGCTGGAGCCGGTCCAGGGCCTTTCGCAGGTGAAGGCCGAGCAGTACTTCAACCAGCGCGACCTCGAACGCGACATGGCCCGCATGAAGAACTACATCGGCTACACCGGCCGCGAGGCCCGCATCGCCGCCCAGCCGATCTTCAATCCCGACGAACCGGGCGTTGTCCGAACCGTCTACGATGTCGAGGAGCAGACACCGGCTCGCGTCGGTCGGGTCATCGTCATCGGCAACACGCGCACGGCTCAGAACGTGATCCTGCGTCAGATTCCGCTGGAGCCGGGCCAGGTGCTGACCTATCCCGATCTCCGCGTCGCCGAACACAACCTCCAGCGGCTGGGCATCTTCCGCTCGACGCCGGACGGTGCGATCAAACCGACGGCGACCGTCATGGACAACCCGAACAATCCGTTCAGCGAGTTCAAGGACGTTCTCGTCCAGGTCGATGAGGACAACACCGGCAGCCTGATGTTCGGCGTCGGCGTCAACTCGAACGCCGGCCTCACCGGTAGTGCCGTGTTGACCGAACGGAACTTCGACCTGTTCCGCTTTCCGTCGAGCCTGGAGGACGCCCTGTCCGGCAACGCCTTCCGCGGTGCCGGTCAAGAATTCCGCCTGGAAGCCGTGCCCGGCACGCAGCTTCAGCGGTACATGGTCAGCTTCCGCGAACCGTTCCTGTTCGACACGCCGAACAGCCTGGGCGTGAGCGGCTACTACTTCAACCGGGCCTTCAACGAGTACACCGAGGATCGGGTCGGCGGCCGCTTCACGCTCGGCCGACGTCTGGGCGACTTCTGGAACTTCGCCGGCTCGATGCGCATCGAGAACGTCGGCGTTCGCAACGTGCCGAGCTACGCGCCGTCGGACTACCTCGACGTTCAGGGAAGCAACTTCCAGATCGGTCTGCGCGCCTCGGCGACGTACGACGCCCGGGATTCGTTCATCCGCCCGACCGAGGGCATGTTCGCCGAGCTGTCCTACGAGCAGATGTTCGGCGATCGGACCTTCCCGCTGCTCAACGCCGAGATGGACAACTACTACACGGTCTACCAGCGCCGCGACGGCGGCGGCCGACACGTCCTGGCCTACCGCGGCCAGGTCGGCTGGGCCGGCGACGAGACGCCGGTCTACGAACGCTTCTTCGCGGGCGGCTTCCGCTCCATCCGCGGCTTCCAGTTCCGCGGCGTCGGCCCGGACACCAACGGCTTCAAGACCGGCGGTCGATTCATGCTTCTGAACAGCCTGGAGTACCAGGTGCCGGTGATGGCCAACGAGCAGATCTTCGTCGTCGCCTTCGTGGACAGCGGCACCGTCGAGAGTACGGTCGGCATCACCGACTACCGCGTCTCGGCTGGCTTCGGTCTGCGGGTGACTGTGCCGATGCTCGGCCCGGTGCCGATCGCCCTGGACCTCGGTTTCCCGATCGTCAAGGGGCGATCCGACAACGAGCAGATGTTCGGCTTCTACATGGGCATGACGCGATGAGGTTCGACGAGGACCGCAGTCGGGGCGAGCCACAACGTCCGCAGTGAAGGAATAGAAGAGGTGGTACGGGCGTCCTTCAATTCTCCTGTAGGTCTTGGCGAGCCGGGAGCGTCAGCGACCGGAGTCCGGCGAGCCGGGAGCGTCAGCGACCGGAGGGCATCCTACCGCGACAGAATGGTTTACTCCGGTCGCTGACGCTCCCGGCTCGCCAGAGAGAACTCGAATCACTACTGTCGAATCAACCCGGTCCTGAAGTAGCCAGGCAGTCGCGGGTGAGGACCGGGTCTTCGTTAGTCGAGGGCGCAGGTCTTGGCCCCGCAAGGTCCGTTGCCCTATATTAAAGCCTCGAACATGGCCTTCAGACCCGAGGTTCCCCATGACGCACGAGCCCCTGTTCGACCCAGACGATCCGGTCCTCCGCAGTGAGGCGGCCGAGCCGCTGGGAGAGCCTGAAGCAGCCCTACAGACTTCTCGTCGGCCGTTGCGTCCGAATGCGATTCGCATCTGGCAACGGATCGCGTTCGTTCTTACCGCTGTCGGGCTCGTCATCGGGATAGTGCTGATGTTTCGGAATCAGCATTTCACCGTTGCCTATCTGATCCCGGCCGGCTTTTTTGGCTTCTTCTCCCTCATGTCGTTTCTCGGTATCGCCCAGAGCGAGCGGGCACACTCGCGGCGGCTGGTCATCGGAAAGAATGGCATCGCATTGTTTGAACTGGGTGAGGGGAGCGTCATCCTCTGGACGGACCTGCGCGAAGTTCTCTGGTGGGCCGAGCAGATTCGTGACCAGTACGCTCAGGTACTCGGCCTGAAGCTATTTCTCAAGCTTCGCGGTCGAAACTATACCCTCATCGAGGTTCACAGTTTCGAGTACCCCCACCTCGACTGGGTGCGCGAGCGGGTCCAGGCGGAGCTCGTGCGGCAGCAGTTGCCTGGTGCCGACGCGGCGTTTCGTACCGGCCAGCCAGTCGAGTTCGGCGACGTAACCATTGACCAGAACGAGTTGACCGTCGCGGGGACGAAACTCGCCTGGCTAAAGGTCCGCCGAGTCCGGGCAGAGGGAGCCTACCTGGAGGCGACCCGGGTCGGCGGGAAGGTGGTGCGAGTCGATGCTGGCAAGGTGCCAAACCTGGCTGTTTGCCTGGCTCTCATCGACAGAATTCTGGAGACCGTCCAGGCGAACCTGCCGGAAGACAGCGATGATCTCAACTTCGACCGGTGACAGCCGGTAACTCGCCGGGCTGCAAACTCTCTTGAATATCCGGCTGGCGACTCCGAAACCAGCCGATCCACCGCCCGCTCCAGATGCTCAGGTCGTCGAACAGCGAGTAGACCACCGGCGTGAGCAGCAACGTCAACAGCAGTGACAACGTCTGGCCACCAAGAATGACCTTCGCCATGCCCGCTCGCGCGCCCGCCCCGGGGCCTTCGCCCATGGCCATTGGAATCATCGCCGCCACGAGCATCACCGTCGTCATCAGGATCGGCCGAAGTCGGGTCGCGTTCGCGTTCAGGATCGCCTCGTCGCGCGGCTGGCCACGCTCACGCAGGTAGTTCGTGTAATCGACCTGGAGGATGCCGTTCTTCTTGACGATGCCGAACAACATGAACAGACCGAACAGGCCATACACCTCCAGATCGGTCTGAAGCACGATCAGCGACAGGATCGCGCACGGGATCGTCAGCGGCAGCGCGATCAGGATGCTGAACGGATGGGTCCAGCTCTCGAACTGAGCGGCCAGGATCATGTACATGAACAGGGCCGCCAGCAGGAACGCCACCGCGAAGCTGTTGTTCGTCTCCTGCAAGTTCTTCGCCTGGCCGATGAACTCCCAGCGGTAGTCGATCGGCAGATCCAGCGATCGGACGAACGCCGCCAGTTCGTCCACGCCCTGGCTCATCGGCAGACCTTCCAGGTTGGCCGAGATCACCACCTGCCGCTGGCGGTTGAATCGGTCGATCGTACTCGGCCCCTGAGCCGGCTCCAGCCGGGCGACGCTCTCCAGCCGGACGACGCCGACGTCCGGCTTCGTGCTGGGCACCGTCAGTCGGCTGACCGTGTCGCGATCTCGCCGGGCGGCCGGCTCCGCTCGCAGCCAGACGTCGTACTGCTCGTCGAACTCCTTGAACTTGGCCACCGGCTCGCCGCCAACCAGGATGTTCGCCGTCGAGGCGATCGCCTCGATCGACACGCCCAGGTCCGACGCCCGCTCCCGGTTCGGCACGATGCGCAGCTCGGGCTTGCGCAGGGACAGACTCGTGTCCACGTCCACGAAGCCGCCGCGCTGCCGCATCCAGTCGGCGATCCGAT
This sequence comes from uncultured Alcaligenaceae bacterium, assembly GCA_964471755.1. Taxonomy (GTDB): domain Bacteria; phylum Planctomycetota; class Planctomycetia; order Gemmatales; family Gemmataceae; genus CAYYJM01. The sequence continues at coordinate 9,321 of CAYYJM010000030.1, forward strand.
CGGAGTAGCCCTGAAGACGTTCCATGTCCGGGCCGCTCAGGTTCAGATCGATCATCACCTGACGGAAGCCGCTCGCCTGGATGGCGGACACGTCCTGCACCGCGGCACGCAGATCGGGATAGTCGGCGATGATCTCGCGAGCCTGCCGTTGCACGTCGAACTGCGAGTAGTCCCGCTGCCCCAGAGGCATGATCCGGGCGTAGATGTTCGCCCGCGTGACATCGCCCTGTCCACGCGACACCCGGCCGGTCGTGTCGCCGATGACGGTGAACGTGTGCGTCACCGCCGGCAGCTTCTGCAAGCGGGTCGCGATCTCCTGGCAGACACGATCGGCCCGGTCGAGCGAGTATCCCTCCGGCAGCGTCATGGCCACCTCGAACTCGCTGGTGTCGTCGCGCGGGATGAAGTTCTTGCCGACGATCGCCATGAGGACGGGCGTCGAGGCGAACAGGCCGATCGCCGCCGCGACGATGACCCAGCGGCGACGCAGCGACCAGGCCAGGAGCCAGACGTAGGCCCCCTCGACGGCTCCCCAGATCGGCCCGCTCTTGCTGCCATGCTCGGCGTCCTCGGCCCGCAGGAATCGCGAGCAGAGCATCGGCGTCATCGTGAAGCTGACGAACATGCTCATCAGAATCGAGAACGCGACGACCGCTCCGAAGCTGGAGAAGAATCGGCCGACGCGCCCTTCCATGAAGATGACCGGCAGGAAGATGACCAGCAGCGACAGCGTCGTCGCCACCACGGCCGGGGCGATTTCCTTCGTCGCCGCCCCGGCCGACACCCGGGCCGACGTCTTGTACTCCTCCATGTGCCGGAAGATGTTCTCGTGGACGACCACCGCGTCGTCGATGACGATGCCGACGGCCAGGATCAGGCCGAGCATCGTGATGTTGTTCAGCGTGTAGCCCATCCAGTTCATGAAGGCGAACGTCGCGATCACCGACGTCGGGATCGACAGCGTCGCGATGACCGTCGTTCGCCAGTCGCGGATGAACAGCAGGATGGTCAGGCTGACCAGAATCGCCGCCAGGACCAGATGCTTCTGCACCTCCTCGATGCTGTCCCGGATGAACCGGGACTGATCGCGGATGATCTCGGTGCGGATGTCCGGCGGCAGGATGGTCTGGATCTGCGCCAGGCGGGCCTTGATCCGATCGACCATCTCGACCGTGTTCGTGCCGGACTGCTTCTTGATCAGCAGGCTGACGGCGTTCTCGCCGGGAAAGTCGTCGCCCAACTCGGCGTGTCGAGCCTTGACCCAGAGTCGGCTCAGGCCGCGCGGCTCCTCGATTGAATCCTCGACCCGGCCGACATCCAGAATCCGCACCGGCTGACCGCCCACGTTGGCGATGATGAGCCGCTCGAAATCGTACGGCCGGGCCACGCGACCGACCGTGCGCAGGACCACCTCGCGCGAGCCCTGATCGACACGTCCGCCGGGCTGCTCCTGGTTCTCGCGGATCAGGGCCTGACGTACCGTCTCGATCGACAGATCGGGGTACTTTCGCAGCCGATCCGGATCGACGACGACGTTGATGGCCCGCGCCCGGCCGCCGACGAGCGTGATCGCTCCGACGCCGGCGATCGACTCCAGATCCTCCTTGATCCGCTTGCGCGCGATCTCGGTCACCTCGCGGATGTCGCGTCGGCCACTGACCGAGATGGTCATGACCGGCATGGCGTCCAGCTCGAAGCGATCGATGATCGGCGCATCGGTGCCGCGCGGGAACGTCGAGAGGATGGTCCGCACCTTGGCGTCCACTTCCTGGGCGGCCACGGCTCCGTTCTTCTCCAGAACGAACTGCACCGTCACCTGCGAGATGCCCTCCTTGGTCGTCGAGCGCAGCTCGTCGATGCCGGAGACGGTGTTGACGATCTCCTCGATCGGCTTGGTGATGCTCGTCTCCATCTCCTCGACGCCGGCTCCGCGCAGCGTCGTCGTGACGGTGACGACCGGGATATCGACGTTCGGAAACAGATCGACCGGCAGACGCCGATAGGCGACCAGGCCGAGAATGAGCGGAGCGGAGACGATCATGGCCGTGAAGATCGGCCGGCGAATGCACAGGTCCCAGATGGCCACGTTGGGTTACTCCGTCCTGTCGGTGCCGCGAATGCGGATGGGGGTGCCATCGGCCAATTTCGTCTGACCGCTGGTGACGACGCGCTCGCCCGCTTTCAGGTCGCCGTGGACTTCCAGCCAGCCAAGGCGTCGGCCATTCTCGCTCGTCTCCAGCCGCTCGCCGAGCCGGACGGGCACGCTCTGGACGCTCTCGCCCCGGACGACGAACACCTTGTTGACGCCGGCAAACGACACGAGCGCCTCTTCCGGCACGACGAGTGCCTGGTCCTCACGCCGTGTCTGGATGCTGGCCCGGACGAACATGCCGGCCCGGAGCTGGCGGTCGTCGTTGGGGATGGTCACCTCGACCTGGAAGGTCCGGTTGACGCGGTCCACGGTCGGATTGAGGCGAACGACCTTGCCCGCGAACTGCTCACTGGGATAGGCCTCGACGCCGAGTCGGACCGGCTGGCCGATACGCACCTCGCCCAGGTAGCGTTCCGGCACCATCGCCACGAGCTTGAGCGGCCGATCGAGAACGAGCCGGAACGCCCCGGTTGAGTTGGCCCGGACGAGTTCGCCCTCGGACACCTTGCGCTCGGCGACGACGTAGCGGATCTCCGCGGCGGTGATGGCTGGCAGGCCGCGCGCCCGGGCGATCTCGGCCAGGCGTTCCGGTGACGGCGTCGGCACGCGGAGCGTCGTGTCACGCAGTCGCTGCTGAGCGCTCTGGAGCTTGGCCAATTTCTCGCGGGCTCCGGCGAGGATGGCCCGACTCTCGATCTGCTGCTGGAGATAGTTCGCCTGGGCGACGCGGAGATCGGTGCGGGACTGATCGACATCCTCCGCGGAGGCCACGTTGCCGAGTTTCAGGAACCGCTGCATCCGCCGAGAAGCGTTCTCCTCCAGGTTGCGAGCCCGGATCACCAGCGGTAGCGAGGTGATGACGGCATCCTCTTCCTTCCCCTGGCTCGGGAGGCGATCGGCTCGCAGGCCGACCTTGGCCAGCTCGAGTTCCAGCGTTCGCTGGGCCTCGGCCTCGGCCAGCTTGTGGTCCACGTCGTCGAGGATGAGGATCGGCGAATCGGGCGCCAGGCTGGCGTTCACGTCGTGGAGGATGGTCTTGACCCGGCCCTCGACCTTTGGCGTCAGCAGGACCTCTTCGATTCCTTCGAGGGTGCCGACCACGGAGGCGTATCGTTCGACGGCCTGCTGCACCACGGGGTAGACCGTGACGGCGACGGCCTCGATCGGCTTCTCCTCGTGGGCCTTCTCATGCTTCGCGCCGGCGGCCTGAAGCCACCACCAACCGCCGGCCAGGACAGCGACGATGCCGACCCAGCCGAGGATGCGTTTGACCCAGACCATCATGGCGTTTCACTCCCCGCCCTCAGGCAGCGTTCCTGCTCGGTGAGAATCCCGTGGAAGACGATGTCGATGATGTCGCGGGCCTGCTGTTCGAGGTCTTCCGCCCGGCCGGTGTAGAAGTTCGTCGACATGGTGCCGTAGACCAGATCGCTGAGAACGCGGAGGATGGTCGGGATGGGCAGGTCGCGCACCCGGCCGCCGGCGATGAGCGGAACGAAGCGGGCCTCCCACTTTGGCCGATTGCGTTCCCAGTGGGCGAAGTACGTCGGTGGCTGTCGATCGCGGAACTCGGCGCGCTCGATCTGAAGGAGTTCGGCGTACTCAGGATGATCGCGGAAGAAGGTGAGATAGGCCGTGATGCCCTGCACGAAGCCGTCGAGCGGATCGCGCTCCGCATTGGCGGTCTCGACCACCTCGTCGAGGAGTTTCATGCCATGATCGACAGTGGCCAGGAAGAGGTTGGCCTTGGTCAGGAAGTAGCGGTAGATGGTGCCCTTGCCGATGCCGAGTTCGTCGGCGAGAATCTGCAAGTCGAGGCCGGCGTAACCATGTCGGGCGAACAGGCGAGCGGCCACGACGAGAATCTCTTCATGACGGGCCTCATGGCGCTGCTCGTCGCGTGGTCGCCCACGCGGTCGGCGCGGGGTCATGGACATCAAATCGGCTCCCGGAGAGTGAAATTATCGGACCCGTCCGTCCGGTAATTATCCGAGAACCGAAGACTTGCGTCAAGACAGGTATCGAAAGCCTTCCGCGAGGGGGGAATTCCCTCGCGGACGCGGCTGTCCGGCTCGGGCTCAGAACCGCGCTCCGAACGCGAACAGCAGGAACAGGCCGTAGGTGTCCACGCCAGCCAGGTCGATCGGCAGCGACAGGGCCGCTCGCGATTCCATGCGCACGACCTTGCCGTCATCGGTGGTGATCGCCACGCTCGGGAATAGGTGCCGGGTCGCCTCCTGGGCGTTCGGGATGGTGCCGATGTCGAGATACTGATCCGGCGCGAAACTGTTGGCCGCCGCCGCGATGATCGGAGCCAGGCTCAACACCTGCTTGATCGTCGGCCGGGGATCCGAGAACGAGAGTGACGTGAACTCCTTCGGCAGGCGCTCCAGGGCCAGGGACACCCGCGTGTCCGGCTTCCAGGCCGGGATCTCGCCAGTCGAGCGCAGGATGTAACCGTGGATCGGCTGCGGGAACAGGGCCACGATCACCCAGTCCTTGTGGAACGTGAACGTCGGCGTGAACGAGAAGCCCTGCTGCTTGACGTGAACCTCGCGGACCTCGACGCCACGGTAGGTCCGCTTCTTGAGCCGGACGTCCGCTCCGGTCGTCCGGGCGATGCCCTTGATCAGGCCCTCGATCGCCTCCTGAGCCTTCGCGGCGTTCTTGACCTTGAAGCCGACGACCTGGCCGAGCGTCAACGGGCCCTCGTCGGGCGAGTTGTACATCAGCACCCGATCGCCGAGTGACTCGAGCAGATCTCGGCGAAAGTCGATGCCGATGGCCTGATTGAACGCCTTGATGCCTTCGGCGATCCTGCCCACCGCGTCTGGCTCAAACGTCCGGGTGATGTTCTCGGCGAGTCGGACGCCGAGGTCCCAGGCGGCGGCGGCGTCGAACTGGCTGAAGCTGAAGCTGGTCACCTCCGGCGGCACCGGCGGCAGGTCGGCGAGCTGGAACGGCTTGCCCTTGAAGAGGGTGAGCAGGCCCTTGCGCGGTCCCGGTGCGGTGATCTCGACCAGACCGCGCTCGTAGTCGCCATCGAAGCCGGAGTACAGGACGACGTTCTCGACGCCGAGCAGACCGAGGTCGTCGAGCATCTTCTTGACCTCGTCGCCGCGTTTCTCGGTCAGCTTGACCAGGCTGGCGACATCGAGATACATCCGGGCGGCCGTCTCGTAGGTTTTGAATCCAGTGACGCGCTTGAAGAGTGGGGCGCTGGACAATCCGACCTTCTTGTCCTGAGCGTCGAAACCGGCGATGACCTTCTGGACCGGGCGGGTACCGATCGTGAGCAGGCCGTGCTTGCCCTCGATCCACCAGGCGACGGTGAAGCCAGGAATGTCGATTCGCGTCACGGTTCGCCCGGCGATCTTCTCCTCCTTCAGGGGTGCCTTGTTCAGGTTGGCGATCAGACGCAGACTGCCGATAAACGGAGCCGACCGGTCGTCCAGGTCGGGCACCAGAATGAAGAGCTGGGCATCGGGGTTGTCCAGCGAGGTCGCATCAAGGGCGACGAGAAAGCCCTTTTGGCCGACGAGGCCGAGGAGTTTCGACGCCTCGGTCGCGTCGGCGGCGAGTTGCTGGAGTTTCTCCGGGTTGGCTCCGCCGAGGAGTTGCTCGACGGTGAGCAGGGCTCCGAGGCCCTCCTGGATGCGGGCGAAGACGCCCTGAACGAACGGTCCGAAGTCGCCGGCCAGGGTCTTGCCCAGGGCCGTCTTCGCGTAGGCGGCCTGGTGGGCGTCCCAGCCGTCCCAGCGGAAGTAGAGTTGACTGCCGCGCGGAAGCAGGTCTTCCGGAGCGGCCGCCTGAGTTTGCGGGGTGCCCATCAGCATCAGCAGAACGGCGAGAAGGGGCATCGTCGCCAGCGTGCGCATGATCGAGGGTCCTCTTTCGGTGACAAGACGTGCTTGCTCGTGGATCGGTGCGAGGTCCAGTATCGGAGATCGAACCGCCGACGGCAAGCACGAAGCCGCAGAAGACCGGGCCCGGATGAAGTCCGGTGGACGATCCCAAGACTACTTGTTCATGGGTCGCACCGGCTCGACTGGTGGCACGTCCTTCAGTTCCAGCGTGCGGATGTCTCGGGTCTTGAGATCGACCACCCGAATCCGGTGAGCGTTGGTGTCGGCGATGTACATCTTGTCACCGGCAAAGGTCAGCCCGGCCGGTTCATTCAGGATCGGTTCGTCACCGGGTTTGTTACCTCCGATAAAGGTCGTGACCATACCCGTGTTCAGGTCGATCGCTTTGATCTTGCTGTTGTAGGTGTCGGCGACGTAAACCTTCCCGTTGTGATACGCCACGCCGATTGGATGCTGGAGCAAGGCTTCGGTATTCATCCGTTGGGTCGCATCCTCGACACGGCCCGGTCCATCGCGATCCCCGAAGGCGAAGAGACCTCGCCCTACCAGGGTATCCACCGGGGCTTTGCCGTCGAAGGGAATCTTGCGGATCGCGCTCACTTCGGAGTCTGCCACATACAGGTTGGTCCCATCGCTGGTGAGCCCACTGGGCTGGGCGAACTTCGCCGAGCGGCGTGGCCCATCCTTGATCTCCTCGGACTGATCCCCGGCAATCGGCGCGAAGTAGTTCGTATTGAGATTCAGAGCCCAGATCTGGTGAGCCCCCGACATCGCGACGTAGAGGCCGGCCCCTTCGATCCACACGTCCCAGGGGGTGCATTCCATAGCTCGGGGTGTGCCCTTGATGGAGAAGGTCCGTTTGGTGCCGGGAATCATGCGAACGGTCTGCCTCTGGAGATCGAGTCGCCGGACACAGTTGTTCTTGCGATCGGCAACGTAGACGATGTCGTCCTGTACGGCCATTCCCTGCGGATCGTCGAATTGTGCCTCGTTGAACGAACCATCCTTGAGGCCCGGTTGACCGGTTCCGGCGATGGCCAACTTCTTGCCATTCAGATCCGTGATCACGATGCGGTGATGCGTGCTATCCGCGATGAGGAGGCGTTTCCCTTTCACATCGGCGACGACTTTACCCGGAAAATACAGTGGAGTGTCCGGGCCATCGCGGAACTTGGACGTATCAAATCGGATCGGCGTTTCATTCAGCGTCTGGTTCTTGCGGTGCTTGAGAATCAGCCGGTTCAGCTCCTTCTCGATTCCAGGCAGAGTCACACGCGTTTCGCCGGCTGATCCGGACACGACCATCCCTTCGGGATCAATGATGACAATGGTGGGCCACCACTGGGCGTTGTACGCTTTCCAGATTTTGAGATCGGCATCGTTGACCACGGGATGCTTGAGTTCGTACCGCAGCACTGCCTTGCGAAGCACCTCGGTGCTTCGCTCGTTCTCAAACTTCGGCGAATGAACGCCGATCACCACCAGTTGATTCTCGTACTTCTTCTCCAGTTTCGCCAGGTCCGGCATGATGTGCATGCAGTTGATGCAGCAGAGGGTCCAGAAGTCGATAATCACGATCTTGCCGCGCAGGTCCGCCAACTTCAGCGGCTTCCCGGTGTTCAACCAGGCGACGCCACCATCGAGTTCCGGCGCGGGAACGGGTGGATTGATGGGGGTCTGACCGTGAGCCCGAGGCGGCACGAGAAGTATACCGCTCATCACCAGGATCGCGGCGATGAAGCAGACGAACCCCTTACGACTGATCGCCAGGGATGCGGATGGAGTACACATGAGGTCTCCCAGGTGAGAAAGGCACAACGCGCGTTGTGGAGTGAATCGAGCGATGTGACCCCAGGTCTTCTGAAGATTGCCCGTTATGGATAACGGTGCTGGGTTGTGACGGACTTACGGGAGAATCCGTTCGATCGAAAGTTTGCACAGTCAATAGTAGGCGACTTCGCTACTGTCAGTCAACCGGGAAAATAGACCGATTCACTCGATCCTTGTCGCCCGGCTTCCGGCAGGTTAGACTGTGGTTGTTGATCCCACCCCGCTGGAGCGGACCATGCCATCGCATTCATTCTGCCCCGGCCCCTCACGCCGGCAGTTTTTGTTCGGTTCCGTGGCCCTTGGTGCGGGCCTGGCCGGCTTCCGACCGTCGCCGCTGACGGCGAAGCCCGACCCGACGACGAACGATCCGGCCGTCATCTTTATCTGGCTGCCGGGTGGGCCGCCGCACACGGACACCTTCGACATGAAACCGGACTCCCCGGTCGAGTACCGTGGCGAGTTCAATCCGATCAAGACGAACGTCCCCGGCATCGACATCTGCGAACACCTACCGGCCCTGGCTCGGCAGGCCGATCGCTTCGCGCTGATCCGGAGCATCGCGCACCGGTTCGCCGATCACGGTGGCGGCCACAAGAAGTTCCTCACCGGCCGTGATCCGCTCGAACCGACCGGCTTCGTCAACGACTACCCGATGGTCGGCTCAATGGCGGCGAAGCTGCTCGACCAGCGGCGAGTGGGGGTGCCGAACTACGTGAGCGTTGTCGATGGCGGCCGCCAGGGCATCGACGTGTTCAGCTTTGGCTCGGCATACCTGGGCCCGGCCGTGCATCCGTTCATGGTTGTCGGCGATCCGTCCGAGCCGGCCTACGAGGTCAAGAACCTGTCCCTGGCTCGCGGCACCGAGGATCACCTGGGCGATCGGCTAGCGCTGCTCAACGCCTTCGACAGGCCGATGCCGCATGATCGTAGCGGCGTGGCTCAGGGCATCGAGGCGAGCCGTGAGCGGGCCCTGGAACTGGTCACGTCGCGCACGGCGAAGGCGGCCTTCGACCTGAACCGTGAGCCGGCCGCACTGCGAGCGAAGTACGGCGACCACCGTTACGGCCAGCGTTGCCTGATGGCCCGCCGACTGGTCGAGGCCGGGGCGACCTGGGTGACGATGGTCCTGGAGAACGCCACGCCGCGCGGCCAGCAGATGATCGAGGACGGCACCTACAACTGGGACAGTCACGCCGTCAACTGCCACATCTTCAAGGACACGAAGTACAAGCTCGGCTTCCTCGATCAGGCCGTGGCGGCCCTGATCGACGACCTGTACACGCGCGGCCTGGATCGTCGGGTGCTGCTGGTCGTGACGGGCGAGTTTGGCCGGACGCCGAAGATCGAACACGCGAAGGACCGACCGGGCCGGGATCACTGGCCCTGGGCGATGTCGATCCTGGTTTCCGGCGGCGGCCTCAAAATGGGCCAGGTCGTCGGCTCGACCACGTCGAAGGGCGAGACGCCGAAGGATCGGCCGATGGTGCCGAACCACCTGTGGGCGACGGTGTTCCAGCATCTGAAGCTGCCGTGGCAGGAGACGAACTTCATCGACAACAGCGGCCGACCGATGCCGATGCTGCCCGACGGCGAGCCGATCGCCGAGCTGGTGTAACAAGCAAAGGCGTAGCGTGGTTTGTCGGAGCCGCGCACGCAGGGAGCGCCAGCGACCGGAGTAAGCGGTTGAAGCCCTGAGTGGATCTCCTTGACCGCTTACTCCGCTCGCCTGCGGCTCGCTGCGTGCGCGGCTCTGATAGCCATGCCCATCCGACCAGTTCCCTCCTCTTTTTCTCAATGGCACATCGCCTACCCACAGGGTACAGTAACCCTCGATTCCTGTCCGCCGATCTCCCCCGCCGGACGGACGGTCTGGGTCGATACCCCACCCAAGGACTCTCCCATGCGCACCCTCCTCACCATCGCGCTGGCTCTGGTCGCCGGCCTCGTCACCGCCCAGAAGGCGGAGCCGCCGAAGCCGGAACTTTACCCCGATCCGATCAACGTCGAGGTGCCGCACATCTCGACCGACAAGAGCATCCAGTACGACTACGACATCGTCTACGTCCGCGCCAAACGGGCCGGTGACAAGGTCCACAAGCGATTCTTCACCGACTTCAGCTCGCCGGTCACGTTCGAGGCCGGGGCCGACCTGATGCTCCTGCATCCCGACGGCAAGGAGGAACTCCTCGTCGTCGGCGGCAAGGGCTCCATCACCGACCCGTCGGTGTCACTCGATGGTCAGTGGTGCTACTACGTCCACGTTCACGACCTGACCAGGGCCAGTCAGTGGAACCCGCCGCGAGCCGGGGCCGACATCTACAAGATCCACCTGAAGAGTCGCAAGGTCGTTCGCCTCACGAACCAGAAGTACACGCCGAATACCGGAGCTGCCGAGTGGTCGAAGGACTACCGTGCCTCGGAGCCGGGCAAGTCGCACATCGAACCGGGCGTCTACAACATGGGACCGTGTCCGCTGCCGGGCGGACGGATCGTCTTCACCTCCAACCGCGACGGTTTCCGGCCGGCCAAGGGCTATCCCGCCATCGCGCTGCAACTCTTCGTCATGGACGATCGCGATACCGACCTCGGCGACGACGCCGATCCCACAAACCTGGAGAAGATCGGTCATCTGAACCTGGCCGGGGCCCTGCATCCGGTCGTTCTCAAGGATGGCCGGATCATGTACTCATCGCTCGAATCGCAGGGCAATCGCAGCGACATCCTCTGGGGCATCTGGACGATCCATCCCGACGGCACGAACTGGAACCCGCTTGTCTCGGCGTTCGATCCAGGCGGCGCGCCCAACGGCTTCCACTTCCAGGCGCAGCTGTCCGACGGCCATCTGATCGTCGAGGAATACTACAACCAGAACAACAGCGGCTTCGGGGCCTACATCAAGCTGCCGCCCTCGCCGACGGACGACTACCCGGCCTTCGGGCCAGCCTTCATGAACGACCCACGCAACAAGGGCTGGCGTTACGGCCGGCACGACAACGGCAAGCCGCGCATCTACCGGATGCCGTTCCTGCCGACCGACTCCGTGTCGCTGACACCCTTCAGTCACGGCTTCGAGGGCCAGGCCGACACGTCGCTCCCGGGCAAGAAGGATTCGCCGCGCGTCGGCAAGTTCACGCACCCGGCCGGGGCTCCGGACAACCACCTCCTCACCTGCTACTCGCCGGGGCCGGTCAACCATCAGTACACCTACCTGCCGCAACTCGACGGCGGCATCTACCTCATCCCGAAGGGTGCGGTCATCACCGAGCCGGCTCAGATGCGGCTGATCAAGAACGATCCGAACTACAACGAGTGCTGGCCGCGTCCCGTCGTGTCGTACCAGCGTATCCACGGCCAGAAGGAGCCGACCGTCCTGCCCCGGCTGAAGAATGACGGCACGCTGTCAAAGCACCTGCCAGCCGGGACGCCGTTCGGCCTGATCGGCACGTCGAGCTTCTACAAGCGCGAGTCATACCCCAACGGCGTCGTGCCGGACGGAAGCGTGACTGCGACGTACAGCGGCAAGAACGATCCGTGGAAGGGCCTCGACCCGTTCACGAGTCACGGCAACGGGCCGGCCCTCAACTGGCACAACCAGGGAGCCGACGCGGGCCTCTACGGCAACGACGAGATCCACGCCGTCCGCATCCTGGCGATGGAGCCGACGACCGATCGCAAGGGAGCGGCGAGCGGCCGACGCTACTACAACCACGCCGGCGAACGCCTTCGCATCCTCGGCGAGGTGCCCCTGCGCAAGTTCGACGGCAAAAAACAACCCCTCGATCCGGACGGCAATCCGGACACGAGCTTCCTGGCGAAGATTCCCGCCGATGTCGGCTTCACGTTCCAGACGCTCGACCGGAACGGCCTCGTGCTGAACATGGCCCAGACGTGGCACCAGCTTCGGCCCGGCGAGGTGCGTGTCAACTGCGGCGGCTGCCATGCTCACAGTCAGAAGCCGACTGACTTCAAGGTGACAGCGGCAGCGAAGGACAGCTACCCCGTCTGGGACCTGACGGCGAGTACGCCATTGTTAACCGACAAGGGCCGCGATGAGAGCAAGCGAAAGTGGGACGCTGACGACGCCAGCGGCCTGCGTACGGTCAAGAGCGGGCCGCTCAACGTCGAGTATCACCGCGACATCAAGCCGATTCTGCAACGGAGCTGCGTCGCCTGCCACACGAGCAAGTCGGGCAACGTACCGCCGGCGAAGCTCGACCTCGATGCCGACGCGGAGTCGGTTTCGATCGAGAACCACGGCAAGTTCCCCGGCACCTACGCCCGGCTGGCCCTCGACGAGCGGGCGAAGTTCGGCATCCGCCCGGTCGGCTACAACAGCTGGGCCGCCACGAACGCCTCGCGCTACGTCCGCAAGTTCCAGTCGCGGCGGAGCCTGCTCATCTGGAAAGTGTTCGGCGAGCGGCTCGACGGCTTCTCCAACGACGACCACCCCAGCGAGGCCGTCCCCGGCGATGGCGTCTTTCAGATCAAGGGCCAGCGAGTGGACACTCAGAAGGCGAAGTCGCGGTACGATCTCGACTACCTGGGATCGCGGATGCCGCCGCCGGAGGCCGTGAAGTCGGGCAAGGTCGCGCCGCTGACCGACGAGGACCGCCGGACCCTGGTTCGCTGGATCGACCTCGGCTGTCCGATCGACCTGGACGCGCGGCACGGCTGGTTCCTCGACGAGCAGCGGCCGACGCTGACGTTGACGCTGCCGAAGGGCGACCTGTCACACCTGCTGATCGGCATGACCGACCACGGCACCGGCCTCGATCCGGCCACCTTCCGCGTCACCGCCGACGTTGAGATGGATGGGGTGCAGGCGGGGACGAACCTGGCCGATCGCTTCAAGGCGACGACGCCGGGCGTCTGGGAGTATCGGCCGAAGACACCGGGGAAGGCATCGCGGCTGACCGTCGAGGTGAAGGACCGACAGGGGAATGTCACCCGGCTGGAGCGGACGCTGCGGTGAGTGGCAATCCATTTAGCCGCCGGCTTGCCGGCGGTCTTCGTCGACGAATACCCGCCGGCAAGCCGGCGGCTAGATGAAGAGGCCCGCCCGGCTTCAACAATCCGACCAGACGCGCAGCCGTGGCCCGAGACGTTCGCGCAA
>CAYYJM010000030.1:22291-33861 GCA_964471755.1 uncultured Alcaligenaceae bacterium
GCTCTGCGACCCGAGGACCACGTCGCGCAATCGGCTCCACCCGCCGAACACAAGCGGTTCGACCGCCGCCGCGTCGAGTTCCCACTCCGACGCGAGGTGGAGCGACTCCAGGTGACAAAGCCCTGTCGCACCCGCCAGGCGTTTCAGCTTCTCCGCGTCAAGGGTATTCCACCCGAATCCGAGCCAGCGCAGCCCGATCAGGGCGGGACATGCGGCCAGTTGCTCGACGTTCTGCTGCGTCCTGCAACTGCCGGAAAGGTCCAGGCGCTCCAGCCGTGGTGAGAGATACGGCGAGGTCAGCAGTGCCTCCGTGTCCTCCTCGCAGTCCTGGCCGTACATCCGTGTCAGGTTCAACTCGGTCAGGCCGGCCAGGCCGGGCCAGTCGGCCAGGGCCGCCCCGATCCCCGCGCAGTCCGGCAGGCTCAGGGAACGGAGGCAGGTCGGCCCCTCTGCCGGGATCGCAAAAAGGGGTGCCACATCCTCCGCCGAGAGGTCTTCGGAAGCCAGGAGTAGCTCCCGGAGGTTGCCGAGCCACGGGGCCTGCATCAGGCTCGCCCATGCTTCCGCGATGAAGGAGCCGTACGCGCGCATCGAGAAGGCGGTCAGGTTCCGCAGTTTGAGCGACCCGAACAGTACGTCCCAGCCGCCGGGCTCCGCCCTCCGTGAGGCGTGCCAGTCGCCGGACAGCCGCAATGCGCTGATGCGCTCCGGGAGGGCGGTCACCAGTTCTCCCAGGGGTAGGGCGTCCGGGATGGCCAGCGAGCGGAGACGCGGGAACCCCGAATCGGCCAGGATCGCTCTCAGGCCGTCGGCTTCCAGCGCGCCACACTCGCCCAGGTCGAGTTCCTCCAGTCGTCCCAGCGGCGCGGACGCCAGGAGTCGGGCCGCCTCGTCGTTGAACTGGCACAACGCGAACGAGACCGCTCGCAGGTTCTCCGCGAACGACGACCGCGTGAGGAAGTTCACCCCGGAGGCCAGTGTCACGGCGTCGTCATTCTGGTATGCGTCGCTCAGGTCGAGCCGTTCCAGGGTCCGCAAGTGAGACGCCCGGCAGAATCCCTCCCAGATCGGCAGGTTGATTGAATCCCGGCCGTTTCGCGTATCGCCGTTCAGATGCAGTTCCCGGAGCCGGCCGACGTGCTCCGCTCGGGCCAGGGCCGCGGGCCAGGCGTTGGTCGCCAACCGGCCGCCGTACATGGCGGGCAAGGGATCGTCGCGCCGACAGCCGGCGGTCTCCAGGGCTCGCACCTGACCCATCGCCCGGCACGCGACCACCTCCGCGACCGCCGCCGGCTCCAGCGACTCGCCCAACTGATTCACCAGGGCGACGCGCTCGACGGGATGCTCGGCGAAGAGGGCCTCACCATGAGCCAGGAACACCTCCGGCGTGATCGTGACCGAGTGGAGCAGGCCGCGCCGATACTCCCAGCGGACCAGCCGTTCGGCCCACTCGCCCAGCCACTCGGCCTCGTGTTCGGTCTGGAGTTCGAGTTGCCGGACGTGCAGCTCGGGATAGCGATCCTCCCACGTTGGCAGCCGGGCGAGTTCGCACTGGATGCGGATCAGTTCGGCGCGAGCGGGTTCGCCCTGCTCTTCCAGCCAGTCGGAGAAGACCAGCCGCGACGTGTCGTCGTCGGGGGCCTCGCGGATCGCGTCGAGGAAGCCGTGTGCGTGGTTCATGACGGCCATTGGAACCCGCTCCCGCTCCCCTCGTCAATCCACTTTCTTGCTCGCCGATCCTCGATCCGTGCGGTAGAGTGTGCCGCATCCCTCGCACGGAGTACCGACCATGCCAAGCCGCCTACTCCTGGTCCTGCCGTTGCTGCTGGCCCTGGCGACCATGATCTCGGCCGAAGACCCGAAGCGGACGCCGATCATCGTCGATACCGACATCGGCAGCTACCCCGACGACGCCTTCGCTCTGGCCCTAACCGTCGCGTCGCCGGAACTGGACATCGTCGGCGTCACCACCTGCGGCGAGGCGGCCGAGGATCGCGCCTGGCTCTCGTGCCGCTTCCTGACCCTGGTCGGCGTCAAGGATGTCGCGGTCGCCCACGGTGTCGGCCCCCAGCCGGAGGGGAAGCTCGATGACCAGATCCAGTATCGCCGCCATCCGGCCGCCATCTACAATCGCACCCTCAAGCCGGGCAAGGGCCGCGCCGCCGACTGGATGGCGAGAGCCATCACTGCTCGACCAGGCGAGGTGACAATCGTCTGTCTCGGCCCACTCACGAACGTCGCTCGCTTGCTCAAGGACCACCCCGACGCGGCGAAGAAACTCAAGGGCATCGTCATCTCCGGCGGCTCGATCGCCACCGACTACGACGGCAAGAAGACCGCCGTCGCCGAGTGGAACATGAAGACCGACATCCCGGCCGTGAAGGCGGTCTTCGCCTCGGGCGTGCCGCTCATCGTCCTGCCGCTCGACGTCACGGTGCCGCTGACGCTGAATCGTCAGCAGTGCGACGAGCTGTTCGCGCCGCGGAACATGCTCACGCTCCAGGTGCAGAACCTGTTCGAGCTGTCCGGCCAGGGTTACCCGGCGAAGCTGTTCGACGTGGCCGCCGTCGCCGCGATGGCCGACGAAAAGCTCTTCACCTGGAAGTCGCTGGCCCTGACGGTGGACGAGCAGGGCAAGACCGTCGTCGGCGGCGGCAAGCCGAACGCTCGCGTCGCCGTCGGCGTCAAGGCTGACGAACTGCGCCGCTGGGCCATCGATCGCCTGCGAGGCTGGGGTAAGGAGTCGCCGCCGCGTGAGGAGAAGAACCGCTCGAAGCTCATCGATCGCGGCGGCTTCCCGGTGCGGGTGCATGCCTTCGAGGACTACGAGACGGACATCGAGCGCCGCTGGTGGATGAGCGGCAAGGTCCAGCCCGGCGAACCGCCCACGACCGGAAAGCGCGTCTGCCGCGACATGCTCACCCAGGACTTCGACGACCGCCAGGGCGACCTCAAGACGATGTGCCGAGCAGTTATCTTCAACCCGGTGCCCGGCCCGCCGATGGGGCCGCGCACGCGTCTCAGCTTCCGATACAAGCTTGAGGGCACCTCGACGCTGCGCGTCCAGCTCTACTCGCTGACAAACGGCTATCATCGGTATCTGTCGCTGCACGGCCTCGAACAGGGCAAGTGGCTCGACGGCTGTGTGGACATGACCGACATGCGTCGCCCGGACGGCAAGGGCAACCCGCTCTCGAAGGACGAGCGCATTGACGACATTCAGTTCTACGTCCCGGCCGGGGCTCGCGTCTGGATCGACGAGATGATCCTCTACGAAGCGGCGGCCGATGGCGAGAAGCGGCCGTTCCCGAAGCGGGTCGTCTTCACCGCCTGGTTCGACACCGGCAAGCAGGGCAAGGAATGGCCCGGCGACTTCGAGATCGTCGCCCATCAGCCGCCGCGAACCTGGAAGGCGGCACACTCGATCACCGACGCCGCGGGCAAGCCAATCCTGCGCGTGGACCTCCGCGGCGAACGGCCTCTCGACCCGGCGACGGAACTCTTTTTCCACTACCGAACGAAGGGCGATCAGCCGGTCGAGGTCGAGCTGTACAACCGGGTCAGCCAGCGCTCGCTCGGCAAGGCGACGCTCAAACCCTCGGCCGGGTGGACGACGGCGACGCTCGCATTCGATCTGTCGAAGGTGGACAAACCGGCGATCGACGAGATCCGTTTTCGGCCGGCGTCGGGCGGCGAGTTGTGGCTGGACGATCTGCTACTGTACACTCCGGATGGGGATTGAGTCTTCATTTAGCCGCCGGCTTGCCGGCGGGTTTTTGCGACGAAGACCGCCGGCAAGCCGGCGGCTAAATGGGTGCCTGGAGACATCAGATGGGAGTCCTCGACCAGTTCCGCCTTGATGGCAAACGGGCCCTGATCACCGGGGCGAGTCGCGGCCTGGGCCGGGCCATCGCCCAGGCCCTCGCCGAGGCGGGGGCGTCCATCGTTCTCGTCGGCCGGACGCCGGAGACGCTGCAAACCGCCCGCGATGAACTCATCAAGCTGGGCGGCACGGTCGATACCGCCGTCGCCGACCTGCACGACGCCAGTGCGGCCGAGTCGCTCTGCGAGGCCGTCCTGCGCGACTGCGGCCCGATCGACATCCTGGTCAACAACGTCGGCGGCCGACGCGAGAACATCCCGACCGAGGCGATGCCGCTCGACGCCTGGCAGGGCTTCCTCGACCTGAACCTGACCAGCGCCATGGTCTGCACCCAGCGTCTCGGAGCCGGCATGCTGGCCCGCGGCTGGGGCCGGATCATCAACGTCGCGTCGATCGCCGGGTGGTGCGTGTCGATGCGCGGCATCGAGGGCCGACATTACGAGACGGCCAAGGCCGCCCTGGTCGGCTTCACCCGCGCCGTGGCCGCCGACTGGGCCCCGCGCGGCGTGACCGTCAACGCCATCTGTCCGGGCGGCTTCATGACCGACGCGAATCGTCGCTGGTTTGGCGAACGGCCGGAGTTCCAGCGTCAGTTCGAGGTGAACATCCCGATGGGCCGACTCGGTGAGCCGGACGAGATCGCCCCCCTGGCCCTTTACCTGGCCAGCGACGCCTCCCGGTACATGACCGGAGCCGCACTCGTCATCGACGGCGGCTATACGCTGTGGTGAGCGAGGTAACCATCCCGGCGTTTCACTTGCTGTCCTTCGCCCTGGCGTCCTTCACCGGCACCGGCTCAGGCACCGGGGCCGGCTTCGCCCGGAAGCCGAAGGCACGTTCGACCTTGAACGAGACGCCCCAGTTTCCGTACTCGATGCTCGTGATGCCATTGCGCGTCGTCGAGCGGTAGTTCCCCTGGCCGGGTAGGATCTTCACCCGAACGACGCCCTGCTGACCAGCCTTGAGCAGGCCACAGTGGACGGCAGCCATCCCCAGATGCGAGCCGGTCGTGTAGACGTCCGTGCCGTAGATGGACCCGTTCGTCGCCCCGATGACTGCGTAGGTGAACACCTTGCCGATGTCATTGGCCCCGTTGTTGACATAGCCTGGATCGGGCAGGGCGTTCGCTGTCCCATGACGCAGGCCGCGAATCAGATCGCGCACGGCGACGGCCTCGTCGAGCTTCGCCTCCCGACAGAAGACGTCCTGGATCTTCTTTAGCTCGGCGGTGACCCGCTCCTCCCGTTTCCGGTATCCCTCCTCGATCCGGCTCTTGATCGCCTCCGCCTCCCTGTCGAACGGGCGATAGGCCTCCTGGACGGCCGCAGGCAGGTTGGCGATGACGACCTCGCCGTCCGCTCGCAGGGTGCGGATCACGTCGCGGACGGCGACGGCTTCATCGAGCTTCAGATCCTTGCAAAAGGCATCCTGGACATCCTTCAGGGCCGTCGCCGTCTTCTCACGCCAGGCGGCAAGGTCGCGCTCGACGGCGCGGTCCAGCTCGATCGCCTCGTCCTCGAACTGGCGGACGACCTCCAGCGCCGCTGGCGGTAACTCGCCCGGAGCCGGATCGGCCGGCAGCCAGCAGAACAGGATCGCCCCGAGAACCCCCAGACGGACACTCGCCATGATCCAGCCCTCCGTCGCACCCAACGGATAAGTCTCCACCCTGAAGACGAGCCAGGCCCCGGCCACGTTTTCTCAATCGCCTACCCGACCAGGCCGAATTCTGGCGCGTAGCGAACCAGGCCCGGAGCCGGTAGCCCGCCTTCGACCAGCGCCTGAACCATGAATTCCGGACCGGCGATGTACTCGTTCGTCAGGCCGCGCTCATCGGCCCGGACGAAGCCGAACCGGCCGTAGTAGGCCGGTTCGCCAAGAACGACAACGAAACGACAGCCGAGAGCCCGGCACGCCGTCAGGCCAGCTTCGATCAGGTGGGAGCCGATACCACGTCGCTGCCATTCCGGTAGCACCGCCACCGGCGCAAGGCCGAGACCGCCCACCTCCTGACCATCGACTGTCACCGGACTGAAGGCGATATGGCCAACGACCACGCCATCGGCTTCTGCTACCAGAGTGACGACGAGTCGGCCCGCGTCGCGCAGAGCATCGACCAACCGGGCCTCGCCGTCGGTCGGGAAGGCGGCTCGATGCACCGCGGCGATGGCGGCAACATCGGCAGAGGATTCGGAGCGAAGCGTGATGGTCATGCCAGGTCCTCCGTTGGCGGGGCCGGCCCCAGGAGCGGCTGACGCGGCCGGAACCGCTCGTCGAAGCCCGGTTCCCAGGGGAACCGACCCTCGCGATCCGGCCAGACACATTGCAGCACCGGGAAGTCCTGACCGCGATTGAACCAACAGGCGTAGCCGAGGTACGGGCCGACCTGGTCCTGATCCACCGGCAGGAAGACAACCCGATATCCGCTCACGATGCCCTCGTAGAACCGACCCGGGTCGTAGCGATCACCGCCCTTGATGGTGGTTCCGAGATGGTTGATCAGGCGCTGGGCCGCCTCGTGATTCAGGCCGAAGAGGACGATCTCCGGATGCTGCCAGCCGCGCCACAGACCAACGGAGAAGGTGTAGCCCGGTCCCTCCGGATCGTCCGGGATGCCGAGTACGGCCCAGCCGTATTCCGCGACCCAGCCGAGAATCTGGCGGTCCTGATCGTCCTGCGGTTCGGGCAGCTCGCGCGGCGTCATCGGGTCATCCTCCGGGTTCTTCGCTATCGTATCCGACGAGGGTTCAGCCGCACCACTCCCGGAGGAAATTCCATGCCCTGTCTCATCACCAGGCCAACGCGCATCGAGGCCGCCGGTAACAAGCCGAAGCTCATCGACGAGTACGTCGGCCGGGTCACGACTGGCACGAACGGCGTCAGCATCGCCCACATGCGCAGCCCCGGCGGCTGGCGCGAACCGGGTCAGACGCCAGAGTTCGACGAATACACCATCGTCCTGCGCGGCGTTCTTCGCGTCGAGTCGAAAGACGGTGTCCTCGACGTGTCAGCGGGTCAGGCAGTTCACGCCCTGGCCGGTGAGTGGGTTCGCTACAGCACGCCGACCGAGGAAGGAGCCGAGTACATCGCTGTCTGCCTGCCCGCGTTCGGGCCGAACATCGTTCATCGCGATACGGAGTGACATCACTTCGTCAGCAGGCCGCGTATCTTGAGCCAGGCGGCGAGTCGGTCGGGCCAGGAAGACAGGACCGCATCCGTGGCAGCGAGGCCGACACCGTGTCGGCCCTTCTCGTAGATGTGCAACTCGGCCGGCACCTTCGCCTTGCGTAGGGCCAGGTAGAACAGGACGCTGTTCTCCGGTGGCACCGCCGTGTCCTCGCTCGTGTGGAACAGGAACGTCGGTGGCGTCTGCGGCGTCACCCGCCGTTCGTTGCACAGGCTCTCGACCAGCTTCGCGTCGGCGTCCTTGCCGAGCAGGTTGTTGCGCGAACCCAGATGAGCGTACGGCGGCTCCAGGGTGATGACCGGATAGCACAGGATGGCGAAGTCCGGCCGACTACTCTCCCGGGCGACCGGATCCGTGGCGTCGGGCTTGCCGTCGTCGAAGTGCGTCGCCACGGTCGAGGCGAGGTGTCCGCCGGCCGAGAAGCCCCAGATGCCGATCCGCTTCGGATCGAGGCCGAACTCCTTCGCCCGCGACCGCACCGAGCGGATGGCCTGCTGGGCGTCCTGCAACGGGATCGGATGTCGATAGCGCGGCCCGAGCCGATAGCGAACGACGAAGGCCGCGACGCCGAGTTTGTTCAGGAACTCGGCCGGGTCCTTGCCCTCGTGACCGTCCGCCAGATGGCCGTAGCCGCCACCCGGACAGATGACGACGGCCGTGCCGTTACCCTTTCCGGTCGGCGGCAGATACAGGCTGAGCGTCGGCTTGTCGGCCGGCGTATCGCCCAGGGCCCCCGGCGCTCCGCCGGGATAGAGCAGTTCCACCTTCTGGGCTCCGGGTGAGCCGGTCTGGGCCAGGGCCAGGACGGCACTCAGAATCAGCGTCGCGTTCATGATCGGTCTCGTCTCCTGGGTCAGGCGTGCATCGGGAAGGGACAGCATACCGGAAGATGGGAGCCTTCGCCAATTTCTCCTGGCTGGGTAATTTCTCCGCCGGGCTTCCGTTTCGTGTGCTAGTTTTCCAAAAGCCGATACCCTGTCCAGTCGGGAGGCCGGGCGAGCCAATCCCGGATGCCCGCAAAGGCAGGAGAACCGTCAGCCACGTTGCCGGTCGATGCCCGACCTGCCGGGCGCGGTTGCCGGCTTCATCTGGTGGGCGGGGGATGTATGCGGAAAGATCGTGATGCAGCGCCGGATCCGTTGCAGCCGGCGTTGATCGTAACGTACGGGAACACCAGTCGTAAACGCCGACCGCTCGACAAGCCCGTGTTGGTCCTCGGGCGCATCCAGGGGTGCGACATGCCGCTGATGTCGCCCGACGTCGCGCCGGTCCATTGCATCATCGTGCGTCTCGCCAACGGCTGGCGTATCCGCGATTGCAGCGGTCACCTTGGGACGCGTCTCAATGGCAAGACCATCACCGAGGAACCGCTCGCCGACGATGATCACCTGCAGATCGGCCCGTTCAACTTCAAGGTCCATCTGCCCGCTCGCCCAGAACCGGTGGAGCCGACCTCGCCATCAGGCCCGGCCGCATCAGCTGCGGAAGGAGATCCGGGCGCGGTCGATGTCGATCGGCTCACTCAGTCTCGGGCGAACCTCGTTCGGCTGGCCCGGGCCTACCGACTACAGGCTCAGGCCGCCTTGCAGCAACAGGTCGACCTGAAGGCCGAACTGACAGCGTGCGTCCGCGATCTGTCGGCCGATCGCAGCGATCTCGACCGGGACTGGCAGCAACTCGAAAAATCCGCTCTGGCCCTGCGCGTTCGAGAACTGGACCTGGAGCGGGCCGAGAAGGTGGTTCGGGATCGACTCGTCCACCTGGAAGAGGAACAGCGTCAACTCAAGGAAACCTCTCCCATCGAGAACGATGACCAGCACCGAGAAGCCCTGGAGGCTCTGGAAAAGGAACGGGCAGACCTGGCCAATCGCCTGGAACACCTCGAACTCCAGTGCGACCAACTCGACCGCGAACGCGCGGAGATCGAGGCCGCCCGGAACGAACTGGAGGCGGCCCGACTGGAGGTCGATGGCCTGCGCAGTCAGGCCGAGGCCGATCAGAACCGGGCTCGCGATCTCTTTCGCCAGCGCGAACAGCAACTGGCCCAGCGCGCCGCCGAACTGGAAGCCCGTGCCGCGAACAACCAGCGTGAACCGGGCGACGCCAGTCCGATTCAGGTGGTCCGCGTGGCCGACGACACCCTTCGCCAGGCTCGCGACGAGGCCCGCCAGCAACTCGATCAACTCCGCCTGATCGCTGACGGTTTGCAGCGCGAGAACGAGGAACTACGGTCCAAACTGTCCGGGGCCGGGGCCGGAGCCGAGAGACCACTGGTGGGATCGGTCGGCACTCCCACCGTGCCCCGGAGCGAACTGGAGTCTTCCGAGGCGGCCTACGCGGCGTTGCAAATGCAGCTCAAGCGTCTCCAGGTCGAGCGCAATCAGGAACGAAGTCAGATCCGCGAACAGATGGAGCAACTTCGCCAGGAAAATGAACTGCTACGGGACCGTCTGGCTGGAACGGGTTCCGCGCCCGATGCCGCCGAGGTGAACGCGGCGGCCTTGCAGGCCCACCTTCGCCAGGCACAATCCGAACGTGAGGAAGAAAACGCCCGGTCGCAGGCTCAGATCGCCGAGCTTCATCAGGAGATTGAGATCCTTCGTCAGGCAGCCATTGGCGAGGCGACCGTTCCCGTGTCAATCAGCGAGCGCGCCGAGTTTGAGCAGCAGATCAACTCCCTGACTCGAGAGACCGATCGGTTACGCGGTCTGCTGAAGCAGGTCTACGAGGAGAACGAGATCCTCAAACAGCAGTCGCTGGCAGCGCTCACCGTTCCTTCCGAGAGTTCTGTGGAACATCTTGACACGCCGCAGGTTTCAGAAGACGAGATGCGCCAACTCGTCGCCCACCTCGATCTGCTTCGCGAGGAGAACGAGCAGCTTCAGCAAGGCTTGCTCCACGCTCAGTCCCACGAGATCGAACTGAACAACAAGTCCCGTACCGTCGAACTGCTCCAGCAACAGATCGTCAGCCTTCAGACCGACTTGCAACAGGTCCAGACGCAGATGGCGACGCGAGATCAGGAAGTCGAGGGACTCCGTGAGGAGGTGGCCCTCTCCGGCGAGGTGAAGACGATCCAGGCCCTGCGTCAGTCCGTCCACAAACTCGAAAGTGACCTTCAGGACCGCGATGCCGTGATCGAAAAACTGATGGTGGCCCTGGACGCCCCGACGGCGAACATGCAGCATTCCGGCTCCTACGAGCGGGAACTGCATCAGTTCCGGGTCGAGCTGGAACGAGATCGCCGCATGGTCGATGAGCAACTGGCGGAGCTACGTCAGCGGCAAGGAGACATCGAGGATGCGGCCCGTGAGACCGAGTTACAGCTCTCCCGCGAACGGGCGGCGATGGCCCGGGAACGGAACGAACTGACGCGCATGCGGGATGACATTCGCATGGATCAGGAGCGCCTCGAACGGCTGTCGAAGAATCTCGCCAACAATGGTGCCTCGATCGCGCAACTCCGGAGCGTCCTGGCGCAGAACACCAATGACGCCGTCAGCCCCAGTAACAAGGACCGACGGCGCTGACGCTCAGTTCGCTGGCCCCTCGTCCGGCGTCGGCGTTGGAGTCGGAGCCAGTTCCCCCGCGACGAACCCGCACGTTTTGTGCGTCCCATCACAGAAGGGACGTTTTCCCGACTGCCCGCAGCGGCACAGGGCCACCGCGTCCTTGCCCGCCGGGATGACGAACTTGTTGCCGAGATGGTCGATGATCTCGACCGGTCCCTTGACCACCAGGGGGCCATTCTCTCGACAGCGGATCACCACCAGTTCACTCATGAGGCTTCTCCCAGAAAGCAGCGACCATCAGTTCAGCCCGAACGGTTGTCGGCTGCGCTGATACGATTCCATGCGCGGATGCGGGGCGAAGCAGTACGAGACACGCCGGGCGACGTGATCGAGGAAGCCATTGCGGAACTCTCGCTGGCTGGTTCCCAGTTCGGCCGCCCGCGGCTGATCGGGGAAGACGAACGAGAAGTTTCGCCGCTCCGGCGTGTAATCCGGGTGGGCCATCGGCAGCAGATTCACGGTCAACTCCATCCGCCCGCGGTAGAGCTGCTCCTGGCTGCCCTTCTCGAACAGCGACATGCCGAAGATCTCCATGTACACGACATAGTCGGCCTGGAAGTGTTCGCCCACGGCACGGGGATCTTCCTTCCAGTCGGAGTGCTTGCTCTTGTATTCCTCGACCTTGCGCGGCGCGATGATCAGGACGTTGTCGTTCTTCGTGAACAGTTCGATCAGCCGGCGCGAGGTCAGGTCCGCCAGATCCTGCTCGACCCCGATCATCTCCGGCATGGCGAAGGCATTGACCAGGGCGGGCAGGATGACAACGCGGACGGTCTTCTTCGAGTCCGGCGAGGTCAGCGAACACAACTCCGGTTCGAGTTTCTGTTCCGGTGTCAGAAAGTAGGCCAGCGAGCCCAGACTACAGCCGGTCGCGGCCAGGGCCAGAAAGAGAAGACCCGCCAGTGACCCGTTTCGCATCCATGCCAGC
>CAYYJM010000030.1:33871-35566 GCA_964471755.1 uncultured Alcaligenaceae bacterium
TGCCATCATGGTATCTCCCCCGGTCGTCGTGGCGATCTTCAGCTCCCCGCACCTCCCCCGGTGTAGAGAGTCAGAGCGACCACGAGCAGCCACCGAACCAGCGTCAGGGCGGCAAAGACGACCACCAGCACCAGGAACGTCCACTCCAGCGAGCGGATGAACGGCGTCCGGCCGCACCAGGCTCCGATCAGGCACCACGGAATCGCCAGCAGACAGAGCCCGGCCAGCAAGGTGCCGGCAAAGTTCGCCCGCAGCGAGTTGACCACATCGCCACGCACGAGCAGGGCGAAGCTGGTCGTCATGCCGCACGACGGACAGGGCACACCCGTCACCAGGTAGAAGCCGCAATCAGTCAGGCCCAGCTGGGTGTGCGTGCCCATCGTCCGAGCCGTACCGTCGGGAGCGTAGGGATTGATCAGGGCGGCCAGGGTAAAGACCCCCAGCAGAGCCAGAGCAATGCCCAGCAGCGCTCCCCGTACGGAGCCGGCCAGGACGGGGGCAACGTCCAGGATCGGCTCGGATTTCGGCGTCGGTTCGGTGATCGAGGGCGGGTTCATAACACGGCATCCTCCACGCGGCAAGAGCAATCTTCGGCGAGTCGGGCCGCGCTCTATCATTATCCGCAAGACGACGCGAAAAGCGAGCGGTCAGAATGCCGACTCCAGTCCACGCGGCAGACCGCCGGCCAGGTACGCCTCGGTCAAACTCGGCTGGCGGACGTTGCTGCTGGTCGGACGTGGTCCGGCCAGGTCCGGATTGCTCAGGGGTGAAATGCTCATCGCCAGGCCGTGTTCCGCTGCGAGGGTCAGGAGCCCGGCGTAGCCACGCTGCCGACGTGGACGCGGCAGAAGCTGGGCCATCCCGTGGCCCGGAATCCGAACCCGCGGCCCCTCTCGGTATTGTGCCAGAACGCTGGCCGCCTCCTCGCCAAGAGTCCGGTAGAGCCAGGCCTCGGCCCGGGCGTCGAGCGGCAGATAGCTCATCGACACGCGCCGATGCCCCATCCCAGCCAGCGCCGCCAGGACCTCGCCGAGTGCCGCCCGCGTGTCGGTAACCCCGGCCAACAATCCTTCCAGAGCGACCTGGACGGGCAACTCATCGCCATGCAGGCCGCCCAGCCAGTGGAGCAACTCCGCGAGTCGGGTCGATCCGGGCACCAGGCCCACCATCATGCGCACGCGCTCCCGGTGCTTCCGGAGCCAGGCCGCGAGAGGCTCCTCGGGAACCTGTCGGAGGATCAGCCAGACATCGATGGCCGCTGCCCGGATGGCGTCGAGCATCTCGACTGGCGTCGCCCCCTCGACGAGGATCGCTCGCGGCTCCGGCGGTGACGCCAGGGCGCGGACCAGCGCGGAAAGAGTCACCCCTTCCCGTGCCAGGGCCAGCACTGGCGTCTCCCCGCCCAGCGCGGTTGGTTCCAACACCCGCCCGGAGGGCATTCCCTGTGTGCCGCCTGCAACTGTCGGTGGTAGGAGCGCACTCACCACCCACCTCCTCCTGTAAACATACCTCCAGTAGTGTACGAAAGGGTATGCGAGCGGAGCTGCGATTGCAAGCCTGGTAGTCCTTCTTGAACGA
The DNA here is from genome assembly GCA_964471755.1 of uncultured Alcaligenaceae bacterium. Taxonomy (GTDB): domain Bacteria; phylum Planctomycetota; class Planctomycetia; order Gemmatales; family Gemmataceae; genus CAYYJM01. Next base: position 35,450 of record CAYYJM010000030.1, read on the forward strand.
TGAACGATGAACGATGAACGATGTATCAGAGGCTGTTCGGGAAGCCCCTCGCCCCTGTACTCAGGGAGACTGCTGAAAAAGTCTGTCAGGAGAGGGTTTGTTTGCGTAAGCTGCGAT
>CAYYJM010000031.1:0-34824 GCA_964471755.1 uncultured Alcaligenaceae bacterium
ATGCTTCTGAACTCCCGCTTCCCCGTGCATTACTTTCCTAACATGGGATAGCCGGCGGCGCAATGAGATCCCCCCCCTACCTCGGAGATCCCCTGATGAACTCTGTCCGTCTCCTTGCCGCTCTCGCCTGGATGCCCCTGGCCCTGATCGCGGGAGCGCCTCCCGCGACGGCCGCTGACCCGGTGGTCTTCGTCAGTTCCTTCGCTCCCGGCGAGAAGGGCGGCATCCAGGCGTATCAGTTCGATGGCCAGACCGGCACACTGAAGCCGCTGGCACGCACGGCCGGGGCCGAGAATCCGTTCTTCCTGGCGCTCTCTCCGAACGGGAAGTTTCTCTACTCGATCCACGCCAAGCAGTTCAGCGGCAAGGACAACGAGCAGGTCGCCGCCTACCAGATCGTCGGCAAGACCGGTGAGCTGAAGCTGCTCAACCGCCAGTCGTCGGAGGGGAAGGCGTCCTGCTATCTCGACGTGGACCGAACCGGCAAGGCCGTCCTGGTGGCGAACTACACGTCGGGGAGCGTCGCCGCTCTGCCGATCAAGGCCGATGGCTCGCTGGCCGCCCCAGCCTCGTTCTTCGCCCACAAGGGATCGAGCGTCAACCCGCAACGGCAGAAAGAACCGCACGCCCACTGCATCGTCGTGAGCCCGGACAACAAGTACGCCTTCGCCGCCGACCTGGGAACCGACCAGATTCTGTGCTACCAGATCGATCCCACCACGGGCAAGCTGACGCCGAACAAGGTCCCCTTCGCGAAGACTCCGGCCGGAGCCGGGCCGCGGCATCTCACCTTCCATCCCGGCGGTAAACGACTCTACGTCATCAACGAGCTGCTCAACTCGGTCACCCAGTTCGACTACGACGCGAAGACCGGCACCCTGACCGAGAAGCAGACGATCTCGACGCTGCCGGCCGACTTCAAGGGCACGAGCTACTGCGCGGACGTCAAGATCACACCCGATGGCAAGTACCTGTACGGGACCAATCGCGGCCACGACAGCATCGCGTCGTATCGCATCGGTGATGACGGCAAGCTGACGCTCATCGGCATCGAACCGAGCCGGGGCAAGGGTCCACAGAACCTGGCCATCACCCCGGACGGCCAGTGGCTCCTCTGTGCGAACCTGCCGGCGAACAACCTCGTCGTGTTCGCCATCGATCCGGCGACGGGAAAGCTCAAGGCCACCGGTGACCCGGTCAAGCAGACCAGCCCCTCCTGTATTCGACTCCTGCCCTGACACGTGAATCTCGATCGAACCGACTCCATCAGAAAGGCGAAACTCATGCGACTCGTCATCCCCTTCCTGGCTCTGCTTCTTGTGGGGCAGGATGCGCTGGCCCAGAATGTGAAGCGGGACATCCCCTACGTCGAGAAGGGGCACGAACGGCAGGTACTCGACGTCTACACCCCGCAGGGAGCGAAGGATCTGCCCGTGGTCTTCTGGATCCACGGAGGAGGCTGGCAGGGGGGCGACAAGAAGGAGGTCCAGATCAAGCCGAAGGTCTTCACCGAGAAGGGCTTCGTCTTCGTCTCCATCAACTATCGCCTGCTGCCCAGCGTCGAGATGGGCGACATCATCCGCGACGTCGCCCGGGCAATGCACTGGGTCCACGATCACATCCGCGAGTACGGCGGCGATCCGAATCGGCTGTACGTCATGGGCCACTCGGCAGGAGCCCAGCTGGCGGCGCTGGTCTGCATCGACGATCGCTATCTGAAGGCCGAGGGGCTGTCGATGGACATCCTCAAGGGCTGCGTCCCGGTCGATGGCGACACCTATGATGTTCCGGCGATCATCGCGACGGCAGAGGCTCGCTGGCAGGCTCATGGTCTGCCCCGAGCGAAGTTCGGCCATCGTGAGAAATTCGGCAACACGCCGGAGAAGCACAAGGATTTCTCGGCCGTGACCCACGTTGCGAAGGGCAAGGGCATCCCGCCGTTCCTGATTCTCTACGTGGCGGGTCATCCTGACACGACTGCTCAGGCCGTGCGGCTGGCCAGTGTGTTGAAGGCGGCCAGTCTGCCAGTCACGCTCTTCGGAGCCCGCGAGTCCACGCACAACAAGCTCAACAACGACCTGGGCCTGCCGGACGACCCGGCGACGAAGGCCCTGTTCGCGTTCCTGGCGCAGACGATGGGGAAGTGACGTCTTTCAGAGCCGCGCACGCAGCGAGCCGCAGGCGAGCGGAGTAAGCAGGCCTGATACTACCGCTTACTCCGCTCGCCTGGCGGCTCGCTGCGTGCGCGGCTCTGAAAGACGCGGGGCGTCACGCATAGAAGAACACCTTCTCCGCCGACTTCGCCAGGAGCCACTCGCGCTCCTGTTTCGTCAGGAAGTCCATCCGATCGCGGACGAGGCTGATCGACGCCTTGTAGCTGTTGTCGCCCTGGATCTGGTACGGCGAATCGCTACCCCACATCAGCCGCTCGGGGCCGAAGGCCTTCAGCAGTGTCTTGATCATCGGCACCAACTCGTCATGCGGCGGCTTCTTCTTGCCCAGCGCGTAGTAGGCCGAGATCTTGATGCGCGTGTGCTTGTGCCGGGCCAGCTTGCACAGCGCCTGCACGTCCGCGTCGCGGATCTCGCCGTCGGCCCCGACACGGCCGAAGTGATCGATCACGACCGGCGTCTCCGGATGCTTCGCACACATCGCATCGGTGGCCGGCAGGTCGCTGGAGTTAATCAGCGGGCACATGGCCTGGCGTGTCTCGGCTGCGGTCTTCCACATCTCGGCCATGCCCGGCGTCTCCAGCCAGCGGGGCTGATCTTCCTTCGTGCGGACGAACGGCGTGATGCGGAAGCCGGTCACGCCCTGGGTCAGCAGTTTCTTCATGGCCGCCCCAGGGTTCGGCAGATGGTCGTCCACCATGCCCTGGATGCGGAACCGCTTCGGATGCCGTCTGACCGCGTCGAGCAGGTAGGAATTGTCGAAGCGGTGGTAGATCGAGTGCTGAATCAGCACGACCCGGCCGACGCCCTCCGGCCGGGCGAGGGCCATCAGCTGCTCGTCGGTGAAGCTGGGCGGGTTGAGGTCCTTCTTCGACTGCCCTGGAGCGAGCGGGAACCTGTCCACCTCCGCCGGCCAGATGTGCGAGTGCGCATCGATCCACGGCAGGTCGTTGTCAGCCGCGTCAGCGGTCGGAATCATGACGGCTCCAAGGGCCAGGGAACCGGCGACGAGAGCTTCGCGCCGTGTCGGGGATGGGTTGTGCGTCATCGGTGATCTCCGGTTGTGCCTCAACTCGATCCGGGCATCGTAACCGAGGCGGTGCTGCTGGACAAGAAGCAGGGCGGCGTCCGGTCGGATCGAGTACAATAGCAGAGGGCGGAACCGCCCTTCCCGGAGGAGGACAGCGTGCAAACAGTTACCGTCGAAGAGGCACAGGCGAATCTGGTTGAGGTCATCCGGAAGTTGCAGCCGGGTGAAGAAATGGTGATTACGCGAGCGGGACAGCCGATCGCGATGATCAAGGCGACGCCGTCTTCGGATCGGAAGCCGCGCCAGCTGGGAACCCTCAAGGGTACGGTACTCTACGTGGCTCCGGACTTTGATGCCATCCCGGAAGGCTTCGAGGAGTATGTCGAGTGAGGCTTCTCGTCGATTCGCACGCCCTGATCTGGGCCCTGGATGACCCGACCCAGTTGACCGGCCCGGCGACATTCGCTCTCCAGAACCCTGCCAACGACCTGCTCCTCAGCGCGGCGACGATCTGGGAACTGGCGATCAAGACCGGGCAGGGGAAGCTGTCGCTGTCGCTTCCCTACTGCCAGTGGATGGACCGGGCTATCGCCGACCTTGGCCTGGACATCCTGCCGATCACGGTCGAGTATGCGGATCGGCAGGCGAGCCTTCCACCCCACCATCGCGATCCGTTCGACCGGCTTCTCATCGCTCAGGCGCTGGTCGAAGGGATCGCGATCGTTTGCAATGATACAGCTTTCGATGCGTACGGTGTTTCTCGCGTCTGGTGATGCCTCCGTCGAATCATCCGGCGTCGGCTTCCGATTCAAGGCCGCAGTTCCAGCACCCGCACCGCTCCCGCACGCACGGTCAGTGTCACCTGACCGTCCTTGATGGTGAACGTGTCGTCCGGGGCGAGCCAGTCCGACGCGGCCTTGATGTTCGCCGGCAGGCTGATCGTCACGGATCGGTCCTCGCGGTGGTCAGCCGGCAGGATGCCCTGCTGCGGCTTGAGTTGACCGGCCGGGTTCAGGAGCGTCACGAGCCAGCCCGTCGGCGTCCGGTTCAGCATCCATTGCACGTCGCCGCGCACCTCGACCGGGCTCAGGCCGCGCGTCAGATCTCGCAGAAGGTTGGCGACCATCGGATGCGCCTGCCGCGTGATTGTCAGCCCGTGCGGCACGCTCAGCACGATGAGTCGGCCCTGGCCGCGATCGTAGGCGGCGCAGTAAACGTCGTCGCCGGTCTTCGCCAGGATCTTGCCGCCGGTCGCGTCGAGCGGCCGATAACGGAAACGCGGAGCCGGGCCGGTTTCCTTCGTCGCGCCCATCTTCGGCAGTTTCAGTTCCGCGACGCCGGGGCCGGTCAGATGGCCGTCTGCGACGAGCAGGGTGCCGCCCTTCTCGACGTACTCACGCAACCACTTGCCCTCCGCCGCGGTCAGCTCGATCTCGCCGGCGACAATGCAGACCGGATAGGTATCGATCGTCGTCCAGCGTTTCACGTCCGGGTAGGCGGCGATGACATCGTACAGATCGCCCGAGGGCGAGGGGAGGAAGACCTCGTTCGTCGCTGTCATCGGCTTGCCACTCTCCGGGCCGATGGGATGGAATGCGAGCCAGAAGTATTCCTGGAGCATCGCCTCGTGCAGGCCGGGTCGGAACTTCTCCGGCTGGTTGTGGTAGTTCTTGAACGAGTTCGGCCAGTACGGCGACGGCTCCCAGCCGTGGGCGTAATCGACGAGAATCGCCACTGGCGTGAACGGCACGCCACGCTCGGGATGCGCCTTCGTCACACGCAGGAAGCGGTCCACGAGTTTGCCTTTCGGTGACAGTTCCACGTCACGGATGCCGGCCGCCGAGGTGCCGCCGGGCCGCCAGAACTCGTCGAAGCCCTGCTCGTGGTAGAACATCGACGCCCCGGCCATGTACTGCAGCCAGATGTCGAACTTGTACCACGTCATGCCCGCGCCGCTGTAGACGCTGTAGTAGTTGTCGAGGATCGCCTGCGGCGTGTGGTAGCTGCCCTGGTTGCTGAACATCGTCGCCGAGTCGCCGAAGTTGCAGCTGCGGTAGGTCGCCGTCAGATGACCGCCCTGGCGAGCCATGCCGCGCAGGAACGCCCAGCGCATACCGAGGATCGACGCCGGGATCGTCGCCGACTCGTAGCCGAGCGTCCGCACTCCCCACTGACTTTGCAGTGGCAGCCAGGTGATGTTGCCGATCGATAGACACGGAATCACATCGGTGAAGGCGTTTTTGTCCAGGTCCTTGCCAAAGATCGTCCGATACTTCGCCGCGTTCGCCTCGATGATCAGCGGCGACATCGCCTCGGCCAGCTGACGCCGGGTGGTCGCCTTCTCGACGGCCGTCTTCATCCTGGCGGCGGGAACGTCGAAGTAGCCGAGATTCTCGCCGGAGATGCCGCCGACGTAGCGGTCGCGATGAGCCAGAAACGCTGTCACGCCTTTGTCACCGAGTCGCTTGTCGGGAGCATAGTTGAGCAGGGCTCCCCAGGCCCGGTCGGGGTGGGCCTTGAGCCAGTTGGCGAAACGCTGACCGGGTTCGGCCACGTCGCCCGACTTCGGATCGGTCGCGAAGATGGCCGGCCCGGCTCCGTGGAACAGTGGCGTGATGCGCGGGTCGCTGAAGATCGGCACGTCGGTCTTGCCGGCGTACTTCTTCTCGAAGGCCGTCTTCGTCGCCTCGTCGCCGACGTGGTACGGCACCGGCACGCGGTCGGGTTTGTCACTCAGCCACGTCTTCGGAGCGTCGCCGGTGTTCATGTTCCACAGATAGAGAAATCCCTTGTCGCGGAAGGTGAGTGGCCTCCACGATGTCGGCACCTCAACAGTCGGCATCCGCCGGGCGAGCGGTTCGCCGTCGCCCCGACCGTTCTTCCGCCACGCCTCCATGACTTCCCACGCGGCCGGCGTTGGCCGCTCCTTGGCGAACGGCCGGAAGGTAGCGTCGGTCGTCAGCATCAGCACGTCGATCTGACGCGGCACGCTCTCCTTGTGGCGTGATCGCAGGGTGATCGTCGCCGGTCCCTTCCTGAGTGGCACCTCGCGCCGATCCCAGACGAAGGCCCAGCCCCAGTAGAGTTTGGCCTCGCCGTCCTCCTCGGCGATGGCCTTCGCGCCGAAGTTCGCGACGATCGGTTTCGTGCCGGGCTGGCTGATCTCGATCTCGAAGCGTTCGCTCGCCTCGCGCCAGTCGCCATAGCGAACCCACAGCTGATACGTCCCCGCTTCGGGCACCTCGCGCGTGGTCGATGCCACCGCCTTGTCATCATCGGCAGCCGTGGCGATGGAGAGGAAGCCGCTCTCGCCGCCCTGGTTCCACTCGGCGGCCCAGCCCGGGCCGGAGAGGGCCCAGTGACCGGCGGTCTTCTTCATCTCGGGCCGACCCATCGGCCAGCAGTAGCCGTGGATGCCGTCGAGGTGTTCGGCCTCGATCCAGACGGTCTCGGCGGCCGGCAGCGACAGCGGGAGCAGGAACGCGAACAGAACGGCGGGGAAGCGTGGCATGACCTGGCCCTCGATGTCGGGGGGATGTGGCTACGGTATCGCTGTGAGGAAGGTAGGTCGAGAGAAAAGAGTCAGCCTGATGTTGGGCGTTACCACTTGGGGTGGGAGCGTTGGGCATGACTTGAGCCCGCCAGGTTCAGGATAAGACCGATCACGCTGCAGGGTCTCGCTCCAGGATTTCACGGACCTGGTTGAGCGCTGTCAGCACCCGTTCCGGGGTGGTACCGATCGTCTGGGCGATGTCGGCTATGGGCGTGCCAGCGAGTTGCAACTGAAGGATGCGCCGGTACTCCTGCGGAATCGCCAGAAAGGCATTTTGCAGCAGGGTTTGCACGTCGCTCGGCAACTCCTCATCAGAAAGCGCCTCGAGCGATCGTCTCCGTCCACGACCTGCCGGCCTTGGGCTCGCCCTGCTTCCGGGTTGAAGTTCGGCCGGCGGGAAATCGAACGTCACAAACTCGGACTCCGACTCCCCTTCTTCCTCTTCGACAAGGCGCGGTCGATCCGCCGGTCGGGGCAGTGCCTGCGTCCCTGGCGGGGTGCTTTCCGCTGGGAAATCAAAGGACTGGAAGTTGCTCGAAGACGGTTCCATGATCGCTCTCTCACTCCTGGATCACCCGGATCAGTTGATCATCGACGAACTCGTCCTCACAGTATACCTCGACCAGGTAAGCCCCAGCCTCGGGAAACACGCACTGTTCAATTCGGTAGCGGGCGTGGAGGCTAGCGCTTTTACGGGTGAAATTCAGCATCGCGTCGCCAGTGCGGCGGATGACCTCGTTTGAACTGGCCTGGACAACCTCAACACGGGTGTTGACCTGTCCTGCCCCGCCGCGCCACCAGACGAACACGCACAGTTTTCCAAGGACGTAGGGGAAACCAGCCTCTACCGGCACGCGGACAGTATCCCACAGATTCAAGACGCTCACCTTCCCGGAGGCGGGATCGCTGACCACATCGTCGCACACATAGACGCACTTGGCGACAGGTTTGACAGGTGACGTCATGGCCGCTCTCCTTCTATTTTACCCTCCCGAGGTCAAGACCACAAATGTCCTGCCGTCACGCGCCAAAATCAACGACGACCATCGAGAAATCATCCGCGAGGTTCGGCTGACCGCGCAGCCTCTCGACATGTTCGCGCACCGTGTCGATCAACCCCTCGCCCGGTGACAGGGCGTTGACATACTCGACGAACTCCTTGTACTCCCACATCGTCTCGTCCGGCCTCTCGATCTCGAAGACGCCATCGGAGAAGACGAGGAGTCGGCCATGTGGCGGTACGGTTGTCTGCGTCCCTGGAAAGGGCATGTCCGGCAGCATGCCGATGACCGGACCCTCGCTCGCCAGCTCCTGCGGTGCCTGGCCCGGTGCCAGTAACAGAGAAGACGGATGGCCCGCTCCCGCGTAGCGCAGCACACGCGTCGATTTGCGAAAGACGCCGTACCAGATCGTGAAGTACTTGTTGTTCTGCTTGTCCATCTGGAAGGCGTTGTTCAGACCGGAGAGAACCGCCTCTGGATCACGAAAATCGCAACCGGGCAGCGTCCGGGCACTGATCACGTTCATGGCCGAGACGGACAGCAGCGACGAGCCGACGCCGTGGCCACTGACGTCGAGCAGGTAGACGGCCAGATGGTCGTCGTCGAGCCACTCGTAACCGAACGAGTCGCCACCGAGCGTCGTGGACGGAATGAATCGCCAGTGGACCGTCGGCAGACCCGTCTTCCAGGCAGCCGGCAAGAGCGACAGGACGTACTTCGTCGCCTGGGCAATCTCCTCGGCCAGCATCCGTTCGCGTTCTTCGAGCTTGGCGAACGCCTCGTTGCGTTCCAGCAGGGCGATGTAGCCGCGTGAGTGATAGCGGATACGGGCCAGCATCTCGAGCTTGTCGGGCAGCTTGACCAGGTAGTCGTTCGCGCCGTTGGCGAAGGCCTGGGCCTTGACGGCGGCCTCCTCCTTGGTCGAGAGAACGATCAGCGGCGTGAGCTTCGTCGCGCCATTGGCACGAAAGAACTTGACCAGGGTCAGGCCGTCGATCTCTGGCATGACAAGGTCTTGCAGGATGACCGTGGGGGCGACCTCGTTGGCCATGCCGATGGCCTTCGTCGGATCGGAGCAGTAGTGGAAGCGGATGTCCGGCTGGTCGGCGAGCATCCGCTTGACGGCCTCGGCGACGATGGGCTGATCGTCCACGAGCAGGACGGTGATCGGATGTTCGGTGCTGGGAGAGAGAGCCATACATCCTCCGACGAGAGATTCCGGACGGGCCTCACTCCGTTGTATGGCTCCCGTCACGACAGGTCGAGCGACCCGCCGCTTCCGCTACTCCTCCGTGTCGTCTTCCAGTGCGCGGGCGGGCGGGCTCGGAACGTGATCGACGTCGGCGTCGCGGTAGTGCGGCGTCGGAGCTTCTTCGTTCCACCGCGGTGCGTCCCGGCCCCGCAGCAGTTCCTCGCCGCAACCCGGGCACTGAAGGATACCGATCAGGTCTTCCACGAAAGAGACGACGAAGTTGCACTGGGGACACGTTGCCGATGGCATGAGTCGACTCCGGAAAAGGTGGAGTACGAACCGAAACCTCGCAGCGTCACTCTACCCCGACGGCGCGGCGGCGTCGAACGAAATTCGGCCCTTGTGAACCGGCCTCGGACATGGCATACTGCTGCTGTTCCCACGACGCACGATTGGCTTGCTCCGAGACACGCTTATGAGCGGAAGGTCCTCGATCGATCCATCCCTGCTCGAGCTGTTCGGCTCCGAGCTGGAAGTCCACCTCCCCACCCTCAGCGAAGGTATCCTCGCTCTGGAGAAAGACCCCGGAGCCGTTAGCCAGCTCAAGGAACTGATGCGGGCCGCCCACTCGATCAAGGGAGCCGCACGCATCGTCGGCCTTGACCAGACCGTGAAATTGACGCACGTCCTGGAGGATTGTTTCGTCGCCGCCCAGGAGGGACGCATCCAGTTCACCAGCGATTCGGTCGATGTCCTGCTGCGGACCCTCGATCTGCTGCCGCGTGTGGCTCAGCCGGAGGTCGATCCGGCCGACCTGCCCCAGGTGGAGGCCCTGGTCACCGAACTCCAGGCGATCAAGGAAGGCCGATCCGCCGCACCGCCACCGGAGAACCCCGACCCTTTCGAGCAAGCGGTGGCGACGACCGGGACCGACGCCGCCGCGGAAACGACGCTCCAGGTTCCGGGCAGCCTGGACGCCGCCTCGGCGGAACAACTTCGCAGTCGGCTGGTCGCTCTGCTCAATCGACAGGTGCCGACGATTCAGCTGGACTTCACGGCCGTGGATCGCGTCGATCCGATCGGGCTGGCTCTGCTGGCAGCGGCGGCTCGTCGAGCCAGCAGCAATCCCCGGCCGACGACGCTGGAGATCCACAACGCCGGCTCGACCGTCCGACACCTGCTCCAGCAGACGCGTCTGGATCAGGTACTCATCGTGACGTAGGCGTTGCCGGGACGGCCCGGCGGGATTTCGTCGCCGAGACGCGTGAACACCTCGGCGCGATCTCGGCCGATCTGCTCTCGCTGGAGCAGGTGCCTCCCGGCGAGGTGCCGGCGCGCGTGCAGCGACTCTTTCGCGGCATGCACTCGATCAAGGGCGGAGCCGGCTACAACGGCAAACGCAACATCCAGGAGTTGGCCCACCGCCTGGAAACGATTCTGGGCCGGGTTCAGAAGGGCGAACTGACCATCGCCGCCGCACTGATCGACGTGCTGCTGGCCGGCGTCGATCGCATCCAGGCCCTGGTGGATGATCTCGACCGCAGTGATGAGGCCGACCTCGGCGAACTGTTCGCCCGGCTGACGCCATACCTCGGCGAGCCCCCGACGAGAGTCGGGGGAGGGACCGACTCCTCCCCCGACTTTCGTCGGGGGCTCGCCGAGGAAGCGATGACCGCCCTGACGCCGGTTTCCCACGAGCCGCTGGTGCTGACCGACGACACGCGCCGGCGTCGGCCGGCCGGCCATCGCTACTTCTACGCCGTCTCCGTGGATCTCAGCCGGTGTCATCGCGAACGCGGGCTGGACCCGGTCGAGGTCATCCGTCAACTCCAGGCCGTCGGGGCCCTGCTCGACGCCCGGCTGGAGGTGCCCGATTTCGACCTGGAAACCGGCCTGCCGACCGCCGGCATCGGCTATCAGGCTCTGATCTCCTCGTCGGAGCCGCCCGAGGTGATTCAGAAGGCGCTCGACCTGCCCGGCATCCGCATCCTGCAACTGGAGCCGGAAATCGCGGTGCCAGCGGAGCGAACCGCACGTCCGACCGTCAGCCCGGCCGTGCCGCCACGCGAGAAGAGTGAGGGGAGCATCCGTCTGCCGGTGCAACTCGTCGATCGGCTCATGACCCTCGCGGGCGAGCTGGTCCTGGTCCGCAATCAGGCCCTGCGAGCGATGGACATTGGCGATCCGATCCTGGGCCCGCTCGCCCGCCGACTCGATGGCGTCACCGGCGAGTTGCAAGACGCCGTCATGCGCGCCCGGATGCAGCCGGTCGGCACACTCTTCAACAAGTTCCCGCGTCTGGTCCGTGACATCGCTCGCCAACTCGGCAAGCAGATCAATCTCGTCATCGAGGGAACCGAGGTCGAGCTGGACAAGACGATCCTGGAGGCGCTGTCCGATCCGCTGACGCACCTGATTCGCAACTCGTGCGATCATGGCATCGAGAAGCCGGACGTTCGGCGGGCGGCGGGCAAGCCGTCGGAGGGGACCGTCTGGCTGACGGCTCGACCGATGGGTGGGCAGATCGTCATCGAGATCCGCGATGATGGCAAGGGCATCGACCCGAACATGATCCGTCGCAAGGCCGCCGAGAAGGGGCTCTACCCGCCGGCGGAACTGTCGCGCATGAGCGAGCCGGAACTGTTCAGCCTGATCCTCCTGCCCGGCTTCTCGACGGCGCAGCAGGTCAGCGATCTGTCCGGCCGGGGCGTCGGCATGGACGTCGTCAAGAACAACCTCGACCGCATGGGCGGCAACCTGGAGATTCAATCGCTCGTCGGTCGCGGCTCGACGTTCCGTCTGCAACTGCCGCTGACGCTGGCCATCATCCCGTGCCTGCTCGTCGAACTGGGCGAACGGCGCTACGCCATCCCGCAGAAGGACTTGCAGGAACTCCTCTGCCTGCAACCGGGCCTGAACAAGGCCCGCATCGAGTACGCCTTCGATCAGGAGGTCGTTCGGCTGCGTGACAGTCTGCTGCCACTGGTCCGCCTCGACGAGGTGATGCGCCGACCGGAGCCGTTCACGGCGGCGACGCGCGCCGTCATTCTGCGTGAACGCCAGAAGGTCGGGGCAAGGAGCGGGGCCGGCCCGCAGGCCAGCGAGGCGGTGTCGATCGCCGTCATCAAGGTCGGCTCGCAACGCTACGGCCTGGTCGTTGATCGCATCCTCGGCAGCGAGGAGATCGTCGTCAAATCGATGCACGAGGCGCTGCGCGAGGTCAGTATCTTCGCCGGGGCGACGATCCTGGGCGATGGTCAGATTGCGCTGATTCTGTCCGCCGAGGGGATCGGCCGACATGCCGGCGTGCGCTACGACGTGACCGCCGAGACGCCCCAGTTGCGTCATGCCACCCAGAAGCGCGCGGAGAAGCAGGACAGCCAGATGATGCTCCTGTTCCGCCACGGCTCGATCGAGCAGTTCGCCGTGCCGCTGGCGATGGTCAAGCGCGTCGAACGGATTCGCCGCTCGCAGATCGACCACGTCGGCGACCGCCAGTTCGTCACGCTCGACGGAGTGCCGACGCGGTTGATCCGACTGGAAAGCTGCCTGAGCATCGGTCGGGGCGAGGATCGCGACGAGATGTTCCTGCTGCTGCCGCGGAACGAGGCGATGCCGATCGGCATCCTGATGACCGAGATCGTGGACACGATGGGCCTGGATGTCGAGCTGGCCCGGGAGGCGTTCCGGGCCGATGCCATCGTCGGCTCCAGCGTCATTCGCGGCAAGATGACCCTGCTGCTCGACCTGTATCGACTGATGGACCTGATCGTGCAGACCGAGCTGGAGACGCAGACGAACGCGCTGGTCCCGGCCTGCAAGGCGCGGGTGCTGCTCGTGGAGGACACGGCCTTCTTCCAGCAGCTCGTTCGCGGCTACCTGGAGACGGCCGGCTACGAGGTCGTCGTCGCTGGCAATGGCCGTGAGGGGCTGGATTGCCTGAAACGGGGCACGCCGTTCGACCTGGTGATCTCGGACATCGAGATGCCGATCATGGATGGCTGGACGTTCGCCCGATCCGTGCGTGAGGAGGAAGCGAACGCCCCGGCGGGTCGGCCGTTGCCGCTGGTGGCTCTGACGACGCTGAACAGCGAGAAGGACCGGGCCCGCGCCCAGGCGTGCGGCTTCACGGCCTACGAGGTCAAGGTCGATCGCGAACGCTTCCTGGCGACCGTGGAAACCGTCCTGCGAACGGCCAGTCTGGGAGGCGCGTCATGAGCGAACGTGGCGGGGCCGTGGTGCCGGCATCGCGCGGCGAAACGCGGCCCTGGTGTACCTTCCGACTGGGCGAGGATCTGTACGGCCTGGACGTACTACTGATCCGCGAGGTGGCTTTGCTGGCTCAGATCACGCCGGTGCCGCACGCGCCGCCGGGCGTCCTCGGCTGCGTCAACCTGCGCGGCCAGATTCACCTGGCCCTGGATCTGCGTCAGCTCCTCGGTCGAGGCCAGACGGTTCCGGGACCGGAGGCCCGTCTGATCTTGTTCAAGTCCGAACTCGGCGATCCGTTCGGCGTCCTGGTCGAGCGGATCGGAGACATCGTGGAGGTGCCAGCCGAGCAGGTCGAGGACTGTGGTGTGCTGGACGACCTGGAGCCGAACGGTTCGCTGCCGGCCACGATCCACAAGGGTCAGGCCGCGCCGCCGGAGGAGACTTTGGTGCTTGGCGTCGCTCGACTACGCGACGAGTTGCTGTTGTTGCTTGACGCTCGCCGCCTGCTGGGCGCTCTGCGTCCGACCCCCGCTGCAAGGGAGATTTCATCGTGAAAGAGTGGAGCCTGGCGACGAAACTGACGCTGATCGTCGCGGTCCTGGTCCTGACGACGTTGATCATCACGACCGTCGGCTACTTCCAGCTCGGGTCGCTGGGGACGCAGTTACACACCGTCAACGACGTGTTCAGCAAGGAGGTCGTCGCGGCCGAGCATCTCATCACCGAGGTGCTGACCGCAGGTCGTGCCGTCCGGGCCGCCACCATAGCCGAGACGGACGCCGACTCGACGAAACCAGCCGCCCAGACGCGCATCGCGATCCAGAACGCCGGCCGGCACATCCAGACGCTGAAGGGCCTGCTCGAAAAGGTCCAGGACAGCGAGGCCCTCGCCCTGCTTGACCCGGTCAATCGGCGCTGGGACGAATGGAACTCGACCATGCAGGAGTCGCTCACGCTGGCCATCAAGAACACCACCGCCAAGGCGCAGCAGATGCTCCAGATCAAGGTGTTCGACCGTGTGACCACGCTGGAGGCGAATTTGACCGACCTGGTGCGCAAGACCGACGCGGCCGCCGCTGCGGCCCTCCAGGCCAAGGATGTCCCCGGCCAGGCGGCCGCGGAGAAGCGAGTCCGCACCCTGCTGGCCATCCGCGTGAGTCTGCTCGATCTCATGCGACTGCTCGGCAAGCACGTCTTCACACCACCGGACCAGGGGTTGGAGCCGTTCGAGGAACAGATTGCCGCCCTGGAGAAGGAACTCGACACGCTGGCCGCCAGCCTCACGGTGCAGACCGACCCGGCCACACTCAAGACCCAGGATCAGGTCATCGCCAGTCTGGACGCCCTGAAAGGGCAGACGAAACAGATTCTCGCCTGGTCACGCGAGGACACGAATACCCAGGGAGCCCGGCTGGTACTCGGCCCTCTGACCGAATCCGGGACGAGCATTCTCGACGCTCTGGACAAGCTGACGACGCTGTTCTACGCCCGGCTGGAGAAGCAACTCCAGCAGAGCGCCGATGCCGCCCTGTGGGCCCAGCGCGGCATGGCCATCATGCCGCTGGTCGGCATCACGATCAGTGTTCTGCTCTCGATGACCATGGTCCGGGCGATCACCGGGGCGGTGCAAAAGGGAGTCGAAGTGTCCGAGAAGATCGCTGCGGGCGACCTGACCGCCCGGCTGAATCTCGACCAGCAGGACGAGGTGGGGCAACTCACTCGCGCGATGGACCGATCGGCCGACGCCTTCAGTCGGGTCGTCGCCGACATCCGCGACGTCTCCGGCCGACTGGCCGAATCGTCGGAGGAGCTGTCCACCGTGTCGCACCAACTGCTGGCCCAGAGCGAGGAGATGGCCGTCCAGGCCAACCACGTCGCGGCCAGCAGCGAACAGATGGCGACGAACATCAGCACGATGGCCGCCTCCGCCGAGGAGATGAGCATGAACGTCGTGTCGATCTCGTCGGCCAGCGAGGAGATCAGCGTCAACGTCGGCACCATCTCGTCGGCGTCGGACTCGGCCGCCCAGGGTGTTCGCGGCGTGGCCGGGGCGATCCAGAACGCGACGCAGTCGTTCACCGAGATCAGCGGTGAGGCGACGCGCGGAGCCGAGGTCGCCAGCCAGGCCCAGGCGATGGCCGGCCAGGCGACGACGACGATGCACCATCTGGACAAGGCCGCCAGCGAGATCAGCAAGGTCACCGAGGTGATCAAGACGATCGCGTTGCAGACGAACCTGCTGGCCCTGAATGCGACCATCGAGGCAACGGCGGCCGGCGAGGCGGGCAAGGGTTTCGCCGTGGTTGCCAATGAGATCAAGGAACTGGCCAATCAGTCCGCTCGGGCCGCCGAGGACATCGCTCGCAAGATCGAGGACGTTCAGGGCGGCACCCGGCAGGCCGTCACCGTCATCAACCAGATCGCCCAGATCATCGACCGCATCAGCACGGCGTCGGAGACGATCGCCCGGGCCGTCGAGCGCGAGAGCCGCTCGGCATCGGACTCGTCGAGTCGGTTGGCCGAGGCGAGTCGTGGGGTGGAGAACATCGCCCGATCGATCGCCGAGGTGGCCAAGGGAGCGACGGACATGTCGCGCAATGCCAGCGAGGTGTCACGAGCTGCCAACGACGTGTCACGCAATGCCAACGAGGCGGCCCGCGGCCTGCGCGACGTGACCGGCAACATCCAGGGCGTCAGCGATGCGACGCGCCACGCCAGTGAGAACGCCGAGAAGGTCAACGCCGCCGCCGCCTCGCTGCGGATCATCGCCCAGGAATTGCAGCGTCTGGTCGGTCGTTTCCGCGTCGAACAGGGCGAGCGTGGGGCGTAAGCCCCATGAGTGCCTGCACGCTCCGAATGAGAAGATCATGGGGCTTACGCCCCACGCTCGCCAAAGAGACGCTCCCAATGGCCCCCTTCCGTGTCCTCGTCGTGGACGATTCGCGGATCTTCCGGCAGGCCGTCGAGACGGCCCTGGCCGGCAAGGACGACATCGACGTTGTCGGCTCGGTGTTCAACGGCGAGAAGGCCCTGGAATTTCTCCGCATGCACCGGGTGGACCTGGTCACTCTCGACGTCGAGATGCCGGGCCTGGACGGCCTGGCGACGCTGCGTGAGATCCAGAAGCTCAACGCCGTGCGGAGCGACGCCCGGCCGACGGGCGTTCTCATGCTCAGTGCCTACACGCGCGAGGGGGCCGATGTCACGATCCAGGCGCTCCAGGCCGGCGCGTTCGATTTCATTGCCAAGCCGGCGTTCGGCTCGGTGGAGGCGAACCAGCTCTGGTTGACGCAGCAGTTGCTGGCCAAGATCCAGGCCTTCCGGAATCCCGGAGCCCTGCCGGAGGATCGGCCCGCGCTGACCACCGTTCGGAACACGGGAGTGAAGAGGCCCGTGCAGGTCGTCGTGATCGCCGTCTCGACGGGCGGTCCACTGGCCTTGACGAAGCTGCTGCCGGAACTGGCCGCGAGGATCACCGTGCCGGTGCTGATCGTCCAGCACATGCCGGGAGACTTCGACTGGATCGCGTCCCTGGCCGAGCGTCTCAGCCGGGCCTGCGGCTGCTCGGTCGTGGAGGCCATCGACGCCCAGCCACTGACGCCGCGCACCATGTACCTGGCCCCGAGCAGCCGGCACCTGATCCTTCGCCGCATCGGTGGCGTGTTGCAGACGGGGTTGCTGGAAACGCCGCCGGAGAACCTGTGTCGGCCGTCGGCCGATGTCCTGTTCCGCTCCGCAGCGGCCGAGGCTGCCGGGGCGGCGATCGCCGTGGTGATGACCGGGATGGGCTGCGACGGAACGGCGGGCCTGGCCGTCCTCAAACGAGCGGGCGGGTACGCCATCGCCCAGGACCAGGCCAGCAGCACGGTCTGGGGCATGCCGCGGAGCGTCGTCGAGGCCGGCCTGGCCGACACGGTCGTTCCTCTGAGTCGGATCGCCGAGACGGTAGCCCGTGAGGTCCGCGAGCGTCAGGGGGCCTGAGATGGAACTGACCTCTGCCGTCTTTCATGAACTGGCCGCACGGATTCAGCAACTGTGCGGCCTCGAACTCGGTCTGAACAAGCTCTATCTCATGCGGAATCGGCTGGAGCCGATCATCAAGCATCGCCAGCTCGCCGGCTTCGAGGAACTGGCCCGGCGTCTGGGTGGGGCCGACCTGGCTCTGCGCCGCGAGGTGATCGAGGCGATCACGACGCATGAGACCTCCTTCTTTCGTGATGGTCATCCGTTCGAGTCGTTTCGTTCTCGGGTGCTGCCCGAACTGGTCCAGCAAGCGTTTCAGAGTGGCGGCCCGATTCGGATCTGGTCGGCGGCGTGTTCGACTGGTCAGGAGGCGTACAGCCTGGCGATGCTGCTGCGCGAGTGGAACACCAATCCGGATCATCGGCCGGTGCCGTTCACGCTGGTGGCGACGGACATCTCGCCGAACGTGCTGGCCCAGGCCGAGAAGGGGGAGTACGCCGCCTGGGAGACGGCCCGCGGCCTGACGGCCCTCCAGTTGGGGCGACATTTCGAGCCGATTGCGACCGGGCATCGCATCGTTCCGGAACTGCGTCGGTTGATCCAGTTCCGCACGCACAACCTGCTTGACCCGGTGCCGCCGCCGGGCCTGTTCGACCTGATCCTGTGCCGGAACGTGCTGATCTACTTTGACGAGGCGACCCGATCGCGCGTGCTACGGCGCTTTCACGAGGCGCTGGTTCCGGGCGGCACTCTGTTACTGGGAGCGGCCGAGAATCTGCTCGGAACCGAGCAGGGCTGGCAGGCCGATCTGATCGGGCCGACGCTCCGCTACCGCAAGTTGGCCGGGACCTCTGCCCCTGGCAGGGGATAACGTCGCAACTCGATGCGGTGCCTCTCCGCAGGTTACCTTGCGTCGAGATCCAGCTCCGGGAACAGTTCCTGCAACCACATCCGCCGGGAAGCCCGAACCGCCTCGCGGACGACCGGTGTGGTGTCCGCTCCGACGCAGGCACAATCGATCTGGAAGCGAAGGTAGGCGATCTGGCCACTCAGGACTGTGGGCATGTTTCGTCGTCGGCGCGGCCTCTTCACGCCGGCCAGCGTGTGGGCCACGCCGTCCCAGTCGATGGCCTCGGCGGCAACGGCCTCACGGCGCGGATCGTCCTGCTCTTCGAGCCAGTCCAGGACGATCTTCTTGGCGACCACGTCGCCGTCGATGTAGCCGAGAAGCAGGCCGGTCAGTTCGCGCGGATCGCCGGTCAGCATGGTCACACTCCTCCGCAAGTCGGCCGGGAACAGTGGTTCGGCTCGCGATCTCTGCCCGGTGAAGATCCCAGTCCCAGTCATTCCGACCCATCACGCCAGGCCAGGAACGCCCGGTAGATTTCCTCGTCCGCCAGAACGTCGGCCCCGAGTCGGACAATCCGTTCGTTCGGAACGTGCCATCGTCTTGTCAGCACGCCGAGCGCCACTCGTGGCGGGTGGTCCCGGCAGGCAATGACGTAGGCCAGGGCAGCGCTGCGTGAAATCCCGGCGTGGCAGGAGACGATGAGTCGCTGGTAGTCGGCCGACCACTCCAGGGCCCGGCGGATGTCCTCTATCGTGACGAGGACAACGTCCCGGCCTGGTGTCGTCTGGTCGTCGAATTCCAGGTGGAGAAGACGTCGGGGCAGCCCCTCGATCCCATCGGGTAGTCCGGCCAGAGGATTACTGACGACAATCAGGTCACGCTGCCCCGGTTCGTCCGCCAGCAGACCGGTGAGCGAGTGTCGGCCACAGATATCGATGTCCATGCGTACGTCCCCCGTACCGATTCCACGATGGATTGTATCCGAGAAAGAACCGCACAACATCACATCCACCCGTCGGATTCTGGCGTCACGTTCGCCGGGTCGGTATCGTAAGGAGTACGAACCGCCATCTTCGCGAGGACGTGCCATGAGCGATACGCCCGAACACGATCTGGTTTCGACGCCGGAAGCCGCCCGATTGATCGGCGTTCCGGAAGCGGAGTTCACCCGCCTGGTCGAAACCCTGTCCCTCAAACCGGCCCGGGCCGGCTCGACGACCACGCCGCGTTTTTGGCAGCGTGCCCTGGTCGAGCAGCTCCGTGATGGGCCCGAAGGCCAGGAACTGCGCGAGGCAGCCGACCGCAAACGACGGATCCAGGAAGCGTTCGTGGAACTGGAACGCCGTTACGATCCGTGGCGGCTCGCCCTCAAGGATGCCGCCGCCGCCATGTTCCAGTTCAACCGCTGGATCAAGCACGCGACCGCCTCGCGTTTGCGGACGCGCGAACTGTACGACCTCAAGAATCGGTTCATTGAACTGCTCTACTCCCTGGGCCTGTGCAAGGAGTTGCTTTTGCACACGGTCGTCCTCGCAGACGAGGAAGACGAGGACGATGAGGCAGGCGACGAACGGACGTCGCCGCGTGAATTTCTCTGCTTCCTGTTTGATGTCGATGGTCAGGAGTTCGAGTGGCACCAGCCGCGGAAGACCGTTGCCTTCGCGTACACGCTGACGGATCCGCTGGCGGGGTCGGACTCGCGTAACCAGTGGAAGCCGAAAGGGGCACCGAAACGGGTGACGCTGACGGCGGAGGAATTCTTCCATGCCGAGGCGCTGATTCGCTTCGTGCTGCACCGGCGAAAGATGGACCGGGAGCAGGAACGGCGTGCGGCGGGTGCGGCTCGACGAGAGCAAATGCGCGCGGAGGGCCTGGCCCGGCAGGCCGAGTTGCGCCGGCAGCGTGAAGAATCTGGGGGGGGAGCGACTGAAGCGGACGGCCCACAACCATGACAGGACACCCTGGTCCTGGCAGTCCAGGCGAACGGGGGCCCATCCCTGACGGGCCCCAGATACTACCATCTACCCCATTCCTCTTCTTTCGCCATCGTCACATCCGTTGCTATCGCTATAGCCGCTAAAGTCCACCTCCCATTTTGACCGATCACGTCTGTTAGGAATGATCGCTTGCACAACGGTCTTGCCTTGTTGGGATGCGAGATCCGCTCCATCGCTCGGAGTTCGGGATCTCGGCCGACAACCTGCCAAGGAGCGATCAGGTTGGAATCCCCGTCGCTCAACTCAGGAGCGCAGCGTTTTTCAATGATCCGTTGCTTACGAGGTTGATCTACCAGGCTCTCGCCAACAACCGGGGGCCGAAGATCCTGGCCAAGGAAGTCGTGGGTGATGCGGATGAACCTCTCAGTGAGATCGTTGAGTACAAGACGAGTGGAGCAAGTATTTGCGGCAGCGTTCGTTTGCTGCCTGTTGCTGGCTCTGCCTTCCTGTGCAATCTTTCCCCTCCGTCAGGCGGTGATTGGGCCTCCCTTACCGACAACGTTTAATGGTGTGGCCAGCCAGGGTTCCTTCGCTCAACTCGGGATCGCGGAGTTTTTCAACGATCCGATCCTCACGGACCTGATCTCCCAGGGACTTGCCAGCAATCGGGAACTGCTCATCATGAATGAGGAGATCCAGATTGCCAGTAACGAGATCCTAGCACGCCAGGGAGCCTGGCTACCCTTCGTCACCTTCGGTTCCGGTGCGGAGATCAACCAGGGAAGCAAGTACACGCCTCTGGGAGCCACCGAAGACCTCGAGTACGAACCCGGGAAACACTTTCCCAAGCCGGTTCCCAAGTTCCGTTACGGCCTCAATCTATTCTGGCAACTGGACATCTGGCGAGAACTCCGGAACGCTCGCGACGCGGCAACGCATCGCTATATTGCCGCCATCGAGCAACGAAATTACTTCGCGACCCGCTTGATCGCCGAGATTGCCGAGAATTACTACAAACTCATGGCGCTGGATCGACGGATCGAGGTTCTGGACCAGACCATCGCCATTCAACGGGACAGCCTCCGGGTGGCCATCGCCAGGAAAGAAGGAGTTCGCGGAACCGAGTTGGCCGTCCGCCGTTTCCAGGCGGAGGTTAGCAAGAACGAGGCTCAGAAGTTGATCGTCAACCAGGAGATCATCCAGACGGAGAATCGGATCAACATACTCCTGACTCGGAATCCGCAGCCCATTGAGCGGCTGACAGCGAAGTTCTTCGATATCAATGTGAAACAATTGAGCGTGGGTGTTCCTGCTCAACTGCTTCAGAACCGTCCCGACATCCGCCAGGCCGAGCGTGAACTGGCGGCTGCCGGACTGGATATCAAGGTGGCGCGAGCCCACTTCTTCCCGAGAGTGGACATCTCCGGCGGCGTTGGCTTCGAGGCTTTCAACATGAGGTATCTGTTCACTCCGGAAGCCATCGCTTACAACCTGGCGGGGAACCTGGTCACGCCGTTGATCAACAAGAAGGCGATCCAGGCCGAATACCTCAGTGCGAACGCCAAGCAACTGGAGGCGGTATACAACTACCAGCGCACGGTCCTCAACGCCTTCACCGAGGTTGTCAACCGGATGTCCAAGGTGGCGAACTATAGCCAGAGCATCGAGATCAAGAAGATGCAGTTGAAAGCCCTCGAGGCCTCGGTCACGGTCGCGACCAACCTGTTCCTCAATGCCCGTGTCGAATACGTGGAGGTCCTGTTGGCTCAGCGTGATCTTCTGCTGGCCCGGACGGAACTGATCGACACCAAACTGGAGCAACTGGCCGCCATCGTGAACATCTACCAGGCCCTCGGCGGTGGCGATGTGTTCTCGCATAAACCGGGTGTTGGCGGCGACCCGTCGATGCACCCAACGCATCCTCCCGCTCTGCCGGGACCCGGGGGCGCGGTGAATGGCGATCCGGCGGAGGTGCTGCCGGCTCCAAGACCGGGCGGACAGAACGCCGCCCCGGTGGAGGACCTGCCGGCACCGAATCCGGCGAATCCTGCCCAGGTGAGCGATACCCAGAAGTCGTCTGCCCCGGCCCGACCGGAGTTCCAACGAACCGCCTCGGCAACGCTTCCGGTGACACAGTGGGCCAGCAGGCCGCTTCGCTGACGACAGGACCGTGTTGTTGTCGGAACCGTCGCCTAACTGGATGGCGGTTCCGCCTCGGGACTCAAATGCAACAGCGGCCGAACAGGGCTGCGACGACCTCCGGGAGACCGGAGGGATGGGTAACAAGGAGACAGTCTGATCCCCACCTTCTGCCGACGACCTGTGATGTGCGAGGTGGGGTATCTGCCCTGACCGTCCAACGCGTCGAACGGTCACTCCCAACGACCGCAGCAGATAGGCGGGAGCGACCGGAAATAGACGCTGACAGGCTTAGCTGCTCGTGGAGGTGACGAGATGACCTTTCGTGTAGTCTGTGTTGTTCTGGGGCTCACAATCCTGCCTCTTACGGGGTGCGGAACCACTGCCAACCTGATGCGGTTGTATCCCGAGCAGAATGGCAAGATCCCATTCGGCGGAGTGAAGCAGGATATGTGGTGTCTGGCGATGGCGGCGAACGGTGAATCCAACTGCTGTCCAGGTCCAGTGGCGGGGTGCAATGAGGTTTCACCACGGGCCGCCATGTTCTGGTGCGCCGTCGATCTACCGTTCAGTTGTATCGGCGATCTTCTGACCTGTCCTTACGTCATGGGATATCGCTTCATCAACCAGCCCATTCCGATTCCACCGGTGCCCCAGGTGCAACTGTTCCCGGTGGCAAAGCCTCAGCCCTATCCCATCAAGGCGACGAACCCGAGCTACTCAAACACCAAACAGCCCGACACAAAGCAGCCGGACACAAAGCAACCCGACACCAACACTCCTCCGGTGCAGCAACCCACGCTTCCTCCGGCGATGGAACTGCCTCTGCCAGGCGGCGGACAGCCACCGTACCTTCCCTGAAACCACAACGCTGCGTGTCAGAACCGCGCACGCAGCGAGGCCTGCGGTCTCGCTGCGTGCGCGGTTCTGACAGCGATTGTATACCATCACGCCAGTGCGGCTCGCGTTTGCTCGATCAGTTTGTTGTCGGCCTCGCCGCTGCCGCGCAGTTGGACCATGCAGCCGGCCAGGAAGCGCGACCGCCACGCTGGCGAAACGTGATAGTAGTCCTCCAGGGCCGCCGAGCTGAACTTGTAGTCGTGCGAGTTGGTTCCCTTCGAGAAGATGAGCCGACGGGCCCCGGCCATGAGCGGCTCGGCCTGAGCGGGATCGGCGTTCAGCAGCGCCAGCGCCCGCACCGCCGCTGCGGATCGGTCCTTGCCAGCCAGGGCCAGGACCGGATCGACCCCGATCTTCCCACCCTCCGCCTTCTCGACCGGCAGCGTGTCGAGATGAGCGTCGGACACCTTGCCACGCCGACCCATCGCTTCGCGGAACAGCGTCAGGAAGGCCGCTCCCTGAAGCATGAGCAGCTTGCGCGTGTCGTCCACGCCGGAGATCTGGAAGGCGTGATGGAGCGCATTGACGGTCGTGACACAATGCAGACCGACGATGCCCGGCTGACGCAGCAGCAACTCGCTCGCCGTCAGGAACAGGCCGTCCCAGATGACCTGCGGATGCAATCCCTTCTTCAACAGATCGACCACCGCGGCCGAGGCTTCCGACGGGGTCGCCTTCCGCAGCGTGGCGAGGAGATCGGCCGACGCCTTCGGATCGAGCTTGCCACTCCGCCAGCCGGCCGGGATGGCGGCCAGACGCGGCAGATTCTCGCGGAAGGGGCGGTCGGCGTCGGCGTCCCGTTTGGCCGGGTTGTCGCCCTCGTGCTCGAGCAGGGCATAGGCCAGCGACCGCAGCACCGGCTCGGCGTGACGCCAGCCGATCGTGTTCAGGGTACGCGTGCCGTTGGCGACGTAGATCGCCTTGTGGCCGATGTCGCGGAAGTCTCGGCAGCCGTAGCGCCAGAACAGTTCCATGATCTCCGTGGCGCTGGCAACCCGGGCGAGAGCGGCGATGGCGCGGTCGGCGGCCGCCTCATCCCAGTTGTCCATCGCCTCGACGAAGGCCTGACGAGCCGATCCGGGAGCGGGCAGTTTGGCCTCGTCCACGGGCGGCATCTTCCAGCCGGCGTTCTTCTGCTGATTGGTCGCCTGCGATTCCTTGAAGTTGTCCAGGGCCCAGAACAGCGGCAGCCAGCGGTCGTTGTCGCGGGCGGCGAGGCTGGCCAGATGGGCCGAGTGGATGACGAGGACGGCGTGGAACTGGAAGCCGACCGGTCGCGGCTTGACCCCGCGCACGCCGGCCAGCATGGCCGCGGCGAGCAGTTCGCCGTACGACGTGCCCCCACGAATCTTGCCGGCGACAGCCTCGATCAGTTTCGGCCGGGCCGTCTCCTCGATGAGGCGGACGAGCGGCTCGATGTCCGTGCTGAGTTCGACGACGGAGCGGCTCTCGGCCGCGGGCAACTGGGTCAGGAAGCCGAAATCGCCAAGGCCAACGAGAGCCCCGGCCGTCGCGGTCGTGCCGAGAAATCCTCGGCGAGTGAGTCGGTTCGACATGGAGAGCCTCCAGAGGGGAGAGCGGGCGAACCTGCTCGCACTCTACCCGGTTCGGGGCGACTCGTCGAGGGGCGAGATCGGAAAGCGGCAGGACAGGATGGCGATTCTCTCCCGTCGTGGTAGAATTGACCTGCCGGTGGAGCCCGACCCTGTCACACACCACCTGCCCGGTCGTAGGAAGTGCGTCGTCTCTCTTCCTCACCGAGTCAACCGGGCTGGATGACCCCATGCGTGTCGTGAAACAGTTGATCCTGCATTTCTGGGACAGCGGAGCCATCGCCCGTGCCCAGGCGGACTACCTGGTCGCGAACGGGTTCATCCACGAGGCGGACCTGCCCGGATACGCTCTCGATCAGGATGACGCTCCCGCCGAGACATCCGAGTCGACGGTTGGCCCGGTCGATGCCGCGATCCCGGCGGCGATCGATCCGGCCCCGCGTGGCCGGATGCGGCCGCGATGCGGTGAGCGCCGTGGCCAGGAACGGGTCGGTCGCCCTGGCCAGTCCCGGAAACGCTGGTGGGGCGGCTACCAGTTGGGCCAGCTGGCCAAGCGGCGGCGTGCCCGGGGTAAAGGCTCCTGAGCCGGGCCAGCCGGCCCCTTCCTTCTTTGAGAGGCTACCATGAACTCCGAGCCGCCTGCTGAGACGGTCACGCTCGCCCAGGCCAGGGAGTTGATCCGCTGCCTGGCCGCCGAGCAGAGTGTCCTGATCCTGTCACCACCCGGTGTCGGCAAGTCGGACGTCGTCCGCCAGGTCGCCGTCGAGGCCGGCTTGCCGTGCCGGTCGCTGCTTGGTACGCAGATCGCGCCGGAAGATGTCAGTGGAGTGCCACGCATCATCGGCGAGCGAAGCGTCTTCTGCCCGCCGCGCGTCCTGCTGCCGGAACAGCCGGAAAAGTTCTGCCTGTTCCTCGACGAGTTGCCCGCCTGCGCTCCCGACGTGCAGAAGGCGTTCTACTCGCTGCTGCTCGAACGTCGCATCGGCGAGTTCCAACTGCCAGCGGGAACCTGGGTCGTCGCCGCCGGCAACCGGGCCGAGGACCGCGCCCTCGTCCGCACCATCTCCAGTGCGCTCATCAACCGGGTGCTGATCCTGCACATTCGCATCGACGTGCCGGAGTGGCTCGCCTGGGCTCTGGCCAACGGCATCCGCGAGGACGTGCGTGCGTTCATCACGGCGACACCCGAGGCGCTGCTGCGGCCGGTGCCGGATCGCCCGGTGCCGTTCTCGACGCCGCGAGCCTGGGCGTCGCTGTCGCGGGCGCTGGACCTCGTCGAGAAGGGCACCGGCCTGACCGACCCGCTCGTCCGCGCCCTGGCCCACGGCCGGGTGTCCGAGCAGGACGCCACCCTGTTCATCGCCCACCGCAGCGGCTCGCCGATCGACCTGCTGCGACTGCTGAGCCTGTCCCTGGCCGAACTGGAGTTGTCGGTTCGGGCGACGAACTGCCTGGAATCGGAAGGGATCACGACGGTGCGCGAACTCGTCGTCAAGACGGACGAGGAACTGCTGGAGGTCCGCAACTTCGGCGAATCGACCCTGCGTGAGGTGCGCGCGAAACTCGCGGAGCGGGGCCTGTCGCTCGGCATGAAACTGCCGGAGGGCTGACCATGCCACCAGCCCGGATTCCGATGGAGGGCGTCACCCTGTCACAGGCACGCGAACTGGTTCGCTGCCTGGCGGCTCACGAGAGTGTCCTTCTGCTGTCACCGCCCGGCGTCGGCAAGTCGGACCTGGTCCATCAGGCGGCGCGGGGGGCCGGGCTCGAAGTTCGCTCGCTGCTCGGCACCCAGATCGCGCCGGAGGATGTGGTCGGCGTGCCGCGCATCCTCGGCGAACGCTGCGTCTTCTGTCCGCCGCGGACCCTGCTCGGCGACGGCCGACCGTTCTGCCTGTTTCTCGACGAACTGCCCGCCTGTCCGCCCGAGGTGCAGAAGGCGTTCTACTCGCTCCTGCTGGAACGCCGCGTCGGCGAGTATCCGCTACCGGCCGGGACCTGGGTCGTCGCGGCTGGAAATCGAGGCGGCGACCGGGCGATGGCCCGGACCCTGTCGTCGGCCCTGGTGAATCGTCTCTTCGTCGTCCCGGTGCGTGTCGATCGCGATGAGTGGCTGGCATGGGCGGCCGAACACGGCATTCGAGAGGAGATTCGACTCTTCATCACGATGGTGCCGGCGGCCCTGCAACGACCGGTGCCCGCCGAGCCGGTGCCGTACTCGACGCCGCGATCGTGGGCCCTGCTGTCGCGTGATCTCGACCTGGCCGAGGCGGCGGGTCGGGCTTCCTGGGAGGAACGTCGAGCCCTGGCGTTCGGCCGACTCAGTGCGGCCGACGCCGCCCTGTTCTGCGTCCTGCGTGAAGAGGGACTCGCGGAACTGCGTCGGCCGCACGAGTATCTCGACAATCCCAGCCGGCTGCCGGCGACGGATACCGGGTTGTGGTTCATGGTCGCCCAGGTGCGCACGGCTCTCCAGGCCGGCGAGCTGGTTGCCTCCCCCGACCGGGTGAATCGGTTTCTGCTCGCGGTTCCTGAGGAATTCCGCTTCACGCTGTTGCTCGATCTCGTTCCCGCCTGGGCGGCCCTGGGAGCGAACGAAGCGATGTTCGCGGCCCTGGGAGAGGTGACAGGATTATGTCAGCGCCGGAAGATCGATCCCTGAGCGAAACCGCCCTGACGAAGGCACGCCGGGGTCTGAAGCTCGTGTCGGCGAGTCTGCCGCACCTGGCCGGCCTGGCCCACTCGGTCCGCCTGCGCGTGGACCCACGCTATCCCGTGGCGGCGATCGGGGCGACCGGTCTGCTCCTGATCAACCCGGAGGTCTTCGCCACGGCACCGATGCCGGACCTCGTCTTCGTGCTGGCTCATGAGTTACTTCACCTCGCCCTGGACACGTTCAGTCGGCGGGGGGACGCCGAACCGAAAATGGTCAACGTCGCCCACGACTACATCATCAACGACATCCTGACCACGGAACTGGGTCGGCCCGTGCCTCTGAATGGCCTGGTCCGGCCGGGGGCTCGGCGCGAGTCGCTGGAACAGTTGACCGCCGAACTGGCCCGGCAAGGCGGAAAGGGAACCGCCTGCTGGCAGGGCACTGTCAGGCGATCCGGGTCTTCGCAGGGGTCGTCCCGGCGTCAGGTGGGCAAGTCGAAGATGCAGGAGGAACTGGAGAAGGCCGGCCTGCTGGCGGCCGCCACGCCGACCGAGGAACCGGAACCGGAGCCCACGACGTACCCCGATCACGACCTTCTCTCGGCCGAGGAAGAGGCCGCCCTCGAGCCGAACACGACGCCGACGCAGCGCCGCCAACTCGTCGATCGCATGCGGCAGGAGAGTCGGCGGGCCGTCAATCTGCACGAACTCCGACGTGCGGCCCAGCAGGCCGGCAAGGGGCAGGGGCAGGGCGCGGCGAACGACAACGTCGGCGAGGCGTTCATGGACGCGATCCTGACGGCCTACACGCCGCCGTGGCAACTGGCCTTGCAGCACTGGCTCGACTCGGTCGCTCCCGGACCACGGACCTACGCCCGGCCGTCTCGACGCGGAGCCGGCGCGGACGTGCCGCTGCCCGGCCGAACGCGCGAGGGCTGGACGCTGCACGTCGTCCTGGACACCAGCGGATCGATGGTGGACACGCTGCCGCACATCCTGGGTCTGCTCGCGTCCTTCTGTGATGCGGCCAGCGTGGCGACCCTGCACGTGCTTCAGTGCGATGTCGGTGTCACCGCCGATGCCTGGCTGGAACCGGAGCAACTGGCGCACTACCAGGTGGCCGGCTTCGGTGGCAGCGACATGAGTCCGGCGATGCTCCACCTTGCCGAAGATCCGGACGTGGCCGCGGTCCTCGTCCTGACCGACGGCTACATCGATTTCCCGGCGGTCGAGCCGCCCTACGCCGTTCTCTGGGGTCTAGTGGATGGCTCGACGTATTTCGAGCCGCCCTATGGAGCGGTGGTCCATGTCCGCCTGTGAGATTCTCGTTTTCGGCGACACCTTCTGCCGGGTGTGCTACGATGGCCGCGTCGCCCGCCGGGAGCCGGAGCCATGATCATCGACGTTCACAGCCATGCCTGGGAGTACCCGGCCCACTTCACCGACGATTTCCGTCGGCAGGCCCGGCGAGCCAAGGCCGGCGTCGAGATGGACCTGACCGTCTCCTATGCCGACTACCGGCACACCGCTCCCGACGACACCATCACGATCGTCTTCGGCGGCAAGGCCCATCTGAGTGGCCTGTGGGTTGATGATCGCTTCGTGGCGGCCTACGTCGCGGCCGATCCCGCCCGTCTCATCGGCTTCCTCTCCCTCGATCCGACCCGACCGGGCTGGCAGGACGAGCTGCGCCTGGGGCATGAGGAACTCGGTCTGCGGGGCATCAAGCTCATGCCGATGTACGCCGGCTTCCGCCCAGACGAAGGGCGTCTCGATCCGTTGTGGGAGTACGCCAGCCGCCAGGGTCTGCCCGTGCTGCTGCACACGGGGACCACGTTCGTCTCGCAGGCTCCGCTGGAATGCACCCTGCCACGACATCTCGACCCGGTCGCGACGCGGTTTCCCGAGGTGCGGATCATCATGGCTCATCTGGGCCATCCGTACGAGGGTGAGGCCGTCGTGACGGCCCGCAAGCATCCGCACGTCTACTGTGATCTGAGCGCGTTGCACTACCGGCCGTTCCAGCTCTACCACAGTCTGATGCTGGTGCAGGAATATGGCGTCTGGGACAAGGTGTTGTTCGGAACCGACTACCCGTTCACGACCGTGAACGCGTCGCTGGCTGGCCTGCGCGGACTCAACGCCATGCTCGCCGGCACGGCGTTACCCCGCCTGAGCGAGAACGCGATCGAGACGCTGATCTACCGCGATTCGCTGCCACTGCTCGGGCTGGTGCGCGGGTGATTCTCGTCGAGGATCGACCCGCGCAGCGTGGCCCGGTTGATCATTTCTTTCCGATGGTGAACGAGAACGGCGCGTTGCCGCTTTCCTTGACCGTCGCCTTCCAGCCGGAGGTGTCGGCCTGGAGATACCTCTCCGGCACCGGAAAGGTGGATACCTCGGAATTGCCCTCGCCCGAAGCCGCCTCACCCTCTGGCTGAGCCAGCGAGACGCGATACTCGCCCGGTGCGACGCCGGCCCCGGAGAAGGTGAAGGAACCGTCCTGCTGGATTGGAGCCAGGGGAGCTTCCTCGCCCTCCTCTAGCGGGTTGAAGACGATCATGCCGCTGGTCAACGGCTTGCCGTTCGCGTACGCCACCTTGCCGGAAATCGACACGTTGTTCGGCCGAGAATTGCCGCCCCCACATCCGATCGACGACAGAGCGAGCAAGGCGGCAACCAGGACGACTCCCCTGCGGTTCGCGAAAATGAGAGCCATTTCATCAACTCCGGTTGATCTTCATTGTGGACTCCGGGAGCGGAACGAGCCCCTCCGGTTCAGGGCATCGAGAAGGGCTGGCCATCGTTTCGCGCCCCGAGGCGGAGACGAATCGTCCGGCTGGTGGTGTCACTGAAGAAGTGAACCGAGCCATCGACCAGGACGCCCATGATCCCGCCGGTGTGCCAGCTGGTGAACGCCCGTTCTTCCTTGCTATTGAACGCCCAGTTCGTGGAGCCGAGTTGTTCGGACATCTCGTTGCTGGGCGGATTGCCGTCCGCGTCGCCGGAGAAGATGGCGTGACAGCTACAGTAACTGCAGAACGGATTGCTGCCGTCGCTCCCCTTCTTCTCGCCGACCATCAGGGTATTGGAAGTTCCGTCGGTGATGAGGGCGAATGGCGATCCCGCCGAGTTTGGGTTTCCGTACAGAAAGACGCCGTTGGAGTTGGCGACACTCCCCCAACCGTCGCCGCTCGTCCAGTTGCTGCCGGCGTTGCCGGCGTAGTTGTGCGTGGCCTGACCGCCCTGAATCTTCGCGGTCGCCGAGGACGGGCACATGAACGTCTTCAACTGGGCCTGCATCGCGTTTTTGATTACCCCGGTGCCAGTGCCGCCATTATCGTTGTAGACGCGACTCTTGACGGTATTGTAGAGGTTCTGCTGCTCAAGGAACGGCAGGATGTAGACACCCCAGCCCCAGCCGAAGCCAGCCCCCGACGTGCCGGCGACTCCCACGGGCAGTCTGCCCAGGGTATCGTGATGGCTGTGCATCGCCAGGCCGATTTGTTTGAGATTGTTGGTGCAGGACATGCGTGCGGCAGCCTCGCGGACCTTCTGGACAGCGGGCAGCAGCAGACCGATGAGAATGGCGATGATGGCGATCACGACGAGCAACTCGATCAGCGTGAAACCTCGGCGAGTCCGGTAAGATCGGTTCATATGAAGTCTCCCACGAGGTCGAGGCAGCCGACAGGGTCGTGAAACAATCGCGACCCATTAATTGAGAGAACGTTCTTTAAGAAATGACTCGGCCATTCCTCGACCAGCGAGTTCTTCAAGGACTGTATCGAGATCAATCCGGCTTCGCAACCGAAAAACTCACATTTTCTCATTTTCTCTCCTCTCCTCTCACCAGGCCCTACCTGGTGGAGGTGTCTACCACACTTCCTTCGGAACATGCTGGCGAATGGGGTCACGCTGGCGGTATCATCCCGCCAGGACTCTTATCCCTGACGTGAAAGGCGTTTCCGTGGCGGACTCACCCATCCGGGCGACGGTCGATTACGGCCGACCCGGCCAGCAGCTCGGCCATCTGTATGTGCCGTACTCTTACAATCTCGGCGGCTGGGCCAATCTCATGTTGCCGATCGCCGTCGTGGCCAACGGTGACGGCCCGACCGTCCTCGTCCTGGCCGGCAACCACGGCGACGAGTATCCCGGTCAGGTCGCCGTCCTGCGGCTCATGCGTGAGCTGAAAGCGACGAACCTGGCCGGTCGGGTCATCCTGATCCCGGCACTTACCAGGCCGGCAGCGAAGGCGGCGACGCGCCTGTCGCCGCTGGACGGCAAGAACTTCAACCGCTGCTTCCCCGGCAATCCGGCCGGCACGCCGAGCGAGGTGGTCGCCCACTACCTGACGACCGTCCTCTTCCCGCTGGCCGATGTCGTCATCGACATCCACACCGGCGGCCGAAGCATGGACTTCGTGCCGTGCGCACACATGCACCTCGTGCCGAAGGGACCGCAGCGCGAGGCGATGCTGGCCGGCACCGAGGCATGGAACACGGACTTCTGCTTCCTCTACGCCGACATCGCCGGCACCGGCCTGCTGCCCGTCGAGGCCGAGAGCCAGGGCAAGGTCGTGGTGACCACCGAGATGGGCGGCAGCGAGAACGTCACGGCCCAGGTTCATCAGGCCACGCAGGCCGGCCTGCGAAACGTCCTGACTCATCTCGGCGTGCTGGCCGGCCCGGTCGTGCCGCGCGTTCGGCCGGCTCGCTGGGTGCAGGCCCTGGCCTGGGAGGATTACCGCTTCGCCCCGGAGTCGGGCATCTACGAGAATCTGGTGCCGCTCGGCCGGGAGGTGGTCGCGGGCCAGCCGGTCGGGGCGATCCACTTCCTGGAACGGCCCGACCGCGAGGCGGTCGCTGTCGTCGCGTCGTCGGCCGGCGTGCTGATCGGTTGCCGGGCTCCGTCGCTGGTCGCCCAGGGCGACTGCGTGGCCGTGATCGCCCACGACGTGGATCCGAGGAAACTACCATGAAGATCACTCAGGTCGTCTGTCAGATTCTGCGCATCCCGAACATCCAGGCGAAGACGGCCAGCAGCCAGGACTCGGTTCTCGTCCGCGTCCGCACCGACACCGGCCTCGAAGGCGTCGGCGAGGCGGACTCGTCGCCCGAGGTCGTCAAATCGATCGTCGATGCGCCGTTTAGCCACAACATCGCCTGCGGTCTGCGCGAGCTGCTCGTCGGCGAGAATCCGCTCGATCACGAACGGCTCTGGCAGAAGATGTATCGCCGGACGATGTATTTCGGCCGCAAGGCGGTCGGTATCACCGCGATGGCCGCCGTGGACATGGCCCTGTGGGACCTCAAGGGCAAGGCTTTCGGCCAGCCGATCCACCGGCTGCTCGGCGGCAAGCAGCACGACCGGATTCGCGGCTACGCCTCGATCCTGTTCGGTCGGGATGGGAAGGCGACGGCCGACATCGCGCGTCGCTGGGTCGAGGCCGGCTACACCGCCGTCAAGTTCGGCTGGGAGCCGATGGGCACCTCCGAGGCCGTGGACATCGACCTCGTTCGCGGTGCGCGCGAGGGGCTCGGCGACGCGACGCTGCTCATCGATGCCGGCTGCGTGTATGATGCCCGAACCGCGTTGCGTCGGGCCCATGCCTTCGCGGAGTATCGGCCGGAGTGGTTCGAGGAACCGCTGCGTGAGGACGACATCGACGGTTACGTCTGGCTGCGCGATCGTTCGCCGGTGCCGATCGCGGCCGGCGAGGGCGAGTGTGGCCGGGAGTCGTTCCGGCCGCTGATCGATCGGCGGGCGCTGGACGTCTATCAGGTGGACCTGTCGCGCTGTGGCTTCACCGACGCGGCGTACATCCGGGCCCGTGTCGAGGAGATCGGGGCTCGTCTGTGCAATCACTGCTACACGAGTCCGCTGACCGTGGCGGCGAGCCTGCACTGGCTGGCGACGTGCCGCGATGCGTTCCTGTTCGAGGACTGCGTCGAGGATTCGCCCCTGCGGCACGAGCTGACCATCGAGAAGGTGCAGTCGGTGGACGGCTGGATCACGGTGCCGGATCGGCCGGGTCTGGGCGTGACGCTCGACGAGAGCTTCGTGAAACGCTACCTTGTGGCGGAGTCGGTTTGATCCAGGCCAGGGAGTGGACCTCATGCGCACGTTCGAGTTCAACGACGGCAAGTCACACAAGTTCTGGAACATCGACCTCCAGGACAGCACCTTCACCGTCACCTTCGGCAAGGTCGGCACGAAGGGCCAGACGCAGACGAAGGATTTTCCCGACGCGGCCCGGGCACAGAAGGAACACGACAAGCTCGTCGCCGAGAAGCTCAAAAAAGGCTACGCCGAGACGACCGCAGGCGGTGCTGCCGTGGCGACGCCGGGCGCGACGCCACTTCAGCAGTCGATGGAGGAGGCCCTCGTCGAGCATCCCGACGAGCTGGCGAACTCCGCGGCGTACGCCGATTACCTGCACGATCAGGGCGATCCGCGCGGTGAGTTCATCCAGGTGCAGCTCGCCCTGGAAGACCCGAATCTCGCCGCAGCCGAGCGGGCTCGACTCCAGAAGCGTGAGACGGAACTGCTCAGGAAGAACGAGAAACGCTGGCTCGGCGATCTGGGTCGGTTCCTCGTCGGCAAGTGGAGCGGGTCGGACAAGCCGTTCCACTACGCCTTCCATCGCGGCTGGCTCGACCATCTCCGCGTGCTGCCGGCCCCGGAGGCCCTGTTCCCGGTCCTGGCCGCCGCCCCGGCGACGCGCCTCCTGCGGACGCTCGAAATCGTCTACGACATGCGCTACCACCCGTTCGACTTCGATCAGTTTCTCCAGGGACCGAACGCCGCAATCCGTGAAGGCGAATCGGAAAGTGACGATGGCGACATGTACGAGGAGGCGACGATCCTGCCGCCGCTGCTGGCGTCGCCGTACCTGACGAACCTCCGTTCGTTCAAGCTCGGTTTCAGCGATCAGGGCGAGCCACGCCACAGCACGATGATTGGCATCTTCTGGAGCTGCACGGCCCAGCAGATCATTGACCTGCTCGCGAAGTGTCCGCGGATCGAGGAACTCTATCTCAACACGGATCTGACCGACATCGATCGCCTATTCGCCCTGCCTTCGCTCGGTAGCCTGCGTGTCCTGCAATACTACTACGCGATGGACCACAGACCCGGCGAAGGAAGCATCGCGTACCCGCTCACCGACCTCGCGAACAACCCGTCGCTCACGAAACTGACGACGATCCGGCTCCATCCTGGC
The DNA here is from genome assembly GCA_964471755.1 of uncultured Alcaligenaceae bacterium. GTDB lineage: Bacteria > Planctomycetota > Planctomycetia > Gemmatales > Gemmataceae > CAYYJM01. The sequence goes on from CAYYJM010000031.1 coordinate 34,385, forward strand.
CGGGATGCCGCGATCACCCCGAACGAACTCGACGCACTGGTCCGCTCGCCGAATCTGCCGGCCCTGGCCCACCTCCAGGCGCGGACGGTCGAGGACGCGGACGAGGGGGCCCGGCGCATCGCAGTGTCCGGCATCCTGGGCCGACTCCAGACGCTCGATCTGGGCTACTCCGAGTTGACCGATGCCGGAGCTCGTGCCCTGGCCGAGAGCCCGGATTTCGGCCACCTGAAAGCCCTGAACGTTTCGCGTACCCGGTTGACCCAGGAGGGCGTCGCGCTCCTCCGAGCGGCCGGCGTCTCGGTCCAGGCCGAGAACCTGCGCGTTGCCGAGGGCGATTACGACAACTACTACGACGTGGATGCCGAGTGATCAGAGCCGCGCACGTAGCGAGGCCGCAGGCCGAGCGGAGTAAGCGCACCGAGGCCCGGACGTGCAGGTCT
>CAYYJM010000032.1:0-16552 GCA_964471755.1 uncultured Alcaligenaceae bacterium
TTCCGGCTGGACTGATAGTAATCCCGAGCCGGGATGCCGTGGCGGAAGGCGGCCAGTTCGAGCAGGGGCAGATCGAAGCCGCGTCCGTTGAACGTCACCAGCTTCGGCTGATAATGGCAGACGCCCTTCCAGAAGAGCCGGACCATCTCCTCGGAGCGATACTGCGGCGCATCGAGACAGGTCAACGCCTGGATGGAGAAGTCGTCCGCCACGCGCAGGACGCTGATGGCGACGGGCGTCTGAAAGCTCACCGGCAGGAAGTCCGAGCCGGTCGTCGAGGCCTCGCGAGCCTCCTCCTGAGCCCGGGCGATGGCCTGCTCGGGCGTCAGGTCCTCCTGCGGATACTTCACCCGCTGGATCAGCTGGCCATCGGGGATGCTCTCCGTGTCGAAGATCAGGAACGCCGTCGCCGGACCTTGCGACCTGCGCTGCCCGCGTCGGGCGGCGATCTCGGCGCTGATGCTCGTGCTGTCCACCATGATGCGAGCGCCCCTGGGACCGTAGCAAATGTACCGTATCCTACTGATCTTCGCCGACACGCCCCCTCCGGTCAAGGACCGACCCGTAAGGACCGCTCGAGCCTCCCTTCCGAGGCGCTCGACTCTGCGGGTTGTTCCGTCTGCGCCCGGCATACGCTACAATGAACCCTGGACGCCTCCGCGGCACGGGAAGGAGGCGTTGCGGGGGTTGCGTGAACGCCTGTCCCCGTTCCCGATTCGGCGTGGAATGCATGGGTATGAGCCTCGTCCAACCCCTGGCCGACGGACCGCTCGACATCGTCGGCGACGTCCACGGCGAGATCGACGCCCTGGAAGCGTTGCTGTATCGTCTGGGCTACACCGTGCGCGGCGATCACCCTCAGGGCCGCCGACTGGTCTTCCTCGGCGACCTGGTCGATCGCGGCCCCGACAGCCCCGCCGTGGTCGATCGCATCCAGCGTCTCATCGACAGCGGTCGGGCCCAGGCGATCCTCGGCAATCACGAGCTGAACATCCTGCTCGGCAGCCGGAAGGTGGGCAACGGCTGGTTCTACAACGAACCGGAGGCGCTCGATCGCTCCGGGATTCTGGTCGCGCAGCGAGCCCTGCTCGACACGGCGAGCCGTTGCCGGGCGCTGGCCTTCTTCGCCTCGCTTCCGGTGGTTCTCGAACGGCCGGACCTGCGGCTGGTCCATGCCTGCTGGCACGTCGATCACGTCAATCGACTGCGTGGCCACAGTGAGGCCGTCGAGCTGTATCATGAGTACAGCCAGGAGATTGAGCGGAACCTGGATCGTGAGGGAGTGACCGACCACGGCCTGCGGAAGCTCGCCCGGCAGAATCGCAATCCGATCAAGGTGTTGACCAGCGGTCTGGAGGAGCGCCGCATGGCTCCGCTGGAGATCGGACCGCGGCATCACTGGGAGGCGCGCGTCCCGTGGTGGCTCGGCTACCGGGATGCGGTCATGGTCGTCTTCGGTCATTACTGGCGGCAGCCGGTCAACGGTGACCACGACTCGCTGCATCTGTTCGGCAATCTGAGCCCGTACGCTCGTCTGGGTCGGGGCTGGACCATGTGTCTGGACTACTCGGTCGGCAAGCGCTACCGGGAACGTCGGCCGGGAGCGGGCGTCTTCCACACGAGCCTGGCCGCCCTGCGCTGGCCGGAACGGCTCCTGGTCTTCGACAATCGGCCCGCCACACGGCTGGAATGACGATCACTCGCGGCCGTCTCCCGTCACGGCACACGTGGCGTCCCGGCCAGCGGCTGGCTCGGCTCCGGCTCCGGATGCGTGAAGCGAACGTCACGCCGATTCTCGAACGGATCGGGAATGCTCTGCCGGCTGAACGGCACCGCCGTCTGTCGAACCGGAATCGGAGCCGCGATCACCGCCGTCAGCGACTGGGCCCGCGTGGCGTCTTCCAGGGAAGCACGATCGGGCACGAACGCAGCCAGCAGCGGCAGCGAGGGAGTCTCGGCCGGGTCGGGCCGCTCGGCTCGTGTCTTCGGCCCTGTCGGAAAGACCACCGGTGCCGGCGCGATCGGAGCCGCCGGAGAACCCGGAAGCTCCTCGGTCAAGGTCGCCTGCGGAACGAGGGCTCCACGCGGCGACAGCGGAGCGAGGCGGACGACGTTCAGCGTCGGCCCGGGCAGCCCGGTTGGGTGTTCGATGCTGCCCGGCCCCGACAGATGACGCGGCTCGTCGGTTCGCTCCAGGATCGCCGCCAGCGACACGCGCGGCGGCAGGATCTTCCGCAGCAGCGCGCCGCCGGCATCGTCGGGAAAGCGGAACTCGGTCGTCGTCTCTTCCGACTGGGCTGCGGCGTCCTGCGGGCCCGGTTTCGCGGCCGCCTGAACGAGTGCCGGCTGCTTCGGCGAAGCAGGCTCACCCGGCGTCGCCTGAGGAGGCACTTCCTCGGGCACGACGGCCAGCAACGGAGCCGACGGGCCGGGGGCCGCTTCGCGCTCGCCCGATCCCGTCGCGGTCGCCGGCCTTGCCTCGGCCTGCGAGTGAAGGGCCGTCCTCTGACCGCAACCACACAACGCGAACAACGCCACGGCGAGCAGAACCGGCAGATCGATCGAGTAGCGCATCGAGTGTCCCCGTGGAGTTACTTCGGAAGCTCAAGAATGAGTTTGACCGGCGTGCCTTCCTTCGGCAGCACCTTCTTGTCGGTGTCCAGTTTGACGTACTTCTCTTCCTTCATCGTCAGGTTGGTCTGGAAGACCGTCTCATCGCTGACGGGGAAGATCGTGATCAGCGTCCCTGTCGTGTCGGCTCCGTAAACCCGAACGTCGGGCTTCTCCGGATCGACGCTCTTCATCACGCTGCCCGTGAATCGCCACTGGAGCGGTGGCAGATTTCGGGCCGTCTTGATGTCCACGAGAGCCTTCTCGATGGGCAGCTTCCGGGTGCCGCCGCCCTCGGTGGGAATCTCGATCGCGATGCGGACGGCCGGGCCCTGCGGCGGCTTCGGGGCCTCGCCGCGAACCGGCGCACCCGGCTTGAGGCCGAGCGACTCCAGTGCCTTGTGGATGTCACTCGGTTTGGCCTCGTAGGTCAAGACCGTCTCGTGGGCCTTCTGCCCTTTCGGGTAGGCCCACGAGGCGATCACCTCGATCGGGTAGATCTCCTTGAACTTCTCGTCGTTGATCTTGCGCGGAGCGATCTTGCAATCGATGCTGACCGTCCGGGCGACCCGATCCACGGTTACGCCGGGCGTCGGTTCCTGAGCCGGGAGCAGGCTCCCCGTCAGCAGGCCGCACAGGACGAACAGCCCGATCCGTGTGATTCGTCGCATGGGTTCTCTCCGGTGGTTCGTGGTTCACGGTAAGCCAAGGCACACGACGACCGTCGGCTGCCGGGCGGCCGGGCCGTCCACGTTGCACGTCGCGACGTAGAGCCGGCCACCGTGGACGATCGGCCCGCCATAGACCAGACCCGGAGCCTTGACCGCCGGATCCTTGCCCAGGTCGAGCGTCCATTTCACCGCCCCATCCCGGATGCCGATGGCGTGGATGACGCCGCTCAGATCGCCGGCATAGACCACGTCTCCGGCGATGGCCGGCGGCGCGAAGAACGGCATCTTCGTCGTGTAGATCCAGCGCCGTTCGCCGGTCGCCAGGTCGAAGGCGCGGACCTTGCCGTCGGTCGCCGTCGTGACGGCGATCCCCTCGGCCAGAGCCGCGCAGGAGACGACGCCGGCCGGGATCGCCTTGCGCCACTTCTCCTTGCCCGTGGCCACGTCGAACGCCGCGATCTCGCCCTTCGCTCCGCGCAGCAGCTTCAGGTCGTAGCCGATGTTGCTGCCGGTCACGACGGCCGTGTCGCCGCTCACCGATGGCCCGCCCCAGGGGTTGAGCGTCAGGGCCGTTCGCCATTTCTGCTCGCCGGTCTTCGCGTCGAGAGCGAACAGGGCCCGGTCGCCGACCTTCTCCTGATCGAGAAACGCCGACGCGGCCAGGATGCGGTCGCCGACCACGGCCACCGGAGCATCGACGTGCCATTTCTCCTTGCCCGTCTGCCAGACGAGCTTCGGACTGGCTCGCGGCAGCTGGTCGTCACTCGGTGGAATGGCGAACATCGGGTTCGTCTTTTTGTCCTGCTCGTACTTCGCCTGGAGCTTCGTCCACTCGGCATCGAGTGTCTTCCGGATGTCAGCCGGCGACATCGCCTTGCCATCGAGACTCAGCGCTTTCGTGTCGAGGCAAAGAACCCCGGCCGCGCCGCCGCCGAGGTAGACCTTGCCCGCGACGACGGTCGGCGAGCCTTCCAGGTGGACGAGGTTGCCCGGCAGCGCGAACTGCCACAGGACGCCGCCCCGGTCCGCACGCAGACAGTGGAGGATGGCTCCATCTGTCTGATGCATGCCATCGCCGAAGATGAGCTGCCCCTCGACGACGGCCGGCGAACTGACGCTGGGCAGCTTGAGCAGCGGAGCCGACCGTGACCAGACGACGCGCTGCTTCGCGGCCGGGTCGGTGGCGAAGGCGAACAGCGTCGGCACATTGAAGCCGCCGAGGCCGGCGAGGACCATCTCGTTGCCGGCCGGCACCGGCGCGGCGATGAAATGATCCTGGCCCTTGTGAACCCAGAGGACCTTCGGCATCGTCGTCGGGCCGGGTTTGCCGTCGGTGTGGCCGGTGCGCTGGGGATTGCCACGGTAGGTCGCCCACGGCTCGACCGCCCCGAGCGGGGCGACGAGCAGCAGGAACAGCAGGGCGGTGCAGATACGCATGAGGACCCGTCTCCTTACTCGATCACACTCCGCGTCGGCGTCGTCGGCACGGCGAGGGCCTTTTCCCGCTTCTGGCCGTTCGACGCGATCACCTCGACCTTGTACGCCCCCGGCGGCACGGCGAACCGGGCCACGGGCGGCATCTGTCCACCACGGCCATCGCCGCCGGAAACCTGCGTCGTGGCCAGCAGCTTGCCGTTCGGGTCGAGCAGGCGAACCGTGCTGCCGACGACGCCGACCTTGCCGGCGACGGTCACGCTCACCGGCGTCTTCTTCGCCACCTGGGCGAACTCGGGGTTGCCCAGCAGGACGACCGAGTCCTGGCCCTCATTGTTGAAGATCATGTCGAGCATGCCGTCGTTGTTCAGGTCGGCCAGGCAGACGGCCTGCGTGTTGAAGACCTTCTGACCCAGGCCGATCGTCGTCGTCGCGTCCTCGAAGTTGCCATCGTCCTTCTGGTGCAGGAAGCGATTCGGCCCGCCGATGCAGCCGAGAACGAGGTCGAGTCGGCCATCGTTGTCCACGTCGCCCCACGCGGCCGAGGTGATGCGGACGCTGCCCGTGTCGAGGCCGAGTTTCGCCGACACATCGGCGAAGCGGCCCTTGCCGTCGCTCTGGAACAGCTTGCAGGCGGTGCCCTGCGGCACGAGCAGATCGATTGCCCCATCGCCGTTGAAGTCGCCCGGCACCGGCCCGACCCGCCCCGGTGCGTAGGCAATGCCGTGGTTCTCGACCGTGCGATACCCCTCCGGCGTGTTGCGGACGAGCAGACCGGAGCCGCTGCCGTAGAGAAAGTCCGGTCGGCCGTCGCCATCGAAATCGAGGACGGTGAGGGTGTCCCCCTTGGCCTCGCTGCCGATGCCGGCGGCACCGAGGCCGACGGTGTCGGAGACATCGGTGAACGTCCAGGCCGGGCCGGCCGTCGGCACGTCGGCCTTCGCCTTGAAGTAGAAGCCCCAGGGGCCGCCGGTGTTGCAGATCTTGATCAGCAGCTGGTTCTTGCCCGGTCGCAGTTTGAGCGTCGCCAGGTTCTGATCCGGAGCGGCTCCCCGGCCGACGTTCTCGCTGATGATCTTGACGCCGTTGACCCAGACTGTCAGCGCGTCGTCACTGCCAAACGAGCAGGGCAGGTCGCGCGGCCGATCCGATTCGATCTCACGGTAGAGATAGGCGACGGCGGCCTGATCGCCGGCGAAGCTGTGAACCTGGCCGTCGGGATACTTCGCCTCCTGCCACTTGATGTCCGCTCCGCCCAGACCCTTGTAGGTCTTCTTCAGGTCGATTTCCTGCTCGGGCGGATAGACGGTGGTGAAGCCCTGACCGCCGATGGAGGCGAACGGCCCGACGTGGTGCCAGCCGCCCATCGCGAAGCGGAGTTGGCCCGGTTTCGCCGGGCCGTCGTTGCGGTAGAGTCGCAGGCCGTGGAAGCCGTTGCCAAGCAGGAGATCGGGTCGGCCGTCGCCGTTCTGATCGGTCCAGGCGGCGCAGGTCAGGTTCCAGCCCGGTTGATGCGGCAGCAGATGGCTGTCGTCGCGGAAGTTGCCCTTGCCCTGATTCGTGTAGAGTTTCGGTCCCTGAGCCGTGGCCAGCAGCAGATCGGGCAGGCCATCGCCGTCGTAGTCGGCCCAGACGGTAGCCCGGCCGCCGCTGCCACCGGGCACGCTCACCTCGCTCATCGCCTCGCCGCCGTTTTGCAGGATGGCGACCCGACTCGCCCCGGCCAGGACGAGGTCGAGCTTGCCGTCCGCGTCGAGGTCCGTGCAGGCGATCGACTGGGCATCCGGATCGACGCGTGCCAGGCCTGAGATGTGCGTGAATCCCGGCAGGCCGCTGAGACGCCGGAAGTCCTCGCCGCCCCAGCCGACGAAGTCGCGTTTCGGGTTGTAGTCGTTGAGCTTGAGGCTGGCCCGCAGGCGCTGGATCTTCGCCCGCTGGAGTTGCAGGTCCATCGTGTTGCCGCTGACCATGCACGGCACGATGACCTCGCGGCCGGTGAGGATCTCGGTCACGGCCCCGGCGAGTTTCTCCGGCCGACCGCAGAAACTGCGCAGCAGATACGGCTCGGCGTGGCTGTGATTCCACCATTCGCCGCCGGCGTAGCACTGATACCAGTAGTTGCCGATGCACGTCTCGCTGGCACCGCCGTTGTGGAAGAAGACGGCCGTCTTGCCGACCTCGGCCCAGGCCATGGTGATCTTCCACTCGCGTTCGTGGAAGCCGGCCCGACCGATGTTGTGCTTGATCACCTCCTGCGGATGCTTCCCCTTGATGTCGCGGATCTTGCGGTAGATGATGAAGTTCTTCTCGCGGTCGATCGCCGTCACCTGCATCACGACGATGTTCGACGACAGATTGATGATCTGGCCGAGGCTGTGCGGCACTTCGACGTAGCCGCGCGCCGCCGGCGTCGTCAGCAGTGACAGCCCGGCGACAGCGATCAGGCCCAGGCCGAAGCGGAGAACGGTTCGCGTGGTCATGGACGGATTCCTCTTCCGGGCGAGCCGGGAGCGCCTCAACCCTTCTTCAACTCGTCGAGCCGCTGGCTGGCCGCCTTGGCCGGCTCGCTGTCGGGATGATCCTTGAGAAGCCGTTCCAGCACCTTGATCGCCAGGTCCGGCTTCTTGTCCTCGGCCAGAGCCCGTGCCGCCTCCAGCAGGGCGACCGCGCTCAGGTCGGGATAGTCGTAGGTGTACGGCACCACGAGCAGGGCCGTCGCCGCGTCGCCGAACCGCTTCTGGGCCAGCCGACACAGGCCGATGTTGATCTGCGCCTGAGCCGCCAGCTCGCTCGCGGTTCGTCGCGTCGTCTCGGTGTACGCGGTCACGGCCGGGTCGAACTGGCCGGTGTTCTGACGAGCCCAGCCGATGCCGTAGAAGGCGTCCGCCACCCAGGGACTGGTGCCGAAGCGCTGGGTCAGAAGCTCAAACGCCTGTCGGCTCGGCTCCCACTGCTTCTGCTGGCCCAGGACCTGACCCAGGCGCAGCAGCGCGCGATCGCTCACCCCCGCGATGTTCTGCAACGGCCCCTGATCGCGGAACGGCGTCAGACGCTTGAGGGCCTCGTCGAGCTTGCCCATCTGGAACTCGCACTCGCCGGCCCGGTACAGGCCGTGAGCGTGGACGACGCTTTTGGGATTGGCCGCGATCGGCGTCACCTGCGTCAGGGCCGCTGGCAGATCGCCCTTGAGCATCAGCGACTGAGCCAGGCGAACCTTGATCCGGTCGGTCGTCTCCGTGGGCGGCTCCCGATCGAGGGCGTCCCTGAGCAGCTTGATGGCGGCGTCGTGGTCGCCGCGATCGCCGAGCAGTTCGGCCAGCTCAAAGCGGGCATCGACACTGAGGGCCGCGTCGGGGAAGGCGGCGATCAGGGCCTGATACTGGGCCCGGGCTCCTTGCTCGCCTGGCTGGAGCGGGATGCTCTTGAGCGGCACCTCCGGCGTCGGGATCGCCGGCACCGCGGCTCCGGGCGGCAGATTCCGGGCGATCTCGTCGCGGCGTTTCTGGATCTGCTCCTGTTGCAGGCGGCGACGGTTGGTGGCGATCTCCTGGTCCGCCAGGCTGCGGAAGCACCAGGCCGCCTCGTAGTGCATGCGAGCCCGGGCCGGGTTCATCGGCTGAGCCTGCGCCAGTTTGCCCGCCGAGCTTTCCAGGAAGCCGATCGCGTCACGCAACTCCTTGACGGCGGCGTCCTGATTCTTCTGGGCCGCGTCGCGCTGCTGCGGATTGCTGGCGCTCTGCACCTGACGACTGGCATCGTCGAGTTTCTTCTGGGCCTCGTCGCGGGCACACTGGCCCGAGCGGAGGGCTGCCTCGGGAGCCTCGACCGACTGCGGATACTGCTGCAAGAGCAGGTTGAAGACAGTCCGCGCGTCGGCGAGCTTGTTCGCCTCACGGAGGCAGACGCCATGATGGTACATCACCAGCGGCACCCAGGCCGAGCGGGCCGGATCGGTCTTCATCGCCGGCTCGATGTCCCGGCGGAAGGCCGACAGCAGGTCGGCGGCCTGGGGAGCCTGATTCTGACGGCGCATCTGGATCGCCAGGTTGACGACGGCGAGTGGAGCGACCTCCGTCTGCCGCAGCGGCTCGGCGGTGAAGGCGCGCAGCTCGTTGACCGCACCGCCGACGTCGCCGGTCAGGGCTCGCACCTTGGCCTTCTCGATCCGGGCCTGGGCGGCCTGCTTGCTCTGCGGGTGCTTCTGGAGGATGGTGTCGTACGCTGTCCGGGCCTTGTTGATGGCGGCGTTCTTCGCCTCGGCCATGGCCAGCAACCCGGCCATCCGCTGCTGGGCCAGGCCGAGCTTGAGCAGCGCGTCCGGCAACTGCGGCGCGGTCGGATTCGCGCCGATGTAGCTGTCGAGTAGATCGCTCGCTTCCTTGAGCATCTCCTCCATGCGCCCGGCTGTCAGGGCGTCCTCACCGGAAGTCGGAGCGGTTCGGATCAGGATGTCGGCCAACTGATACGGCACCAGGCCGAGGTCGCCGACGCGGTCGCCGGCCGGGATGGCGGCCAGCGTCTCGCGGGCCTTCTCCAGATCGCCCTTGCGGTACTGGCAGACGCCCAGGCCGTAGCGGGCCAGACTCACCTGAGCGAACTCGGGGAACTTCTCGACGACGACCGTGTAGCGCCGGATCGTCTCATCGAGCTGACGGGTGAGATTGGCGTCGCGGGCCGGCGACGGGGCCTGCTTCTCGATGCCGAGTGCGGTGAAGTAGGCGTTCTCGGCCAGGCGAAAGGCGATGGCCGGCAGGAAGACGCTCTGCGGGAACTGCCCCTGGAACTGCTGGCAGATCGTGTCCGAGCCGGAGTAGTCGCCGCTCAGGTGCAGGGCCGTCGCCAGGGACAGGGTGAACTCCTCGCGCCGGGTCGGCAGGATGTTCTCGTTGAGGAGCTGGCGGTAAACGTCGCCGGCTTCCTTGAACAGTTTCGTCGCCTGATAGGTATCGGCCAGGTCGGCCAGGATCTCGGCCCGGCGACTCTTCGCGTCGGGGCTGGGCGGATTGGCCGAGGCCAGCTGGTTGGCCCGGTCGGCCGCCTTGCGCAGCGTCTCCGCTGCGGTCTTCATCGCGGCCTGCTGGGCGGCGACGTTGGCCGGGTCGGCCGCCTGGATCTGGGCCTTGCCCAGCCAGTACCACGCCTGATCCTGCAAGGCGGGATACTTCGTCGCCACGTCGTTGAGCGTCTTCGTCGCCTCGGGGAACGCCTTCAGCTGCACCTGACAGAAGCCGAGCCGGAGCAGGGCATCGCCCAGGACGGCCGACGACGGGAACTGCTGGGCGAACTCGGCGAAGTGCTTCTGAGCGTCGGCGAACTTGCCGTCCTCGTATTGCAGGACGCCGAGAAAGAGGGTGGCCCGGGCGACGTGTTCGGGCGGTTCCTTGACGAGGGCCTCCAGCCGGGCCTTCTCCTCGGGATTGTTCAGGTACTGGGCCGGATTCCGGAGGGCCTCCTGCGCCGCCTTCTTCGCCGTGGCATGGCCGCTGATCGCCCCCTCATAGGCGGCGATGGCTTCGGGTCGTTCCTGTTCAGTGTGATGGATGCGCCCGAGCAGGTACTGCGCGTGCGAGCCCCAGGTCGGATCGGTGAACGGGGCGAGTTGGCTGAGCGCCTTGCCAGCGGCGAGATTCTCCTTGAGCAGGAAGCAGGCCAGGCCGTGATAGTAGAGTCCCTGACCACGATAGCGGCTCTTCTGGAGGGGAGCCTTGCCGACGAGGAAGCTGGCCGTCGCGTCCTTCGCCTCCTTGACCTTGTGGACCCGAAGATAGGCCTCGGCCTGGTCGCACTTGCAGCGAGCGACCCATTCCAGCGCCATCGGCAGTGGCCCGTCCTTCGGCTCTTCCTTGACGAGTTTGGCGAAGGCGTTGGCCCCCTCGCCGAACCAGCGAGCGGCCTCCTCGAAGCGCTGACGGGCGCGCTCCCGGGCCTGATTCGCCTCGGCGGCCTTGCTCGCGGCGGTCGCCAGTTGCTTGACGCCCTCGCCGCGATGCGCCAGGCCGAGGTAGTAGCAGGCCGAGGGGCGATCGGGGAAGTTGCCGTCGCCGGCCGACGGCCCCAGAGTTTCCACTGCCTTGAGATAATCGCGTTGTGGCCCATGGAGCAGGCACAGACCCAGGCCGTAGCGGGCGGACTGGGCGCGTGGATCGCCGCCGAACTTCGCGAGGAACTCCTTGAACCGCTCGGTGGCGAAGGGGTAGTTCTTCTCGTTGTAGGCACGTCGAGCCCCGGCCAGGAGCATCTCCATCGGATCGGGCGGCGGCTGCTGACCAGGAAGGAAGGTCGTCCCCACGAGCAGAGCCAGGAGGGCTCCGAGGGTTCGACACAGACCGCGTCCATGAGGGGGTAGTTGCTTCAGGCTCATCCCGTGATCCTCCCGGCTGGCATGCCCGCGGGGTCAATTCATAGCGAGTGCAACGGCGGATGTCCGGTGCCGCGACTGACAGAAGGGGGGATGTCAGTCGCTGGCCATCCTGACCAGGCGAGACCGTATGCCCAGATTATGGAATCACCCCACCTCCACCAGCAAGAAGAATCCCTCTGGAACGATGAACGATGAACGATGAACGATGAATCAGAGGGGTGTAACCGGTGAATCGCTGCGATGGCAGCGCCACCAGGTGGCCCGCCGCTCCGTGGCGGATTTCTGTCATCCGCGACGGAGTCGCAGGCCACTTTGCCTGCACCCAAGCAGAGCTTTGTCGGTTAGGCCCGTGAGATTTCACCGTCGGCCGTATGCGTTTCCGCTCCGTCTCGATACAATGACACCCGGTTGCAAGTCGGTGAGGGCGTAGCGGATGCTGTTCCAGCTCGACAACGTCTCCAAGACCTATGGGCCGGTCACGGCTCTGAAGAACCTGAGCGTCGCCGCGCCGCGAGGGGCCATCGGCTTGCTCGGCCCCAACGGCTCCGGTAAGACGACACTCATCCGCACGCTGCTCGGCCTGATCCAGATCGACCGTGGCGGCGGTTCCGTCCTGGGCAAGGACATTCGCCGGAACCCACTCGACATCCGCCAGCAGGTCGGCTACGTTCCGGAGAACGAGTGTCTCTTTCCCGGAGTCACCGGCGTGGACTTCGTCCGCTTCGCCGGCGAACTGTGCGGCATGGCCTTCGACGACGCCATGCAACGGGCTCACGAGGTCCTCGACTACGTCGGCGTCGGCGAGTTCCGCTACCGCAAGGCCGACGGCTACTCGACCGGCATGAAGCAGCGCATCAAGATCGCCGCCGCCATCGTGCATGATCCGGTCCTGCTCATTCTCGACGAGCCGACCAACGGCATGGACCCGGCCGGCCGCGACGAGATCCTCGCCCTGGCTCACGATCTGGCCCACAACAAGGGCATGAGTCTACTCTTCTCCAGCCACCTGCTGCCCGACGTCGAACACGTCTGCGATCACGTCGTCGTCCTGACGCGCGGCGAGGTCGTCCAGCAGGGGCGGATCAGCGACCTGAAGCGCGTCCACCGACAGCGATACCAGATCCGTCTCAAGGACTCGCCCGAGGTGTTCGTCGCCGAGGTCCGCCTGGCCGGCTGTCTGGTCGAGCCGCGCGAGGACCTGCTCGAAGTACAGATGAACGAGGACCAGGACGAGGCACTGCTGTGGCAGATCGCCTCCCGGCTCGGGGTGCAGATTCGCCACCTGCGCCCGCAGCGCAGCACCCTGGAAGACGTCTTCCTGTCGGCCGTCGCGGAGGTGCGCTGATGCCGGTCTTCGAGCAGGGTTACAAGCACTGGGATGGCGAGCTGTCTGGCCACGCCTGGCGCTGGTGGACGATCGCCCGGCAGGGAGTGCGCATCGCCTTGCAGAGCTGGATCCTGCGCCTGCTGACGATGATGGCTATGACGCCGGCCGTCGCTCTGGTTGGCGTCCTCGTCCTGTGGGGCTTCCTCGAACAGCAGGCCGAGTGGGTCATGCCGATCGCCCGGGCCATCTTTCCGGCGGACATCGTTCGTGACCCGGGCAGCTTCCGTATCATCGTCTGGACGCTGGCCTTCCACTTCTTCTTCCGGGTCGAACTGTTCATCGCCATGGTCCTCGTCCTGCTCGTCGGGCCGGGGTTGATCAGCCAGGATCTGCGCTTCAACGCCGTGACGCTCTACCTGTCGCGGCCACTGTACCGCTGGGATTACTTCCTGGGCAAGCTCGGCGTGATCGGCTTCTTCCTCGCCCTGGTGGCGATCGTGCCGGCGCTGCTCGCGTACCTGCTCGGCGTGCTGTTCAGCTTCAAGCTGGCCGTCATCTTCGACACCTGGCACCTGCTGCTCGGCTGTCTGGGCTATGGCCTGGTCATCGTCCTGTCGGCCGGGACGCTGATGCTGGCGCTGTCGTCGCTGAGTCGCAGTTCGCGCTACGTCGCCGCCTTCTGGGTCGGCATCTGGATCATCAGCAGCATGGTCGCCAGCGCGATGAGCAGCATTCACGTCGAGCAGACCACCCGACACGAAGCCCAGGCGTTCCAGCCAGTCGGACCGCCGCGTCGATTCGATCCGAATCACCCGCGTGGCCCACGGATGCCCCAGCAGGTCGAACACTGGCAGCGCCGCCAGGAGGCGATGATCGAGGCCTACCTGAACGACTGGCGGCCGATCATCGCCTACACCGGCAACCTCGAGCGCGTCGGTCGTGCCCTGCTCGGCGTCGATACCGTGGCCGAGCGCGTCGGCGACCAGATCGCCGACGCCAACCCGATGACGCGAAACAATCCCGAGCTGGCGCGCATGACGGCCCAGCTGTACCTGTCCGGCCCGCAGTTTCCGGTCTACTGGTCGGCCCTGATCCTTCTGGCCCTCTTTGGAGCCTCCCTGTGGCTGCTGACGACCCGCGTACGCACGCTGGACCGCCTGTCGTGAACCGCGACCTGCGGCTCAAGGACGGCGAGCAACCCGTACCGGTGCCCGTCCCACAGACGGCGGGCACGGTCGAGGTCGCTCCGGTCGTCGTCCGCTTCGACGAGGTGTCGAAGTGGTACGGCCCGGTCATCGGTGTCAACCGGCTGACACTCGACATTCCGCCGGGCATCACCGGTCTGCTTGGTCCCAACGGTGCCGGCAAATCGACGCTGCTCCAGCTCGCCACCGGCCAGCTGCAACCGAGCCAGGGAGAGGTTACCGTCCTGGGCGAGGAGGTCTGGGGCAACGCGCGTCTGTTCCGTCGGATCGGCCTGTGCCCGGAGCAGGACGCCTTCTGGGAGTGGATGACCGGCCGACAGTTCGTGACGACCTGCGCCAACCTGGCCGGCCTGAGCCCGGCGAAGCACCCCGTCGATCGAGCGATCCACCTGGTCGGCATGGAGGAGCATCAGAACCGGGCCATCAAGGGCTACTCCAAGGGCATGCGTCAGCGGATCAAGCTGGCCCAGGCTCTCGTCCACGATCCGGAGGTCCTCTTCCTTTACGAGTCGATCAGCGACACCGACCCGCTGGCCCGGCGCGACCTGATGGACATCATTCTCGGCCTGGCCGCCGACGGCAAGACGATCGTCCTGTCGAGCCACGTCCTGTTCGAGGTCCAGTCGCTGACGAAGTACATCGTCCTGCTCAACCACGGCCGGCTCGTCGCCGAGGGGAGCATTCGCTCGATCCGCGAGCTGATCGACAAGCACCCGCACCGGATCATTCTCGTCACCGACCACTACCGCGAACTGGCCGCCCGGCTGATCGGCTGGGAGGACGTCGAGGGGATCACGGTTCTGCGCGATCAGGGCGGCGTCATGGTCGAGACGCGCAAGCCGGACGATTTCTACGCCCGGCTGCCGGGCCTGGTCGCGGATGGCACGCCGATCCGCGAGGTCTACTCCGAGGACGACAATCTCGAGTCCGTGTTCAAGTACCTGGTGAAATGATGGACCTGCAAGCGACCATGCCGAGGCCGTCGCTGTTGACATCGCTGGCGACGGTCTTCACGCTGACGCTGCGCCAGCTGATGCGTGGCCGGCGGCTGCTCATCCTGTGTGCCCTGTTCGCGCTGCCGGCCGTGCTCGCCCTGGTGGCCCGGTCGTCTCCCCGGCCGGGATCGTCGCGCGAGCTGGAGTTCATCCTGCTGCTCAACTTCCTGCCGCTCTTTCTGGTGCCGCTGACCTGCCTGCTCTACGCCAGCGGCATGGTCCAGGACGAGATCGAGGACCAGACCCTGACGTTTCTGCTGATCCGGCCGATCCCGCGTGGCCTGCTCTACCTGACGCGCCTGCTGGCGACCTACGCGATGGTCTTCGCCCTGACCGTCGTCTTCACCACCCTGACGGCGGTCTGCGTCTGGTGGGGCAACGACGACCCCGCTGACGAGCCAGTGTCACGAGTCCTCGCCTTGCTGGCGATTCTGTCGATGACGACGTTCGTCTACACGGCCCTGTTCGGTGTGTTGAGCCTGTATCTGCGTCGGCTGCTGGCCATCGGCATCGCCTACATCGTCCTGGTCGAGTGGGCCCTGAGCAACATCGATTTCGTCCTGCGTCGGGCGACGGTGTTCTTCTACTTCCGGGTACTGGCGCTGAACTGGATCGACGACAGCCATCAACGAGATTGGGGCATTTCGCTCCTCTCCGAGACGACGCCAGGCGTCACCGAGTGTCTCGTGTCGCTGCTGGTGATCGGCGCGGTGGCGACCCTGTTTGGTGTGCTGCGGTTCCGGTCGGCCGAGTACAAGGTCAAGACGCCGGGTGAGAGCTGAATGATGGAACTGAACCCCGCCCTTCGGGCCCTGTATCCCTTCGAGGGGCGTTTCTTTGACCAGCCGACCGGGCGGATGCACTACCTCGACGAAGGGCCCCGCGACGGCGAACCGCTCGTCCTGGTCCACGGCAATCCGACGTGGTCGTTCTTCTGGCGGTCGCTCGTTCTGGGCCTGCGCGACCGCTACCGCCTGATCGTCCCGGACCATCTCGGCTGCGGCCTGTCGGACAAACCGGATGAGCCGCCGTATCGCTACACGCTGGCCAGTCGGCGTGACGATCTCGGCCGACTGCTCGACCATCTCGGCCTGGGGCGGGTGACGCTGATCCTGCACGACTGGGGCGGCCTGATCGGCCTGGCCTGGGCGGTGCGGAACCTCGATCGGGTGTCGCGCCTGGTGCTGCTGAACACGGCGGCGTTTCGCTTGCCGCCGGGGAAGTCGCTGCCGTGGTCGCTGCGTTTGTCGCGGCTGCCGGGGATCGGGGCGTTCCTGGTGCGTGGCCTGAACCTGTTCTGTCGTGGCGCGGTGTGGTACTGTACGACGAAGCCGCTGCCGGCGGACGTGGCCGCGGGGTATCTGCTGCCCTACGGTTCCTGGCGTGCCCGACTGGCGGTGCATCGCTTCGTGCAGGACATCCCGCTGTCACCACGCGATGAGGCGTGGCCGGTGCTGACCGAGGTCGAATCGTCACTGGAGAAGTTGCGCTCGATCCCGACGCTGATCCAGTGGGGCGAACGCGATTTCGTCTTCGATGGCGCGATCCTGGCCGAGTGGCAGCGGCGGTTGCCGGAAGCGGCGGTGCGGCGCTATCCGGAAGGAGGCCACTACCTGCTGGAGGACGAGGGCCCGGCGGTGCTGGCGGAGGTGACGGCGTTCCTGGCCACGCGGTAGGACGGCTTCATGCCGAATCCGTGAGCGTGGGTGGGGTTTGGTGCAGCGGGGCGTCACAAGTTAGCCGACAATCGTTCCGTATCGGGAAAGTGGTCCGGCGCGGCCGGTGCCCGCGCCATCGACAATGGTTGTTTCGCACGCTGGCGCGGAGTAATATGCTGCCGATGCTTGTGATCGCAATTCAGCGGCGGAGGCGCGACGCGGATGGAGTTCTTCCCAACCAACGTGCTGGCCCCTCGGCCGGACCTCCATGCGTTCAAGGATCAGTGGTAC